>NZ_AUAF01000023.1 GCF_000428585.1 Zooshikella ganghwensis DSM 15267 | reverse complement strand
TGGATGGTCATCCAGTGCATAAAAGCAAAAAAGTACGCCAATTTGTAGCAAGACAGCAAGGAAAAATAAGCATTTTTCTCTTGCCACCCTATGCCCCTGATCTTAATCCTGATGAACTGGTATGGAATTACATTCGACAGACAGGCACTGCTCGGATGCCACTTAAAAAGGGGGAATCACTGCTAGAAAGAACATTTATCGATTTAGAATTGATTGCACAAAATAAAGCATTAATAAAATCATTTTTTAGAGAAACAACGGTATCCTTTGCTAGTGACTAGGTAGTAAGTCAATGAGTAAAGCTTTATAGGTGGAGTTCATGCCTATTCACCATAGGTTATATATAAGGGGAGCACACTTTTTGCCTTATTATTAAGGCTAGCTGTTATTGATGAGGTGTGCAAAAAACGATCAGGACATATGGCTACGATGCACTCAAAGCGTACTTTGCCATCTATACTACAAATATCTGGTTCGAAATGGGTATAAGAAAGGAATAGTTAACTTTTGAGTTTGCTCTGGTGGTTGACACTTTTATGGTTATGCCAAGATACATGTTTTTTCACTTGCTGTTTTCTCTATCAGCACTCCAAGCAAGTGATCAAGAGCAGGTTGTATTGGCAAATGGTGAATGGTTGCCCTATTTATCTAAAAGCCTTAAGCATTATGGGGTTGGGTCGCATATTGTCACTGAATCATTTGCTGAGGTGGGAATAGCTGTAAAATATGTTTTTTTGCCTTGGAAGCGTGCTTATGAAAGTAGTAAAAAGGGAAAATATCATGGCACATTAATCTGGAGCCCTTCTGATGAGCGAAAACAACTGTTTTTATTTAGTGACTCGGTTGTTGATGGAACCTCTGTTTTGTTTAAGAGGAAAAGTCATCAGTTCAAATGGCAAACCTATGAGGATTTAACAGATTATAGAATAGGTGGTATATTGGGTTATTCATACCAATTAGAAGATAATCCAAATATAAGGATAATTCGTATTCCTAGTGAAATAGAAGCATTTAAAATGTTGGCTAAACAACATATTGATATTTTTCCGTCGGATTTAGATGTAGGTTATGCAACTCTTCATAAAAGCCTGACTGAAGATGTTGTTAGTGTTATTGATCATCATTTAAAACCTTATAATGTGACTTCATATCACTTAATTATTAGTAAAAAGGTAAAAAATGCTCAGGCGTTAATTGATAAGTTTAATAAGGGGCTTAGTAAACTTAAGATGGATGGTCGCTATGATCGGTTTTTTCAAGATTCTCGTTTGGGAAGATATCAAATTCGTGAAGTCGAGCCTAGTAAATCAGAGTAAGTGTTACTTAGAATTAAAGATATTTTTTAATGATACTGTTCTATAGGCATGTCGATAATAAACTAATAGCTGGTTTTTAAGGCCGCTTTTCTAAAATGCTGCTTAAAGAATAATGATACAGTTTTTGATAGAATCTGGTTTTGCCTATTTTTATGACTGCTTTATTAATACGTTCAATATCATCAATGGGAACACTTGCTTTGCTGAACATGAAATGGATAGGATCATCATTTACGGGGTAATCTAGAAAAATAAACTTTCCATCGAGCCCCATTTTTTTAACTCTAGACTCAAGAAATGTTTTATCATGTAATACAGCATCAATACGACCATACTGCAGCATTCTTAGTCGTGTAGAGTCGTCCGTTGTCGTAAACAGAGTCTCTGCAAATGTGGCATCGTTTTCTTTCAACTGTTCAAACTCTTTGCCATAAAAAGCGCCTAAGTGAACAGCTACTCGCATTTGTTGTTTAGCAATATCTTTAAGACTTTTAATGCGCCATTTGTTTTTATCTTCTACCTTTATCATCAGACGCATCTGTTCAAATCGGTAGGGGACTGAGAAATTAGCAAAACTCCTGCGTTCTTCTGTAATGGATGCTAATGAAATCATATCTAGCCTACCATAACGTATTTCATGAATTGATCGCTTCCATGGCAAATAGACAAATTTATATTGACAGTGAGCTTCAGAAAATATTTTATCTATGAGTTGAATATCGAGTCCTGTAGGTACCTCAGAGATATCACCTTCCATAAAAGGTTCAAATGGCATCCAACCAATACTAATTTCATCTTTTATACACTGGTTTTTTTCTTGAGCGTATGTTCTTGAAAAAACAAATAAGAGCAAGCATAGGCAATATATAATTTGTTTATAAATTATGTGTAACGCCATGGTACTCTCTCTTTAGAACCATCTCTTAAATATTGATAACTGCTAATTTTACTTCATTTTAAGGTGACGAGTCGTCAAACTACTAGTGCAAGTTTAGAGGGTTATCTACTGCTATGCACTAGATGGTTAATCACATTGAGTGATTGATGCTATGCGTCTTTGGCATGTTGTAGTGGTTGCACCTTTGCCTGAGCTGAGAGACTGATGGTATTAAGTGCTTCAATAACAGAGTTGACACAATCTTCACGAACCTGAAAGAACGGCGATAAGTCAATGGATTGCATGAACTTAGCGCTTTGATCATGCAAAGATTTATCTTTAATGAGTGCTAAGGCTTTATTGATATAATCCGTAATAGACGAAGCTCTTAAGCAAGAAGGTGCATTAACGTGATTAAAAAAATCACTATCTGTCTTTTCAAAAAAGTCTCCTGTAGGACAATCCATGATGAGTTTAGGTACACCGACCATTGATAAGTCTATGTTGGTGTTAACACCGCCAAATGGAAAGGTACCAAGGGCGAGGTCGCAATTCGCTAAGTCTTGTAAATATTGGGCATAAGGCTTATGAGTATGAATGACAGTAGGGCCTATTTGGTCAAGTGAAAAATGGCCAAGGTTATCGCCAAAGGCTGAACGGGTTTGAAGAATAAAATAGTGAAACTCAATTGCAATATTAGAACGCTGCTTAATTGACTGACATGCGGCTAAAAATGAGGGAGACAGCTTAGGTAGACTACTGTTAATAGCAATGCGAAAAATACCATCATATCGCTCTTTTTTGGGGATTTTATCAGGTAGATCAGGGCGTCGGGTAAAACCTTGTTGTGGGAAGTTAACAGGTATAACGGTTTCCTGACAATAAGGTGCAAATCCATTTTCTTGCTGATCAATACCAAGGGGTAAAATATAATCGATGTTGTCGCTGAATGAGGCATGAGGGTGCCCCAAAAACATGACTTGCACGGGGGCTAGTCTCAAATTTGCGAAAAATACAGCCCACCTGCTCATTCCAAGTGATGGATAAATAATCATATCTGCCTGTAGATTGATAATTTTTTCAAGGTCACTGTTAATGGTAGGAACATCATCATCAAGGTAAATAACCTGATGACCATCCTCCTCTGCCTTGTTATCAATCATGGTTTTATTGCATACTAAAATGATTTCATAATGTGTTTTAAGTTTTTGTAATATTGAATGGTAGCAACGATACATTGAGTGCTTTGACTTGTATGTTTCCATTCCCATAATAATTCGTTTGACAGGATGAGCTAATGTAGTGGGTATCTGATTTATTTTTTTTCGAATTTTTTTATTTAATTGGCTCATTACCCAACGTTCACAGAGTTTATTTAGCGCTTTTTTGAGATGATTTTTATCTGGGTGCTGTAAATATGTGCAACCCATCCAAGGATTTGGCAGTAAACCATAAACAACGGGTTCTAAGGGTACTTTTTCGAGCAAGTGGTAAGCGCTAATGAGTTCAGCACGAGTCTGCTCAACACGAGAGCCAAAGCTACAATTTAAATTATAGAGCAATCCTAAAAAGAAAAACCCTGCTGTTTTTGCGTTGTATTCAAAGAGAAGATTGTGGTCGATTTTGATATTGCTTTCTAGGGAAAAAAATAGCAACAACTGTTGAAAATCATCATCGCTTTGTATATTAAGTACATACTGATTATTACAGACTCCTCGAGTGATAAGGATATGATCCATATTTCTATACGTAGAGGCGCTAAAAATATTACTAACATGGCATTTATAAAATAAAAACGACAGCCGCAGGTCATTACCCATGGCGTAGGATGGATCGCAGGTTAATGCAGTAATAGCTGCCGCAAGCCTGTTGTATAAGGCGAGACGTTGGTTCAAAGTTTTTCGATTATCAAAGGGGATAAAACCAATAAAGTAAGCTTGATTGTTAGTAATATCATCGGGGTCGACAAAAATGGTACCAAACTGATTGGAGTTGTCCATAAACCTTAGTAGCTGTATTAGCAGGTTTTCGGCCAGCTGATGGTTACGTTGATAAACCGCAAGCTCAAAATCCGCGAGTCCAAAGTCAATGGTTGGCTTGTTATTTTCTGCCATGATAATCCCCCGTTACTTGTTAACTGATCCATGTATTTTTTATACAAGTCAATTTTATTTCACACAAAAATGAGGTGTTGAAACACCTCATTGAAAGCAAAATAATTAGAAGTCCCTTTAATAAATCGTTACTGTAATAACTGTAGTACCTGTTGGGGTTGAGCGTTAGCTTGAGCGAGAACAGAAATACCGGCCTGTTGCAGCACCTGGGTGCGCGACAATTCGGCTGTTTCTGCAGCAAAGTCAGCATCCTTTATGCGAGAGTTGGCGGCAGCCAGGTTTTCTCTAGCAATTTCCTGGTTAGCAATGGTTGACTCAAAACGATTTTGAATAGCCCCTAGGTTTGCACGCTGAATATTGATGGATTGGAGAGCGTTATCGACAGCATCCAGTGCACGTAGTGCTCCCTCGACTGTTGAAATATCAATATCTTGCACAAACTGACCGGTTTCAGCCCCTCCGTAAGTACCTGCCGATAAACCGTGATTAGACAGTCCGTTATTGGTATTCGAGGTTAAAGTAATGGGATTAGCAGATGCTAACCTGATGGATGATTCATATACGCCCGCTACAGCAATGCCTGTGGATGGACTGGTTAAGGTATTGAAGGCAACATCAATATTACGGCCATCTTCTGCCAGCAGTTGGACACCTGCCGTAGTGCTACCTGTATCAACTGCTGTGACCCCAGTTTGGCCGGCAATGGCATTGATGGCATTAACCACGGCAATCCGGCTTTCTTCTGCATCTGTAGATGTGGAGAAGTCAGCTGTGGCAACACCATTGATAACGACGTTGCCCGTTAAGGCTGCCGGGGTCATAGCTGCACCATTCACTAAGTTTTGATTAGCAGTGGCGGTAACACCTGTTTGCTCACTCACTTTGTTTATAGCGGCAGCTTTGGTAATGGCGCTGGTATCTTTGCTGGTTGAAGAGGCAGTATCGTCTAAGATATTGCCTGCGGGAACAGGGACGCCATTAATAACAATATTACCATCACTTAAGGCATTGCCTGAGTCAGCCAAGGATGACAGAAATGCACCTGAACCACTGTACTCACCAACCGCAAGGCCGACATTTTGGTTAAGCTGTCCATCGGGTCCTTGATCAATTTTTATTGCGGTACCATCACGGGAAATTAAGGTAAAGCCACCTGCAACCGTACCTGCTTGTTCTTCTGCGGCAGTAGGTGTAGCACCCGCAGCAACGTTACCCGTAGGTAGTCCTGTAGCTGCTGCCGTTAGTCCTCCAGCTGCGTAAACAAGGGTGATGTTTCGGCCATCTTCAGCTTCTAGCGTGATACCTGACTGGTCATCACCCGTATTAATGGCGGTAACGCCTGTTTGGGCTGAATTCGCATTGATAGCTGCAACGACAGCGTCACGGTTTCCTTCAGAAGAAATACTGGTATTTACGGCTAGAGGGATTCGAACGCCATTGAGGAATATGTTTCCGGTTTGATCAGCCACAGTTTGTGCGGTACCTGCAACTGTATTTGTAAGAACTTCTGCGGTAACGCCTGTTTCGTCAGACTCGCTATTTATTGCGCTGACTTTAGAAATGGCGCTGGCACTCTTATTGGTCAATGATGCCGTATCATCCGTAGCTTTAGAGCTTGGGATACTGACACCATTGATAATAAGATCCCCCTGTACCAGCGCATTGGCGGTCCCTCGAGCACTTACTCCAACATTTTGAGCTGCTCCCAGCTCATCAACGCGGGCACCCTCGATGCCAAAGGTGACGCTTTCTCCTTCATTAGCCCCAATCTGGAAAGTAACTTGTGTAAATGTACCATCCAATAATTTGGTACCGTTAAAACTGGTCTGGTCAGAAATTCGCGCTATTTCTTTTTTAAGTTGATCGACCTCTGCATTTAGCGCTTCTCGGTCGAATTCATTGTTGGTGGCATTGGCTGATTGTAAGGCAAGGTCACGAATACGTAACAAGTTGTCTTTCATCGCACCCAGAGCACCCTCGGCTGTCTGTGAGAGTGACACACCGTCACCCGCATTTCGAATAGCTACGGATAAGCCTTGAACTTGTGCATCAAATCGAGTTGAAATGGCAAGTCCGGCGGCATCATCTTTAGCACTGTTGATACGAAGTCCTGAAGATAAACGTTGCAGCGCAACGGCATTATCAGTTTGCGACCTATTCAAATTTCGCTGTGCATTCAGCGAAGGAATATTGGTATTAATTATTTGAGGCATGGCTTTTCTCCACCTTAATACCAGCCGGTCTGCTTCCCTTGTATCAAAAGTGCGGGTTACGCCGGCAACTTGGCAACAAGTTGAAATTTGCGTTGCCTCTGGAGGGGCAATGCTTATGCCAGTATGAAAAAAAACTGTAAAAACAAAAGCATAAATATTTAACAAAAATACCATTTAAGTGTTGCTTGACAGCAAACCGGCAACCCCTAACGTAACAAGGCAAACTATTGCCGGTGGTGCAGCGCCTCTTGCTGATCGTTTCGTGGGATAGAAAAGGGGGGGGGATTGCAAAAAGGGGGAGGGTAATGCTGGAGTTTGTTAAAAGCAAAGATATGAGCAGTAGAGACCAAGGATGATCTTCTACTGCTGGAGGTATAAATTAACTCATGGGTTGGAGAAAATAAATTGGTTAGTGACCAAGCGTGGAGGTTTCAATAAAAAGTACAGCACTAACTTTGTAATAAACTTAACACTTGTTGTGGTTGGGCATTGGCTTGGGCTAAAATCGATATACCAGCCTGTTGTAAAACCGTAGTTCGACTTAACTCTGCAGTTTCTTCTGCGAAATCAGCATCTTTTATCCGAGAGTTGGCGGCACTCAAATTTTCCTGCGCAATGGCTTGGTTAGCGATGGTTGATTCAAACCGATTTTGAATAGCCCCTAATTTAGCACGCTGTAAATTAATGGCTTGTAGTGCATTATCAATAGCGTCTAACGCTGTGAGTGCACCTTCTACTGTTGAAATATTAATATCCTCTATGAACTGTCCTGTTTCAGCACCACCAAAGGTACCAGCAGTGAGTCCCTGGTTTGTTAAGCCATTGGTTGTATTTGAGGTTAAAGTAAAGGAACCTGCGGATGATATTTGGATTGAGGATTCATAAGTATCAGCAGCAGCTATTCCTGTTGCCGCACTGGTCAGTGTTGAAAAGCTAATGTCAATATTTCGTCCATCTTCTGCTAAAAGTTGTACTCCACCTGTAGTACTACCAGTATCAATGGCAATAACACCAGTCTGACCAGAAATTGCATTAATAGCTGCAATAACGGCTAGACGGCTTTCCTCTGCGTCTGCTGTGGTACTAAAAGTAGATGTGGTCACGCCATTGATTGTAATATTCCCGGTAAGGGCTGCAGGCGTCATTGCCGCTCCGTTCACTAAATTGGGATTGGCTTTGGCGGTCACTCCGGTCTGCTCGCTGACTTTATTAATAGCCGCTGCTTTGGTGATTGCACTGGTGGATTTACTGGTCGAGGAGGAAGTATCGTCTAACACATTACCCGCGGGAATTGGTACACCATTAATCACAATATCGCCGGTATTTAAAGCATTTCCAGCATCAGCTAGCGATGATACAAAGGCTTGGCTGCCACTGTAGGTGCCGACAGCTAACCCTACATTGGCATTAAGTTGACCATCTGTTCCTTGTTCAATTTTAATATTACTGTTATCACGGCTAATCAGGGTAAATCCACCAGAGGTGGTGCCATTTAACTCTTCTGCTGCAGTGGGGGGTGCGCCTGCCGCGACGTTTCCTGTTGGTAGCCCTGTTGCTGCAGCGGTTAAATTGTCAGTACCGCCCCTGCCAAAGACGAGGGTGATATTTCTGCCATCTTCTGCTTCTAAGGTAATACCCGATGCATCAATACCAGTATTAATGGCGGTAACACCGGTTTGTCCAGAATAGGCATTGATCGCGGCCACAACCGCATCGCGATTAGCATCTGAGGCTAAGTCATCATTGACTGCAAGGGGGATTCTTACGCCATTAAGAAAAATATTACCTGACTGATCAGCTACCACTTGGTTTGTGCCTGCTACTGTATTTGTCAGTACTTCTGCTGTTATACCTGTTTCATCAGAATGACTGTTTATCGCGGAAACTTTTGCAATGGCACTAGCACTTTTATTGGCGACAGATGCAGTATCATCGCTGGCTTTAGAGCTGGTGATGGTGACTCCATTAATAATTAAATCACCCTGAGTAATGGCATTGGTGGTGCCTCTTGCACTCACCCCGACGGTTTGCGCTGCACCCAACTCATCGACGCGGGCGCCGTCAATCCCAAAGCTAACTGTTTCTCCTTCATTGGCACCAATTTGAAATGTAACATCTTTAAATGTGCCATCAAGTAGCTTGGTACCGTTAAAATTAGTTTGGTCTGATAAGCGTTGTACTTCGGCTTTCAACTGTTGTACTTCTGCATTTAATGCTTCACGATCTAGTGCACTGTTAGAGGCATTGGCAGCTTGTAGAGCAAGGTCACGGATGCGCAGTAAATTGTCTTGCATTGCCCCAAGAGCACCTTCGGCAGTTTGTGCTAATGAAACCCCGTCACCTGCATTACGAATGGCTACGCCTAGTCCAGTAATTTGGGCATCAAAACGAGTTGCTATTGCTAGCCCTGCGGCGTCATCCTTGGCACTATTAATTCTCAAGCCAGAAGATAAACGTTGTAAGGCAACGGCATATTGGCTTTGAGAGCGGTTTAAATTGCGTTGAGCATTCAACGAGGGAATATTACTATTTATAACCTGTGGCATGTTCCTTGTCTCCTGCCTTAATGGTGCCGAGTGGTAGGCTCTACAACATTGACGACATCCCTTAATTAAAAATTGAGACTGCTTTTGGGCTAATAGCCAAATAGCAACTCTTATGCCATTGGATAAAAAGCTACTGTTTTCAAAATAATACGAAGCTTGATGTGTTTTTTATCATTAGTGGCGGCAAAAAAATGCCGAGAAACAGACGAAGAAATAATTACATTAAAAATTATTGTCAGCTGAATGATGGTTATACGACAGTGAATATTAATAAAAAAAAGTAAGGAAAAAAACTAAAGAAAATCAGTGTGTGGTCGTTATTAGAAATACAACGGAACATTAGCTCTCCCCAAAGGTAGTATTTGAGGTGTGTTGGTAAAGGGAGTAACTGACTAAGTAAGGAGCGATCACATGCCTCAGGTCATTAATACCAACCTTGCCTCACTCAGTGCACAACGTTATTTAGATATTTCTCAGTCGGCTAAAGAACAAGCTATGCAGCGCTTGTCGTCTGGTTTGAGAATTAATAGTGCCAAGGACGATGCTGCAGGGTTAGCAATTTCTACTCGTTTTACCTCGCAAATACGTGGTACGACAGTTGCGATACAAAACGCAAATAATGGTATTTCCTTAGCTCAAACAGCAGAAGGAGCATTAAATTCCATCGCCAGTAACTTACAGCGTGTGAGAGAGCTTGCTTTGCAATCAGCCAATGGCAGTAATACAGATATTGACCGTGATGCATTAAATCAAGAGGTACAGCAGTTGGTTGCTGAAATACAAAGTGTGGCAGATAAAACCAACTTTAATGGTAAAAACCTCTTGGATGGCTCTTTTTCAAATGCCTTATTTCAAACAGGGGCCAACTTAGGTGATACCATTTCGGTAAGCATTGAAAGAACTAGCACAGATTCACTAGGTACAGCCCTTGAAGCAGGCATTTCTTCGACCTTAACGGGTAATAGTCAGCTCAATGCGGGTGATTTAGTTATTAACGGTATTGCTGTTGGTGCCTCTTCAGGTTCTGATGATACATCATCCACAAACTACCAAGAACGTGGTGCAATTGCTAAAGCGGCTGCAATTAATAAAATATCTGAACAAACAGGTGTCATTGCCAAAGTCAATGCTGCGACTATTGCAGGTGGTACGTACGCCAATACGGATGACAAAACCGGGCAAATCACCATTAATGGTGTGACAATTGATTTAGTCACTGATAATGCTTTAAGCACTGAGGCAAATTTAGAAGCGGTAGTTACAGCAATTAATGAAAAATCTGGTCAAACAGGTGTTGTTGCATCATTTGATGGAAACGCAACGACTGGAATTACAATGGTTGCTGAAGATGGGAGAAATGTCGATATTCAAAATGTGTCAGGAAATGCCTCTGCTGACTTTGGTTTAGCAACAGGAAATACGACTTACTTTGGTACCTTTACATTAATTTCACAAGATGGTGAAGATATTAATATCGATTCAACCACAGGTAATATTGATAATGCCGGGTTAGAGGTAGGTTCTTTTAGCGGAGTTAATGGTGGTTCTGTTGGTGATAATGTTACAAGTACAGCACTTTCGATTGGTGATTTAGTCATTAATGGTGTAGCAGTGGGTGCTTCATTAACATCATTTGATTCATCATCAACGACAGGTAATGCTGCAAGCGCTATCGCTAAAGCAGCGGCTATTAATGCGGTGAGTGAAAAATCAGGTGTAACTGCAAAAGCAAATGCCACCATTGTTACGGGAGGTACGATTACTACAGGTACTGCCCAAAGTGGTAATGTGGTGATTAATGGTGTCGATATCCAAATCGCTTACGGTGCAAATGACTCTGCGAGTGATATTCAAAACACGATTATTAATGCAGTTAACTCAAAGTCAGGGCAGACTGGTGTTAAAGCAGAAGCCTTTGGAAGTACTTTCCGGTTGACCGCTGATGATGGCAGAAATATTGATGTAAGCGCGATAAACACTGTTGCAAATGCTGGCTTTTCCGTGGCAACCACTTATAGTTCAGTGTCACTGACTTCAGCAGGGCAGTTTACGCTCACCTCAAATACAGGTTCGATCAGCCGGGCAGGTTTCCAAATAGGTACATTTGGAGGTCAAGAAGCAGGACAGTTGTTGGATGATTTAGATATATCCACCTTGAGTGGGGCAAATGATGCGTTAATATCCATTGACAATGCAATCAGTAAAGTCTCTGAGCAAATTTCTGCACTGGGTGCCTTACAAAACCGCTTTTTATCAACAGTCAGTAATTTATCGGTTAATAGTGAAAACTTATCTGCTGCAAACTCACGTATTTTAGATGCTGACTTTGCCGCTGAAACAGCTGAAATGAGTCGTGCTACAGTACTACAGCAAGCAGGTATTTCGGTGTTGGCGCAAGCTAATGCTCAACCCCAACAGGTGTTGTCTTTACTGCAATAGTAGATTAATCCTCATAGCAAAGAGGGTGTCGCAAAAAGTCAGGAGCGAAGCGCAGTAGGCTTGCGATACCCTCCAAGAGGGAAGTGGAAAACGGTTTTTAGTGTATTAATAATCAGCCCAGACCTCTTGGTGGTTTGGGCTTGATAATACAAAGAGGAAACTATCATGGGAGGTATAACGCCAATAGGTTCTCCTGTGGTTACACCGACTGTTGATGATACTAAAAGGCAGCCGTCGTTAAACACGACAAATAAGACTCAACAGGGGGAGCAACCACATTCAGAAAATATTGAGCCACAGCGCCTTAACCAACCTACAGCAATTAATGAGCAGCGAGTTGCTGAAGCTGTTGAACAATTAAATGATTTTGTGTCAGCGATGCAAAGGGATATTTTTTTCAAAATTGATGATGAAGCGGGGAGAGTGGTTATTTCGGTGGTTGATCGAGCGTCTGAGGAAATAATTCGACAGATTCCTGAGGAGATTGCATTACGCTTAGCAAAAAATCTTAAAGAGCATGGCGACTTAATATTAATTAAACAGCAAGCCTAAGGGTTTGGATAAGTTTTGTATGATTAAAATATTATATTTTTATATTAACTATCTGTATTTGCTTATACATCGAAAAAGAAAAAAAATAGCCGCTCAAAGGCGACTATTTAAAAAGCTTAACTAAGAGAAGACAAAATTGATTTATTTGCCTTAAGCTTATTTTATGCTTTTTTACGACGGATACGAGTTAAGCCTAAAAGACCTAGACCCATCAATGCTAAAGCTGAAGGAGTAGGTACTGTGCCTTTAGCGTGAAGTAAGTCGTTACCACATTCCATTGTGTAATGTAGCCAGAAATCAGTTCCTTCACCTAAGAAGCTTAAGTCAAAACCGTTAGCATAATAGTGAGAAGCTTGACCAACTTCTGCATCACCTTCAAAACCTGTTTGAGCATCAGTCAACAGATCAAGAGTGAAAGAGCCTGTAGTTACTTGCTGACCGCCACCTGCATAAGCCCATGGGTTAGAGAATTGGTGGTTGTTCAAAGTAGTTGTCAACGTCTCTGAGTTAGCATCTAATTTGAATACAGTGTAAGTTAACTGATTCCAATCGATATCAAGCACATAGTCATAACCGAAAGTATCTTTTACTTGTTGACCAGGACCGTAAGCACCTGTGTTTGATGAAAAATCACCATCAAGATCAATAAAGATATCTCCAGATGCATAACCACCGTGTCCATTTTGTAAGTTAAAACCACTTACAAGGCCAACGTGGTAGTTGTTGCTTTTGACAAAAGCTTCAGTATCAAATAGTTGAGTACCAGATTGGCCAACTTCAACTTCCTGGTCTTCTTGCTTGCCGTACCAGTTGTTGTATGAACCAGCTTGAGAATTACCATCATAAATAGTCAGGTCTGCACCTAAAGGTGAAGCCATAACTTGTGAAGACACTGCAACAACTGTTGTAGCAAACAATGCAGCTAATTTATTCATTAAGAATCTCCCTATAACGCCTATGGCGCGTAATAAAAAGTCTGTAAGTTACTTCAAAAGACAATATGCTTGCGAGCGATGGGTATAAGCATTTGTTGTGCCATGTTATGAAAATATAATAAAAACAATGGCTTATGTTTGTTTGTTAGGGGTGTGAAAAAGCGATGTAAAAAAAAGTTAATGTGATAAAGTTCTGAAAAAATAGTGACTTACTTATATTTTTTGAGAAAAGGCCGTGCTTTTGTTCACGATTAATTTAATGAAAATCAAAAAATTAAAAGTACGTCTCATTTATATTTTGTTGTTTTTCAAATAAGGGTGTTTATTCCAAATAGACAATAAAACTTAAAGTGTAAAAAAAGCTAACAGTTGCTGCTTTAAGAGTGAAAAGAAGGAACTCACCAATTAAATACAGTTTTCGCAGGTACATGCTGGTTGATGAAAAAAATATTGTGAATTAGTTAAAGTTTTTTTGTGGTATGTCGCTAACAGGAGTAGACAGGTTATCGCCATGAGTTCGGTGCGCAAGTTCGGATGAAGGGATGGCCTGATGAGATGGCTTGTTGGATGAAGTAGTGAGCAGGAGTTTGAGACATGCCACAAATAATTAATACCAATATCGCCTCGCTGAATGCCCAGCGTAACCTGGATAGATCACAGTCTGCGCAGGATACCGCATTACAGCGGCTCTCATCTGGTTTGCGTATTAATAGCGCACGAGATGATGCTGCGGGCCTGGCGATTTCGACTCGTTTTGAATCACAAATCCGCGGTACCAATGTCGCAATTCGTAACTCAAATGATGGAATCTCGCTGGCTCAAACAGCAGAGGGTGCACTAAGTTCTGTTACCACAAACTTACAACGTATTCGTGACTTGGCACTGCAATCCTCTAACGGTAGTAACACTGAAATAGACCGGGAAGCATTGAACGAGGAAGTTCAGCAGCTTATTTCAGAAATTGAAAATGTGGCTGAAAAAACCAACTTTAACGGTAAAAAGCTGTTAGATGGTTCGTTTGATAATACGATCTTTCAGACAGGGGCCAACCTTGGAGATACTATTGGTGTCAGTATCGCTAAAGTATCTACTGATAGCTTGGGTTCAGCACTTGAAGCAGGAATCTCTTCCAATGTTACAGGTAATGCACAGCTCAGTGCAGGTGACTTAGTAGTTAATGGCATTGCTGTAGGTGCTTCTTCAGGGGTAGATGATACATCTTCCACAGCACTTCAAGAGCGTAGCTCTATTGCTAAAGCCGCGGCAGTGAACAAGGTTTCTGAGCAAACAGGTGTTATTGCTCGCGTTGACTCTAATTCAGTGGCTGGTAATACATACTCAAATACTGATGATAAAACGGGGCAAATAACCGTTAATGGTGTGACCATTGACTTAGTAACTGATAATGCATTGAGTACAGAGGCTAACTTGCAGGCTGTTGTCACTGCAATTAACGAAAAGTCGGGTCAAACTGGTGTTATTGCCTCATTTGATGGAAATGCCACTACGGGTATTTCACTGGTTGCAGAAGATGGGAGAAATGTTGATATCTTTCAGGTCTCCGGTAATGCTTCTGCAGACTTTGGACTGGCAACCGGTAATACAACCTACATTGGTACTTTTACCCTAATCTCTCAAGATGGCAGTGATATTAGTCTTGATACCACCACAGGAAACATTGATAACGCAGGCTTTGAAGTTGGCACCTTCAGTGGGGTTAATGGAGGAGCAGTTGGTAATAATGTTACGGCTACAGCATTAGTAACAGGTGACCTTGTTATCAATGGGGTTGCAGTAGGCCCTTCTCAGTCATCGTTTGATACAGCATCGACGACTGGAAATGACGGCTCTGCGATTTCTAAAGCAGCAGCCATTAATAAAGTGAGTGATCAAACAGGTGTTACTGCGGTAGCCAATACCACGGTGGTAACTGGTGGGACGATTACAACGGGTACAGCACAAAGTGGTAACGTCGTTATTAATGGTATCAGTATTGCGATATCTTACGGAGCTGCTGATACGACCAGTGATATTCAAAACACCATTATCTCCGCTGTTAATACAAAATCAGGACAAACAGGCGTTAGAGCTGAAGCCTTTGGTAGTACCTTCCGCTTGTTGGCAGATGATGGACGTAATATTGATGTTAGTGCTATTAACACGGTTACTAACGCGGGCTTTTCAGTGGCGACTACACTGAGTTCTGTAGCTCTCCTCTCTGGAGGGCAGTTTGAGCTATCAACAAATACAGGTAATATTGCCAATGCAGGTTTCCAGGTTGGTACTTTTGGTGGACAGGAAGTTGGCCAGCTGGTGAAAGATATTGATATCACCACTGTAGAGGGCGCAAACGAGGCTATTGTCTCTGTAGATAATGCTTTACAGCAGATATCCAAACAACAGGCGGAATTGGGTGCGATCCAAAACCGTTTCCTTTCAACCATTAATAACCTGTCAATCAGTAGTGAGAACCTGTCAGCAGCTAACTCACGAATTCGTGATGCAGACTTTGCGGCAGAAACTGCAGAGCTAAGTCGAGCACAGGTGCTCCAACAGGCAGGTATTTCAGTCTTGGCACAAGCCAATGCAAGGCCGCAGCAGGTTCTGGCGCTCCTGCAGTAACAGGACGCCAGTGAAGAGGGATGGACCACACCCAGGTCAGCAATGGCCTGGGTTTAGGTGCTGGTTCAAAAGGATAAATGAGGTGCACTATGAATGACCTCAAAGTGTCAACGCCCATTGTGAGTGCACGAGAGCTTGATGCGAATAAAAGCAAACCGTTAACGCCTGCTGATCAGCAAGGAGAAGTGGCTGTTAGCCAACCCCTTAAGGCTAAAGGTCAAACTTCACAAGCAAAGGCTGTGCAAGAAGTATCATCAGCCATCGAAGATCAACAGCTGGATAAGCAGGAAACATTGCGTGAGCAGGTCGAGCAAGCCGTGGCTCAGCTCAATGACTATGTGCAAACTGTACAGCGGGACTTATTGTTTAAACTCGACACTGATAGTGGTGAAACTGTTATCTCGGTTATTGATCGAAATACCGATGAGGTAGTTCGACAAATTCCTGATGAGGTTGCATTACGTCTGGCACGAGATTTGAAAGATTCTGCATCATTTGAACTACTTAACACGAAGGTATGAGGCTAAGGTACTGATGTTAGGCATATTAGAAACGTTTTACATTAAACTGATAAAACAGGTAAAGATTTGCCGCTCCTTGCCGTTACTATAATTGATGAAAGGATAATCAATTTCGTGTTGAGTCGTTTAGATTTAAGTAACAACACTATGTGTAGTCGCGTGATGCAGCAATTCCAGAAAGGAATGATCTTATGGCCAGCATTAGCTCGGTAGGTTTTGGTTCCGGCTTATTTAGCTCAGACCTTATAGACCAGTTGGTTGAGGTTGAACGTGAGCCTACTGTAAAGCGCTTGGATTTACGAGAAGCAGAAATTAATACCCAGTTATCAGACTTTGGCCGTATTCAAAGTGCCCTGATAAACCTGCGTCTTTCTGCGCGTGTATTAAGTAATCCTGATGCGCTAGGTACCCTAAAAGCAACATCAACAGCCAGTAACTTTTCAGCAACAGTTGATGATTCTTCTGCGATAACAGGGACCTATAGTGTTGAAGTCACAGCGTTAGCTCAAGCACACTCCATTGCCACAGGTGTCTTTGTTGACAAAGAGACCACGCTAGGAACTGGCACACTTAATATTACTGCTGGCGGTACTTCTGCAGCGATAACCATTGATAATGGTAATAACACCTTAGAAGGTGTGCGTGATGCGATAAATGCTGAATCAAGTCTTAACGTGTCTGCCAGCGTGATTGACACAGGGAGTGGTTATCAGCTGGTACTGGCTGCGACAGAGACTGGGCTGGATAATGCCATTGAAGTGACAGTCACCGATGATGATGGTAATAACACCGATACCTCTGGTTTATCTCAATTAGCATTCAATGGTAGCGCCCAAAACTTAACGGAAACAGTCGCAGCATTAGATAGTAGCGTCAAAATTAACGGTATTACCTTAACGCGTAGTAGCAATGTGATTGATGACGCTATTACGGGGGTGACACTCAACCTTTCAGGCAAAAATGCGGGCTCACCTGCAACGTTAAAGCTTGAACTTGATAGTGATGGTATTACTGATCGAGTTCAGGACTTTGTCGATAAGTACAATGAACTGCAAACCCTGGTTAACGAAGTCACAGCCTTTGATACCTCAACAAATCAAGCAGGAAGCCTGTTAGGCGATGCTTCTCTTCGTAATATAATGTCGCAAACCCGGAACTTACTGGGAAGTGTGGTTAGTGGACTCGAAAGTGCAGGCGTGCGGACGCTTTCTGAAGTGGGTATGACCACGAAAGCCAGTACTGGAGAAGCGTCCACAGATAGTGGAACGTTGATTTTTAATTCAACCACGTTTAAGCAAAAGTTAGCGGCATCCCGTGATGACATAATGGCTATTTTTGCTGAGCAGGGTCGTACCAGTGATAGTCAAGTTAAGTTTCTTTCTTCCACTGATCTAACAAAGGCAGGCAGCTACAGTATTAATGTGACTCAGCTTGCGACTCGTGGCGCACTTACGGGCAGTCTAGGTTTAGTAGCACCCGTGACCATTGATGATAATAACAATACATTCAAGATTAAGGTCAATGGTGTTGAGTCTGCGGATATCACCCTTACCAATGGCAGCTATACACTGGATCAGTTGACAACCGAAATTGCCACACAAATTAATGCTGATAGTAATTTAAAAGGCGCAAATGCCACCGTTAATGTCAGTGTTGATGGCAGTAACCAATTACAAATCACTTCAACAAAATATGGCAGTAGCTCTTCTGTTGAAATAACACAGATTGACACTAACACTACGGCTACCCTAGGCCTTTCAGTCGTTGCAGGTACTGCAGGGGTGGATGTTGCTGGAACTATCAATGGCAAGACAGCAACGGGGGTTGGTCAAACCTTGAAAGCTGCAACAGGCGATGATAGTACAGGCATTCAGGTACAAATTACGGGTGGGGCTACCGGTGATCGAGGCACGGTGACTTTTATCGAAGGGGTTGCAGAGCAGTTAGTCAGCTTAGTTACCAATTTTGTGTCAGTAGATGGTGCGTTAACCACAAAAACCGATGGTCTTAATACCACCTTACAGCAAATTAGTAACGAACGAGTAAAACTGGATGAGCGATTGGAAAGCTTTCGGGAAAGAATCACCAAGCAATTTATAGCTGCAGATATTTTGGTGACAAAATTACAGTCCACCCAGGATTATATTAAGCAGCAATTGGATGCTTTAAATGGTGTTAACAAAAATAATTAAGCGTAAGCAATAATAAAAAGATATGTTTTTAAAACATAGCGATGAAAAAAACGATTATTTCAGCAACAGGCATAGGATGTAGCAATGAATGCAATGAATCAACTTCAGCAATACCAGTCAGTTAATCGAGAGACAGGGGTTATTGATGCTGACCCGCACAAGCTAATTCAAATGTTATATGACGGATTACTTGAGCGGCTAGCAACAGCCCGTGGCTTTATCTTGCGTCAGGAGTTTGAAGCTAAAAATGTATTTATTAATAAGTCAATTGAAATCCTGGAAGGTTTGCGCTCATTTTTAAATCATGATCAGGGAGGTGAGCTAGCGGCTAATCTGGATAATTTATATCAGTATATGGAATTGCAGTTATTTGAGGCCAATGCCAATAATGATGCCAGCAGAGTGGATGAAGTGATCAAACTTATTAAAGTCATTAAAGATGGCTGGGATGAGATACGTACTGAAGTGACTAAGCCTTAATTATAAGGGGTTGATCCAAACCTTTGCTTGGTTGGTTCTAAAGGCTTCATATTGAATAATACACGCGGTTAAGGTGAATGGTTATGACAAGCTCTGGTCGAGGTAGCTTGGGGGTTGCACAATTAGAGCAACTACAAAGTGATTTGCAGAATGCGTTATTAAACCAAGACTGGTCGAGTGTAACGGACTTAGATGAACGCTGCAGACATATTGTGGGCACTGCAATGCAGCAAGGAGCGCCAGCAGATTTATTAGTTGCTTTGGGTAAGCTGCTGAGTACCTATCAACATGTTATCAATGCTTGTGCTGCGCAGAAGGAGTCATTAGGCGCAGAACTTCATCGTTTACAACGTCACCAGCAAGGCGTTGCAATTTATCAGCAAATGCAATAATTCCCTAGTACTGTACTCGTATTGTAATAGTTTCTTAGCATAACAATAGCTTCATACACAGGGGCTTAGTCTTGCTTAACAAATTACCCAAACAGGCACCTTGTGATGTCTTTTTAACACACCGTATCAGTACATTTTGTGCAGTTGCTTTCTGATTATTGAGTAATTGCTTCCTGCCTGAAATTGAATTTCTTCTCCACTGGATAATACAAGGGGTCATTTGACCGGCGCTTTTTTATTGTCTTTACTCACTCATACTGAGTCAAAAAACCAGCACTTTTTTAAGACAACAACGATTAAGTTAGTAACCTGCCCAGAAATTGTCTTGTTGCTAATGTGAGTTACTTAAGTGTTGTCACCATTGCCCCAGTTGGCATCGAATTGACTACTCATTTTTTGAGAGTATGTGTAGAGAGCAACGCGCATGTGGCAAGATGCGAAGATACTGTTAGTCGATAATGAACAGCACCGTCGTGATGAGCTGAAAGTCATACTTGAGTTTTTGGGAGAGGAAGTCCTGTTACTTGAGGATCGTCAGTGGCAAAAAGCGGTGGCTGATATTGATGCAATGAAGGAAGTTGCAGCCATTTTTCTGGGGGAAATCACTCAGCAAATCACCACAATCATTCAGCAGATTCATGACTGGGAGCCTTCAGTCCCTATTCTGTTAATGGGAGACCAAGTATTGCCTGACGATATGGATATCGATCATCGCCTGCAAGTGATTGCCAAAGTTGATTTTCCACCTACTTATAATAAGCTGCTTGATTCGCTGCATCGCGCCCAGGTGTTTCGTGAACACTTTAATAAGAGTCGCGCTCGTGGACAACAGCGTGAGTTACAGCTTTTTCGTAGTTTGGTTGGTACCAGTCGCCAAGTACAAAAAGTACGGGAGATGATGGCCCAGGTAGCAGATAAGGATGTGAGTGTATTGATTACAGGTGAATCTGGCACTGGTAAGGAGGTAGTTGCGCGTAACCTGCATTATAACTCCCATCGTCGGGCTGGGCCTTTTGTGCCAGTCAATTGTGGTGCTATTCCCAGTGAACTGCTGGAAAGTGAGTTGTTTGGGCATGAAAAGGGAGCATTTACGGGGGCGATCTCGACGCGTATTGGTCGCTTTGAACTCGCGCAGGGTGGCACACTCTTTTTGGATGAAATTGGCGATATGCCGCTACAAATGCAGGTGAAGTTATTACGGGTTTTGCAAGAAAAAGTGTTTGAGCGTGTAGGCGGGACTAAGCCAATACAGGCTGATGTTAGGATCATTGCCGCAACCCATAAACACTTGGAGGACATGATTCAAGAGGGAACATTTAGAGAAGACTTGTATTACCGGCTTAATGTTTTCCCCATTGAAATGCCACCTCTTCGGGAAAGGGTTGAAGATATTCCGCTTTTACTGAATGAATTGATTTCACGAATGGAAAATGAAAAACGAGGGTCGATTCGTTTTAATTCCGCCGCGACTATGTCGCTGTGCCGTCACGACTGGCACGGCAATATTCGAGAGCTGGCCAATTTAGTTGAGCGGTTAGCCATTATGTATCCTTATGGTGTTATTGGCGTTCAAGAGCTACCGAAAAAGTTTCGCCACCTTGCACCACAAGATGAGAGCAATGCAGATATTGCTGCGATGTTTCCAGAGACAAGTATTACGCATGGTGGCCTGGTTGGCGTGAACTCACCTGCATTGTTACCGGTTAATGGATTAGATCTGAAAGATTATCTCAGTAATTTGGAATGCTCACTTATCAAGCAAGCTTTGGATGATAGCCAGGGGGTGGTCGCGAGAGCCGCCGAAAGGCTCCATATCCGTCGAACAACGCTTGTCGAAAAGATGCGTAAATATGGTCTTAATCGCAAAGAGTCCTTTTCTGCGAATAGTTAATCAGTAACCTGCCAAAGTCTGTAAATTGACGCGCTCGCCAATCAACTTTCTAAACTATTGAATTATCAGACTATTTTGGTTTGGCCTGGTCCTTGCTTTACCTGTTAAAAGTTTAACTAGATCACATTGCTGTAGTGTTGGTTTATCTAAAAGACCGCTAAGTATTTGTGAATCAAGGCGCTCGTAAGAGTACCTGTCAAGGAGTTGAGCCTATGACGGGCAGAGTCGAGAGACAACGTCAAGCTACACATTATAAAGCTGTTTCTTCAGGCGCCATGTCAATGGCTGAAGTTGCTAAAGCTGAGTCCAGCGCATTTGCGGCTGCCTTGCAAGATGTGCAGTCATCCGTTGACGATAAAACAGGTCTGGAGAAGGCATTTTCGTTGTTTAACCAAATGTCTGAGCAGCTTTCAGAATCTTACCGTCAATTAGCTGGCAGAGTTCAAGCGCTCAAAAGCGAACTGGCTGATGTAGGAGAACAGCGACTGCAGGAGCTGGCTGAAAAGGAACGTCTAGCCAACCGGCTGGAACATTTGCTGAACCTGCTGCCAGGTGGGGTCATTGTACTGGATGGACATGGTGTCATTCAGCAGTGCAATCCAGCTGCTATCGAGCTTTTGGATGAGCCACTTCTGGGGGAAAGTTGGTTGACAGTGATCAACCGATGCTTTGCTCCAAGAGACGATGATGGCCATGAAATCTCACTGAAAAATGGTAAGCGCGTCAGTATTGCAACTCGCTCATTAGAGTTAGAGCCAGGCCAGCTTATTCTCCTCACTGACTTAACCGAAACCCGGTGCTTACAGCAGCAGCTCAGTCATCATGAGCGGCTGTCAGCACTAGGTAAAATGGTAGCGTCCTTAGCACACCAGATTCGTACACCGCTCTCTACCGCCATGCTTTATGCGGGTCACTTACAAAATCCAGCACTCCCCCGAGAGAAACACTGTGTATTTGCCAACAAATTGATGTCCAGACTGACGCACCTTGAGCGTCAAGTGAGTGACATGCTGGTATTTGCTAAAGGTGAATTAGTCCTGGCTGACACGATAGCCATTAAAGCGTTTTGGCAGGAGCTTCAGCAAGCGGTAGGGAGTGCTATGGGGGTTAGACAGGTTAGCACTGGTCAGGTCAACCTCCGTTGGCGGTATCAGCTGGAGCAGACTTTTTTAATACGCTGTAACAAAGATGCGCTAATAGGTGCGTTGATGAACTTAGTCAATAATGCTTTGGAATCAGGCAAAAAGGGCCTCACGCTGGTGATTTCCTGCAGCCTTTATCAGCATTATCTAAGGCTGACGGTGGTGGATAATGGGCCAGGGATGAGCGCCAAAACCTTGGCACAAACTCAGGAGCCGTTTTTTACGACTAAGCCCCATGGTACTGGGCTGGGAATAGCGGTTGTCCAGGCCGTTACCAAAGCCCATCAGGGAGAGTTTGCGATGCATAGTCGTGAAGGCCAAGGCACTGTCTGCCAATTACTCCTGCCATTAAATGTAGCTGCAATATCTGCTGATCAATCTGAGGAGGAGGCAGCATGGCCAAGATAACTATTCTTATCGTAGAAGATGACCCTGATTTACGTGAGGCGTTAGCCGATACCTTGGCGTTGACCGATTTTAGCTACTTACTCGCGGAAGATGGGCAACAAGCTATCCAGCTACTGCAGAGTAAATCCATCGATATGGTGGTTTCTGATGTCAATATGCCTGAGGTAGATGGCTACCAGCTATTACAGTGGGTTCGCCAACATGCACCACAGCTTCCGGTGCTGTTAATGACTGCCTATGGATCAGTGAGTCAGGCGGTTGAGGCAATGAAGCAGGGGGCCGTCGATTACTTGGTAAAACCGTTTGAACCTGATGCACTGTTGGCAGAAATTCGGCGGGTATTGCAAGGTACACCGAAAAAGAGTTGCGATGAACCAGTTGCTGAGGAGGAAAGTAGCCGTCAACTTTTGCTGCTGGCAAGAAAAGTTGCTGCCACAGACTCTACTGTCCTGATAACAGGTGAAAGTGGAACAGGTAAGGAAGTGCTGGCGCAGTATATCCATCGCCATTCCCCCAGAAATGAACAACCCTTTGTCGCGATCAACTGCGCTGCTATTCCTGAAAATATGCTGGAAGCTACCTTGTTTGGTCATGAAAAAGGTGCTTTTACAGGGGCTTATAGTAGTTCTCCAGGAAAATTTGAACTGGCCAATAATGGGACACTGTTACTGGATGAAATCACTGAAATGCCACTCAGTTTGCAGGCTAAGTTACTGCGAGTTCTTCAAGAACGGGAGGTGGAAAGGGTTGGTGGGCGTAAAACGATTCGACTGGATGTGCGCATTATCGCGACAACCAACCGAGAAATGCTGAGCTATGTGCAGCGGGGTGAGTTTAGGGAAGACTTATATTATCGGTTGTGTGTTTTTCCGCTGATGTGGCAGCCGTTGCGAGCTCGTCCAAATGATATTGTACCGCTTGCAGAGCGCTTATTAGCGGTTCACTGTCGTAAGTTAAAACACCCCATCGTCAAGCTGAGTAATGAAGCGAAAAAAACACTCTTACAGCATGCTTGGCCTGGTAACGTCAGGGAACTTGATAATGCCATTCAACGTGCCTTGATCCTCCAGCAAGGAAATCTAATTCGTCCAGCTGACTTATGTCTTGCTCCATCACACGCGGTAGGACAGTCACCTGTGCTACAGACGATGGCACCTGCACTAACAGAGGCAGCAATGCAGGAAACCATGTCTATTGAATCTAAGATGCCACCGGTTAGCGCTGCGAGTAAGGTCACAAGCACTACTGGTAGCCCTTTATTCCAGGATGGGGAGAGTTCTGTTGCTGGTGGTCTGGAAAGTGATATCGAGCGGGCTATTGATACAGGACCACTGGGAGAAGACCTTAAGCAGCGTGAATATGAGTTGATCATTGACGCACTCCGGGCTGAGGGGGGACGCCGCAAAGAGACTGCACTTAAGCTGGGCATAAGCCCAAGAACGCTGCGTTATAAGCTTGCCAAGATGCGGGAACAAGGTATTGATATTGAAACCATGATTGCCTAGCGGACTAAGAGGCTGGATTGATGAGCGATAATGTAACCCTCAATCGAATGATGCTTGATATGCGTGCAATGCAGCTGGAAAGCCAAATCAAGCCTGCTGCAGAGCAAATACTTCCGGCTCAGCACGATTTAAATGTTGAGCAAAAAGAAACACCCCATTTTGCTACTTTATTTAAGCAAGCCATTGACTCTGTTAATGAGTTGAGACAGGAGTCCAGTGACTTAAAGACACGTTATCAGTTTAGTGATCCAGAGGTGAGTTTGTCAGATGTGATGATTGCAGGCCAAAAAGCCAGTGTAGCTTTTGACGCCATGGTGGAAGTGCGTAATAAATTAGTGCAGGCCTACGAAGAAATTATGAAGATGCCCGTTTAGGTTATGCATGAGTTTAGGAAGACAGGAGTAGGCAGGCAATGGCTGATCCATTAACTGAATCTGGTAGCACTGGGACTAAGGCTGAGGGCGTAGCCGCTATGCCCATGGCTCGAACGGGTAATCCATTCTTTGATGTACTCAATGACCTGTCAATTTCTCGACAAGTCCTCTTTTTAGTTGGGCTTGCAGCCAGTGTTGCTATTGGCTTTGGTATTGTTTTATGGTCTCAAGAGCCTGATTTTCAGCCGATTTATGGTTCTTTGGAAGGCTACGATGCAGCTCAAGTACTGAATGTACTTGAGACCAGTGACATTCGTTATAAAGTTGAACCGAAAAGCGGCGCTATTTTGGTGCCTGCTGAACATGTTGCAGAAGCACGACTCAAACTTGCAGCTTCTGGCATTAAAAGCGATAGCACGGTAGGGTTGGAAGTGCTGGATAGGGAGCAGGAGCTAGGTACCAGTCAGTTTTTGGAAAATGCGCGTTACCGCCGTGGACTGGAAGGTGAGCTGGCAAGAACCATTGCCAGTATGAGGGCAGTGAAGTCAGCACGTGTTCATCTCGCGATCCCTCGGCGTACGGTTTTTGTGCGTGATCGCCGTAAGCCAAGTGCTTCGGTTTTTCTTGACTTACATCCCATGAGAGAACTAAAGCTTGATCAGGTCAACGCCATTCGCAACCTAGTGGCGTCCAGTGTACCTGATATGGCAGCCATTGATGTCACCGTTGTGGATCAACTGGGTACATTGTTATCGGTTGAAGAAACCAAAGATGAAACTGAGCTAAAAATTGCCAATCAGCAACTTGCCTATACGGTTCGTGTCGAGGAAAAACTGACACAACGAGTGCACAATATTTTAGAACCTATTTTAGGTAAAAATAACTATCAGGCTGAAGTATCAACGGATATTGACTTTAATAATATTGAGCAAGCGGTAGAGCAGTTTAATCCTGATGCGCCTGCTGTACGTAGTGAACAATTGCTCGATGAGGTCCAGGGTGCTAAGTCGGCTGCCAGTGGTGTGCCAGGAGCGCTATCAAATCAACCTCCAGGTGAAGTTACGGTGCCTGAGCAAGTGGGTGCTGAAAACCAGGCTACAGACGCGGAAAATGCGGCTAAAGCCGTCAACTCCCGCTCGAAAAAAACAAGAAACTACGAGCTGGACAAAACCGTCAGCTACACCCGCTTTCAGCAAGGTCAGATTCGGCGCTTGACGGTTGCTGTTGTGGTGAATGATCGTGCAACAGTGAATCCTGACTCCGGAGAAGTGACACACTCTCCCTGGAGGCAAGCTGATCTTGATCGTTTCTCTCAGCTGGTCAAGGATGCTGTGGGATTCGATGTCACTCGGGGCGACAGTGTTAACGTGGTTAACGCATCTTTTGTTCCTACGCCAGAAGAAGTCATTCCACCGGTTAACTTTTGGACAGAACCCTGGTTTTGGGAGGTGGTCAAACAGGTACTGGCAGGCATATTTATTATCGTGCTGTTGTTTGGCGTAATCAGGCCTATGGTCATGAGCTTATTTGGCAAGAAAAAAGACAAAGATGACGAGTTGGCTGCTTTGGGAGGACCAGAAGGCGAGGCTTTTGGTGAGTTAACCGGCGCAGAAATTTCTCAGGATCAGGTCAGTTTGTCCGGTGGTGGCAGTATGCTACTGCCTGGACCTCATGAAGGCTATGAGCAGCAGCTCAATGCTGTCAAAGGTTTGGTAGCTGAAGACCCAGGCCGGGTTGCGCAAGTGATTAAACAATGGATAACTGAAGATGGCTGAGGCACAAACAACACCAGCACCAGCACCTGCGCCACCACCTAGTCCCGGTGCCACTGAAGAAACCGCATTGGCTGCCAGAATGACTGGTGTCCAACGCTCAGCTATTTTTCTTTTGAGCCTTGGCGAGTCTGAAGCCGCAGAAGTATTACGCCATATGGGCCCTAAAGAAGTACAACGTGTTGGGGCAGCAATGGCCGCAATGGATAATGTGAATCGCAGTCAGGTGACATCTGTTCTGAAGTTTTTTATTGAGATAGTGCGCAATGAAACGGGCTTAGGTGTTGGGGCGGATGGCTATATTCGTAAGATGCTGACCCAGGCCTTGGGTGAAGATAAAGCCAGTGGCTTAATTGACCGTATTTTATTGGGTGGCAACACAACAGGGCTGGATACTTTGAAGTGGATGGAACCAAGAGCGGTGGCTGATGTGATTCGTTATGAGCATCCACAGATTCAGGCGATTGTAGTTGCTTACTTGGACCCCGATCAGTCAGCAGAGATTCTTAGTTATTTTGATCCGAAAGTACGGTTAGACATTATGTTAAGGGTGGCAGGCTTAACCACAGTTCAGCCTGCGGCATTACAAGAGCTGAATGATATTTTAGAGCGCCAGTTTTCGGGCAGTGGCACCACCAAGACCACGGCAATGGGTGGAGTGAAGCGTGTTGCGGACATCATGAACTATGTAGAAGGTTCAATAGAAGCACCACTCATGGAGTCAATTAAGCAGGTGGATGAAGACCTGGGTACTCAAATTGAAGACTTGATGTTTGTCTTTGATAATTTAGGTGATGTCGATGACCGGGGCATTCAGGCATTACTCAGAGAAGTCTCTTCAGATGTTTTGATCATTGCGCTTAAAGGTGCGGATGAGACTGTTAAGGAAAAAATCTTTAAGAATATGTCGAAGCGGGCTGCAGAGTTACTCAGAGATGACTTAGAAGCTAAAGGTCCGGTTCGAATCAGTGAAGTAGAAACCGCACAAAAAGAAATTCTGACTATTGCTAGACGCATGGCTGAAGCTGGAGAGATTGCTTTAGGCAAAGGTGGTGAGGAAATGGTTTAGGGGATAGGCCTTGAAAAATGCCAAAATCGCAAGAAACTAGCATTATCCGAGGTGAGGCAGCTAAAGCCTTTGAAAAGCTGGGATTACCCAGTTTGGCTGGAGCCAAGCACCTGGTTCGTAGCCAGTCTCAAAATGATAATAAAGGGCAGCATTATATCCCTAAGGAATCCGTGAAGTATGTTCCTCGTTCCCCAACTTCGTCAGCAATACCTTCTCAAGCGCCAACGACTGAGAGTCTATCACCTGCTGCGAGGGCACAGCCTGCTAGCCCTGCACACTCACCTCATCATGAGCGGAGAGCTGAGCCTCCCAACACCGAGCATGATGACGTTAAAGTGGCTGGCAGCGAAACGCCGGCCTTTTCAGCCAGTGCGCCTGTGGCAATGAGTGGAGGAGGTGGGCATTCAGCCTTAACTGTTGAAGCACTGCTTGATGCACTGGATAAAGCGCGAGAGAAGGGTTATCAAGATGGCTTTGCACTGGGCCAGCAAGAAGGTAAAACCGCAGGCATTGTTGAAGGACAAAAGCAAGGTTATGAGGAAGGGTATCAAAAGGGTATTCAGGAAGGACAACAAGCAGGGCGACAAGCGATTCAAGGTGAGCTGCAGCAAATAGAGCAGCAGCTTGCTTCAGTATTAGACGGTTTATTTCAACCTTTAGCCGAGCAGGATGAACAGCTGACCAAGGCACTGGTAGATATGGTTATGCAAATTGCCCGCAACGTTATTCATCGTGAACTTCATGCAGATTCAAGCCAAATAACCATGCTGGTTAAAGAGGCCATGCGCATGTTGCCCGCAGGCGGTCAATCCATACGAGTTTATCTACATCCTCAGGATTTAGGGTATATCCGTGATTTACAACAGCAGCTCCAGGCAACGTGGCAGTTATTACCAGATGAGCAACTGTTACCTGGTGGCTGTCGTGTCGAAACCAGTCATAGCATTGTTGATGCAAGTGTAGCTTCGCGTTTAGCGCATTATGTAGATGCCTTAGCTGAGCAACATTTGCATGTTCATGCTGTCAGCCTTGAGCAAATGCATCATCAAGCACCTTCAGGCAAGGTGCCATCAGCGGCTTCAAGCTCGACAGAAAGTGCAAAACCTACCACTTCTGAGCAGGTGCAAACTTCTGCTCCTGATAAGACTAATTCAGCTTCGGCCAATAAGGGCAGTCTCGATGACTCTCAAACGTCTGGCGCTGACTGACCGGTTGCATCGTTATCAAACAGCGCTCAACAGTTGTCCTGTTATACAAGTGGAAGGACGCTTGACGCGGGTGGTTGGCTTGACTCTGGAGGCTGTGGGCTGCCGAATGGCAATGGGGCAACGCTGTCAGGTCATTACCGATAGTCAGCAAAAAATTGAAGCGGAGGTGATGGGGTTTGATGAGGATAAAATCTACCTGATGCCTTTAATGGCCACTCAAAGTATCCACCCTGGCGCACGTGTTCTGCCTTTAGAAGGGGAAAGCCTTATTCCCGTTGGGTTTAATTTATTAGGCCGGGTATTAAATGGACTGGGCAAGCCCCTTGACAGTAAAGGTCCTCTTAAACCTGATGATTATGTTGGGTTAACGGGACACCCTATTAATCCTCTGCAGAGGTTTCCTATCAAAGAGCCACTGGATGTCGGTATCAGGGCAATCAATGCGCTGTTAACAGTGGGCAATGGCCAGCGCTTGGGACTTTTTGCTGGGAGTGGTGTAGGTAAAAGTGTGTTGTTGGGCATGATGACACGTCTAACCAGTGCCGATATTACCGTGGTAGGTTTAGTAGGTGAGCGGGGACGTGAGGTTAAAGAGTTTATTGAGCACACGCTAGGTGAAGAAGGTTTAAAACGTTCCGTAGTGATTGCCGCACCTGCTGATGATTCGCCCGTGCTTCGCTTGCGAGCAGCTGTGGTATGTACCCGTATTGCGGAATACTTTCGTGATCAGGGAAAGCGTGTGTTGCTACTTATGGATTCATTAACCCGTTATGCGCAAGCTCAACGGGAAATTGCGTTGGCAATTGGTGAGCCACCGGCGACCAAAGGCTATCCACCCTCAGTCTTTGCCAAAATCCCGCAGTTAGTAGAGCGTGCGGGTACCGATGAAGCGGGGCAAGGCTCTATAACGGCCTTTTATACAGTGTTAACTGAAGGTGATGATCAGCAGGAACCAATAGCCGATGCCTCTCGGGCCATTCTGGATGGGCATGTGGTGCTGTCTCGAAAGCTTGCTGAGTCAGGCCACTATCCTGCCATTGATATTGAAGCATCGATCAGCCGTGCGATGCCGCAAATTGTTGATGAAAATCACATTGAAATGGCCCAGCAGTTTAAAAAAATCTATTCGGTTTATCAAAAAAATCGTGATTTAATTTCAATTGGTGCTTATCAACAAGGTAGTGATCCGGCCACGGATGAGGCTATTCGATTGAACCCAGCAATGATGCAGTTTTTACAGCAAGGGTTGCGTGAAAGTGAGTCTCTGGCTACGAGTGTTGAACGCTTACAAGCCTTAATAGCAGAGCGTCAATCATAGTCTATAGCTGATGATCTGATTGTAATGGTTGTTTGTTATAGTGCGTTGTCTTGCGGCTCACCCGAAGTAGATCATTTGCGTTAAGGGTTATGTCATGGAAATGAAACGCTCGGACCGTCTCTCGACGGTGCTTCGTGTCGCAGAGGTCAAAGAGGCTAAAGTCGCTAAACAATTTGGCCGATTGCAAGAACAACTGTTGTATGAGCAAAAAAAGCTTGAGCAGCTGTTAAATTATGAAACTGAGTATCAGGAAAATGCGAAGCCTGCTGCAGGCCGTCCAGTGACGGTTCGCCGGCTACAGCAAATGAGTCAGTTTCTGACACAGCTGACTCAGGCCGTACACCAGCAGCAACAACAGGTGGATAACATTAATAAACACTGTGAGTCGTTGCGTGATGTATGGGTTGAGGCTCATCAGCATACTCAAACGATGCAACAGTTGCTGGATCGTTATCGTCAAGAAGAACAACGACAGGAAGAAAAGCAAGAGCAGCAGGATGCTGATGAAGTAAATACTCAGCAGTTTATTCGTGGCAAGCAAGGACAGTAGCTGCACCTGTGCTTTTAATAATTAAAGGCTATGCTTTATTGAAAGTATTTTATTAGCCATCGTTTGGGAAAGGAGCAAGGGGGAATTCATGGCCGTAACTGCCATACAGTCCGAGGATGGATCTGAGCTCACCATTCGCATTCAGGGACGATTTGACTTTAGTGAACATCAATCTTTTCGGGATGCATACGAGCGCACAGATAAGTTACCTAATCAGTACACCATTGATCTTAATGAAACCACTTACCTGGATAGTTCTGCCTTAGGTATGCTGCTCTTGTTGCGTGATCATGCCGGAGGTGACACTGCTAATATCCGTATTGTTAACTGCAAACCGGATGTAAAAAAGATCTTGCTCATCTCGAACTTCGAACAGCTATTCACCATTCAGTAAAAAATGATGTGATGCATTATGGAGTTGGCTGAGGGTTCTATCAAAATTCTGGTTGCTGATGACTCAGAAACTGATCGGATGATTTTACGATCACTGGTGCTAAAGCAGGGTCATCGGGTTGTTACTGCAGAAGATGGTCAGCAGGCGGTTGAGCTATTCATTCTAGAGCGCCCTCAGCTGGTTTTGCTTGATGTGTTAATGCCTGTTATGAGTGGCTACGAAGCTGCCCGGCAAATCAAGCAGCTGGCGGGAGAAGAGCTGGTTCCTGTCATCTTTCTTACTTCATTAAAAGATGCTCAATCCCTTGCAGAATGTTTGGATGCAGGGGGTGATGATTTTTTATCTAAGCCTTATAGCCCCCTTATTTTACAGGCAAAAATCAATGCGTTTAATCGGATGCGTATGATGCATCATACGCTTCAGGTGCAGCGGGATAAAATTGCTGGCCACAATAAACGCTTATTGCAGGAGCAAGCTTTTGCTAAAGAAATTTTTGATAAAGTCGCTCATTCTGGGTGTTTAAATGCACACAACTTGCAGCATTTACAGTCACCGTATGCCATGTTCAATGGCGATGTGTTAATTGCCGCGCGCAAACCTTCAGGTGGGATGCTGGTATTTCTGGGTGATTTTGCAGGTCATGGCTTACCTGCTGCGATTGGTGCTATGCCGTTGGCTGAAATTTTTTACCATATGGTTGCCAAAGGTTTTTCAATGCCTGAAATACTCAGTGAAGTAAACAGCAAAATGAAACAGGTGTTGCCTGTCAGTGGGTTTTGCTGTGGTGGTATGGTGGATATAGACTTTGACAGTAAAGTGATGAAGGTGTGGATTGGGGGGCTTCCTGACTGCTATTTGTATCGTACTAAAACTAAAACGCTAGATGTATTAACTTCAAAATGGTTGCCTTTAGGAATTTTATCTGCAGATAAATTTGATACAGGTTATGAAATCATTGAGGTTGATTATGATGATCGGCTTTATTTGTGGTCGGATGGGGTGATTGAGGCTCAGGATGATCAGCAACACTTTTTCGGTGAAGAGCGTCTGAAAGCCGTTTTTACCAATAATGAAGAGCCTGATCAGCTTTTTAATGAGATTAAAGAGTCTGTTTTTAGCTTTATTGGTGAGCCGACAGATGACCTGTCCATGATTGAGATCAGTATGGTCCCTCGGGATAGCTTTAGTGACAAGCCTGTTCCCGTTGAAGCAAGCACCATTCGTGGGGCAAGGAACTGGTCTGCCTCTTTTGAGTTTCGTCCTGAAACACTGCAAAGCTATAACCCAATACCGTTAATTCTGCACTGCCTAATGCAAGTGCCAGGGGTAAATTTGCACAGTGGTCGGTTGTATACCATTTTGGCGGAGCTTTACTCCAATGCCCTTGAGCATGGTGTGCTGGGTATGGACTCATCGCTAAAAGCGTCGCTTCATGGCTTTACCCAATATTATGCAGAGCGTGAGCATCGACTTCAGCAGTTGAAAGAAGGTTTTATTCGTTTTTGGTTGGAACATAAAATTGAGCCTCAGGGTGGTGTATTAGTCATTACTGTGGCTGATAGTGGGCCAGGATTTAATTATCAGAAAATGATGAATCGAATCACTGAAGACACTAACTACCATGGCCGAGGGGTAAATTTATTGCGCTCTTTTTGTCGGCGAGTGGAATACTCTGAGGTAGGTAATCAAGTCACCATTGAATATGCTTGGAATAATGAGTTGGATAGTGCTCACAAAGGGCATCACTAAAGCATATGACGTAAGGAAACACTATGGAACATATTGATTTGGCTGCACTGCAAGAATTACAAGAAGTCATGGAAGATGAATATAATCAGTTGGTGGAAACATTTATTCGTGATAGTGAGCAACGAATAGCGGCAATGGATGAAGCACTAGCTGAACATGATGCGGAGCAGATGAGGGAATTGGCTCATAGCCTAAAAGGTAGTTGCTTAAATATGTTCATTACCCCGCTTGCACATCTGGCCAGGGAGATTGAAAACCTCGCAAGAGAGCGTCAGCTCGAGCCTATTTCGCCACTCATTTTAGGGTTGCAGCAAGAATTTAAAACCGTCTCAAGACTCTTAAAAGAAACGCTCACAGATTAATGCTGCTGGGCATAAAGTTTGCTCACTTTATGGCTAAGTGCAGTCAGGATCCCTACATTAATTTGGGTTGAGACATAGCTATGAGTGAGCAAATAAGTATTTTTAAGCTGGGGGACTCTGAATCTAAGAGTAAAGCCTCGCAAGGACCCCAGAAAGTTCAGGAAAATAAAAATACGAGTGAATCAGAACAAGATAAATTTAAGCAGGTTTATCATGATAAAAGCAGTACTGCGCAGGGTAGTTCTGAAGAAAAAACGCTTCATAATCAACTCGAGTACCAGAAAAAAGATACGTCTCAGACTGGTGAACATAGTCCAACGCTAGAGAGTGATATCCTCGGAGAGGCTATTGACTCAAGCCTGTTATTCATTCCCCTCGCTATGCAAGCAGCTGCCGGTCGGCAAGTGACTGCCGGTGCTAATCATCAGACGACAGTTCTACCTTCAACACCAAGTTCCTTTAATTTATCTTCGGTAGGTCAGGGTTTTGCTTCGCCTACGTTACAACAGATGCCTCTGATGGCAGAGGAAAAGCAGCTGCTTATGCAGCTAAGAGACAAAATGAATGGAAGACCGCCAGCCTTGGGTCAAGGTTCGCTAAGTTTAGAACAAGGCTGGGACTCGACTAATTTAAAACCGTTTGCAGGCCTGGAGCAGCAACACACTAAAGATGATGGTTTAGCAAAACATTCCCTTAACCCGCTTCAGCAGGCAATGTTTAATCGAGTAGGTATCAGTTCAACAGCGGATTTTTCTCAGCTAGTTCAAGGATTGTCGGATGGTTTGATGGCAAATCATGGTGAAGCAAAAGCCCTCAGCGCATCGTCCAGTGCAGGAGCAACTGGTCTGTCCATACTAAATCAAAGTCCTGTAAGCTCTTTATCGAGTGGCACAGGAACAGGGCAAGCTGTTTTATCTGGAACGGGCAGTAGCCAGGATATGTTACTAAGTACATTGGTAGCCCCTTCATTAAGAGCACCTGAATGGGGGCAAGCATTTCGAGAACAGGTCAGTTGGTTGACAGGACAAGGTGTTCAAATGGCCCACCTGCAATTAGATCCTCCCGATCTTGGGCCGGTAGAAGTCAAAGTCAATATTCAGCATGACCAGGCGAATATCAGTTTTACCAGCCATCATGCACCAGTCAGAGATGCGATTGAACAGCAACTGGCACGCCTTCGTGAACAGCTTATGCAACAAGGGTTTACGGATGTTAATGTGGATGTATCAGGGCAAAATCATCAAGATCGTCGAGAAGCAATGAAGCAGCATGACGGTGAAGTGGACGGCGACTGGTCAAGGTTATCGACAGCTGAAGAAAATATGGAGCTGCAAGGAGTTACTCAGCCAATTATTGGTGGCCGAATAGGGGGGGTAGATTTTTATGCCTAAATGCTTTTATTTAGCAAAAGGTATTTTTTCCAGTCACTGAACATCATACTACAAATTATGTTTTTCTAATGTAGTTGATTTTGGTGGTGTTGCGAAAATACTGAAATTACTGCCATAGGCTTTGCTAACGCTTCTAAATATCTTTATCAGGTTTTGTTCATTATTAAGTGAATGAATATTTATTCGCTAACTTGTGGTATGACTGACTTGTCATCACCTTAGTGCTTTTTATACGATAGGTAATGTCAAACCATGTTCAGCAGGCGTTGAACATGGTTTTTTGTTTTTTCACCAGCAAAAGCTTAACTTTGTACTTTAATTATCAGTAATTGTTTTCTTTGTTTGAGGCATACCCTTCGCCAAGGGTATAAACAACACGCAAACGCAGGGGCTGTAAATGACCAAACACATTGGCATTTTAACAAGTGGTGGAGATTGTCCTGGTCTAAACGCTGCAATTCGTGGAGTGGTTAAGGCGGGCCAGTATGGCTATGGCATGGAGTTTATCGGGTTTAAAGATGGTTTTCGAGGTATAGCACTGGATAGAACCATTGAGCTGAATGATCAAGTCCTCTCAGGGATTTTGACGGATGGAGGGACTATTTTAGGTACCAGCCGCGATAAACCACATAAGATGCCCATTGGTAACAAAGTCATCGATATGACAGAGACCATTGTTGAAAACTACCATCGAAATCACTTAGATGGACTAGTTTGTATCGGTGGTGGAGGAACCCAAAAAAATGCTCTGCGCTTAAAACAAGCTGGACTCAATGTGATTACACTGCCAAAAACCATTGATAATGATGTCGCAATAACCGATGTGACCTTTGGTTTTGATACGGCGTTAGGTATTGCTACGCAGGCCATAGATCGTTTACATACCACCGCTACCAGTCACCACCGGGTTATTGTTGTCGAAATTATGGGGCATAATGCTGGCTGGTTAGCGTTAGGTGCGGGCATTGCCGGAGGGGCTGATGTCATCTTATTACCCGAGTTACCTTATCGACTAGAAGTAGTGGCGGAAGCCATTAAGCGTCGGGTTCGTTCCAGTAAACGGTTTAGTATTATTGCCTATGCTGAGGGGGCATTAACTGTTGAAGAAGCTCAGCGTTTAACGGCTTTGGAGCAGCAGCGCAGTACTATCGAGGATAAGGCTGAGAGAAAAGCGCTAAAGCAGCAAATTAAAGCCATTGCCAATCAACATGCCGATCATAGTCTGTGGCTGACAGAGCAGGTAGAAAAGCTCACAGGACAAGAATCAAGGTTGACCATATTAGGCCATTTGCAACGGGGCGGAACACCTTCTGCCGGTGACCGTTTACTGGCAACACATTTAGGTGCAACGGCTGCTCAATTAATTCAACAAAACCAGTTTGGTGTAATGGTTGCGGTTAATGGAGAGTCATTAGTACCTGTTCCTCTCGAGCAGGTTGTTTTGGAAAAGAAACGTGTACCTGAAAATCACTCCTGGGTACAAACAGCAAAAGAAATGGGTATTTGCTTGGGTATTTAGTGCCTGATACGTTTTGTTAATGAACAATACACTATGTAATATTATCTATTTAATGTTATCCAACTGTTGTATTTCCCTTTATTTTGAGTGTTTGCAATAGATAAAAATATTTTTCTGATATGCAATATGTTGCTTTAGCTCAGTATTAATGAGTTTTAAAGTTGTCGCTAACGATGCGATAGATATAATTGCGGCTATCGACAGAAATCAGCCACATACGTATCGAAAACTTGAACCATTGTTCCTTAGAGTCCGTTAGAAGTTTTTTCCGTCTGATGCTAAAAAGACAATTATCATTAAAAAAAGACTATCAAGTTCTTTCGTGCCAATCAGACTACCGTTTCATAAGTATTAGTTATATAAGTGTTTGGAGGTCCTTTACGTATGTCTAAATTTATTGGCGTTCTCACCAGTGGCGGTGACTGTCCTGGATTAAATGCGGCTATTCGTGGTTTGGTTCGGGCGGGCCAAAATCAATATGACATGCAATTTGTCGGTTTTCTGGACGGTTTTCGTGGTATGGCACAAGACCGGACTTTAGAGTTAAACAGAAAAACACTTTCTGGCATTCTCGTTGATGGCGGAACTATCTTGGGTACAAGTCGTGATACACCTGCGCGTACCAGAGAAATGACCGATGAAATTGTTGCTACCTATAATCGTCACCACCTTGATGCATTGGTTTGCCTGGGTGGCGATGGTACTCATAAAAATGCAATGCGTTTAAAAGAGGCTGGCTTGAATGTGGTCACCATGCCTAAAACGATCGACAATGACATTGCATGCACAGACGTAACATTTGGTTTTAATACAGCCCTGGGTATTGCCACTGAAGCTATTGACCGTTTGCACTCTACTGCAACCAGTCACCACCGGGTAATGGTTGTAGAAATCATGGGTAACTCTGCGGGCTGGTTGACCTTGGGTGCAGGTATTGCGGGTGGTGCGGATGTTATTCTACTGCCAGAAATACCCTATGATGTGAACATGATCTCTGCGGCTATTAAACGCCGTGCTCGCGCTGGTAAGCGTTTTAGTATCGTCGCTGTTGCTGAAGGTGCGATTACTAAAGAAGACGCAAAAGTTGTAGCAGAGCTTAAAAAGCAGCTGGCTGCGACAGAAGGTGAGCAAGAGCGAGATCAACTGGAAGAAAAGATTCGCCGCTTAGAAGGTGCGCGAGTTGGTCATAGCGTGAAACTGACTCAAGAAATCGAGGAAATTACGGGCCAAGAATCTCGCTTAACGATTTTAGGTCACTTGCAGCGTGGTGGAACGCCTTCTTCTTTCGACCGTTTATTGGCAACTCGTTTAGGAACAGCTTGTGCCAGAATGATTCATGAAGAAAAGTTCGGCAACATGGTTGCAGTGAAAGGGCAAGAAATTGTACCTGTGGCAATTGAAGAAGTTGCAAATACGACAAACCGTGTGCCTGTTGACCATGCTTGGGTTGAAACCGCTCGCTTAGTGGGTACCAGCTTTGGTGATCAGTAACATTGTGTTTTAGGTCTGTGTTTGGGCTTGCTTTAGATGATTCAATGATTGAGTGGTACTAGAGTTGATCTAGCATAGAACTGCTTTATAAATATCAAAAAAAGCGCTGAGCATTTTGCCAGCGCTTTTTGTATATTAAGCCAACCTTTTTCAGTGGGGGAAGTTTTTTTCAGGTTGAATTAAGCAAGAACTCACGTATTCTGAAACCAGTTTTTAACGTTGATTATTACGGATGATACTCAACAGGTTATGTGCTTACTACAGTAAGTGCAACAAAGGGTTAATTATACCCTTCACGAATTGTTTTTAGGGTTTGTTGTCAGCGCTCTTGACCGCCAAGGATGGTGCGAATCCAGTTTATGCATAATGACATGGATGTCATGTAGTAGAGCAATGCAGGAGCAATTGCCGAGGAGCATTTAACTGTCACCCCAGTCACTTATTAATATAACCGCCCAGCAGCGCTGTTATATCAATTAAAGTGGCTACCGCAAGTTTCACAGCAGTAAACTTGCCCAGGGGATTCATCGCTTGACAGCCGCCCCTAAAAAACCTTCGTTTTGGGTATATTAAGTAATCCCTCATTTAGTTTGCACTTTTCCAGCATTATTAATTCGAGGAGCACCCTAATGGAATGGATTCTACTGTTAATTATTTTGTCATTTTTGCTTCGCCCCAAAGACAGGGGAAAACCTTATAATCAATATTTTTCTTTACTAAATCAGCAGCTCCAAAAGAAAGCAGGAGGACAACCTTCTCAGCTGGTCGACTTGGATACCGTCGATAGTAATCTTGAGTCTGTTCAACAGCGGCTAAATGGGAAAACCAAACTCCGTTTAGTCGTAAAGTCTATTCCTTGTTTATCTCTGATTAATTACCTGATGGAGCGAACAGGTAGTCGTCGATTGATGGTTTTCCATCGGCCTTTTTTGTCTTTTTTGCATCGGTATTATCATGATGTAGATTTTTTATTGGGTAAGCCATTACCCATTGCGGCTATCATGAAGTTTTGGCATACCTGTGATGATGACCAAAAGCATCGTCTCCACCAAATTCAGTGGTTAATCGATAGTCCTGAGCGACTAAGGCAATACCTGCGTTTTGCACGGCAGCAAAACATCAAGTTAAACATAAATGTGGAAGTGGATATTGGCTTGCACCGCGGTGGCGTAAGTTCTGCTGCTGAGCTTTCAGTATTGCTGGGGCTTATTGCTGATCACCCACGTTATCTTAACTTCAGTGGTTTAATGGGATATGAGGCCCACATAGCGAAGTTGCCCTCATTACCTTGGCGAAAACAGCAACAGCTATTAAGAGCAAGGGATGAAGTCGCTAAGCGTTTTACGCAACTCGTTAGCTTTATACAGCAGCAGTTTCCTAACTTATGGCATGACCAGCTGACGTTAAATGGTGCGGGTAGTCAAACTTATATGCTGTACCAAAATATATCGTTATTTAATGATATCAGTGTTGGTTCAGCCTTGCTCATGCCTAAGGACTTTGAGCGGCCCTGGTTGCGTGGCCATCAGGCTGCCTACTTTATTGCAACACCGGTATTAAAAAAACTGAATCAGTTTGAGCTACCCTTTTTAGAGAAGCTGTCTAAAACCATTGGCTGGTGGAACCCTAACTGGCGACAGGCGCTGTTTATTTATGGGGGATTTTGGAAAGCGATACCTGAAGCACCAGGAGGGTTGAGCCTGAATCGTCTTTATGGACGAAGCTCTAATCAGGAAATTCTGACAAGTTCTTCTCGAACTGCTTTGACCATGGATGATTTTGTTTTTTTTCGTCCTCAACAAAGTGAAGCAGTAATGTTGGAATTTGAGGACTTGCTGATTGTCAGGCGGGGACAAATTGTAGAAAAATGGCCTGTATTATCACGAAGTATTAGCGAAGTGAATCATGGGTGAGACTGAAATTTGGGACTTTCCCAAACCTTTTGTCATGTCAATTTTAGTGCAAGCCGATGCAATTGATCACTATGGACATGTCAATAATGCTGTATATGTTAACTGGTTGCAGGAAGTTGCATGGCGTCAAATTGCTGCAGAAGGGATTAGCCTTCATGACTATCAACAGTGGCAGTGTGCAATGGTTGTTAAGCAGCACTGTTTGGATTATTTACTGCCCGCTTATCTTGGGGATCATCTACAACTTGCGACGTGGATTACTCGTTGTGACGAGCGTTGGGCATTGCAGCGAACATTTCAATTAGTGCGCACCAAAGATAAGGAAACAATTCTACGTGCTGTCAGTACCTATAACTGTGTAACACTTCAAGGTAAGCCGCGCCGCTTTCCTGCAGGTTTACTCGCTACCTATCAACGGCTTACAGGTGATACATGTTGAGTCGTAGCGGGTTTCACCAACCTATCGTCTATGGGGCTATTTTAGTTGTTGGTGTATTAGGTATGTTGGCAGCTGCCGGGCTTTGGTACCAGGCAAGGGTTGCAGAACAATTGTTTAAGCAGCGGCAACTGCACTATTCACCTGTCCTTTTTGCAGCACAGCAATTTCCATTAGGTGACTTTGTGATTGAGTGGAATACGGCACAAGGTGGGGGACTGTCTGTCTTTGATCCTAAGCATAAAAAAGTATTATGGCAGAATCAGCCTGGATTGGGGTTTGTGACACTCAAAGCCATTCCAAAAATGCTTCAGGAAAATCAGCTGCCCGTTGTTGCTCAGACATGTCAGCAGCAGTTTATTTACGGGTTTGCTCGGCGGAAAAAACAACTACAGGTGATGGGTAAAGTGTTTTGTCCAAATGGCCAGTACTATGACTATAACTTGCTGTTTAAGGCCATTAATCGACAACAAGTCGATCTGCAGTTGATGTTTAGTAGTGCTGATGTCACTGCGCTTACATTAAATACAGCCATTGACAGTAATGAAAAAATAATTGGCTATACCCAGGACGAGGCACCAACTGAAGCACATAGTGACGCGATGAAAATCGCATCGGACCACCCTAAACAAACATTACCTTATTGGCTATCCACTAAAAATAGGGGAATGGTTTTGAAGGCTAAATTGCAGGGAGCATTTGACCTAAAAGAGTCTCAGCAGATCGTTGCAAGTGGACCTGGCAGCGAGTTGTATGTTCATACATTTAATGCATCCACCAAGGAGCAACTGTGGCAGTATCTGCAACCCCTTCATCAACGTTAATAGCTTATTGATATTCTATGCGCTGGGTTTACTTTTGAGCCTGCGTTATACTTGGTGGCATGTCGCTAAATAAATAAAAGCTGGCTTAATGAAGTATCTTCTACTCGGTTTATTAAAAATTTATCGTTGGTTGATTAGTCCACTGCTTGGTAATAACTGTCGGTTTTACCCAAGTTGTTCCCACTATGCTGAGCAGGCATTACTTCAACATGGCCTTGGCTATGGTCTCTGGTTGACACTTCGCCGTTTGCTCCGTTGCCATCCCTGGCATCCCGGAGGTTATGATCCGGTACCTGGAGATGAGGTAGAATCAGCGATCGTTGACAGTGAAAAAAGCTTGCCCCGTACAGAACGTTTAAAATCTGAGGGACTTAATAAAAATTGCTGTTTAAAACAGCGGGCGAAATAGCTTTCATCTTTAAACCCTACCAAATCACTAATTTCAGCGATGGTTAAATTAGATTGCTGAAGGAGTTCTTTTGCTGCTGATAAGCGCAGCTTTCGTAGATAGCCTGTGGGTGTCTGATTAGTGGCTTGCCGAAAACGTCGGTTAAAGGTGCGTAGACTGACTTGTAACTGGCTGGCTAGCACTGACCATATTACGTCTTGCTGATAGTGTTGCTGAAGCCATAGCTGTGCTTGCAGTACTGTTTCATCAGAGTAGTTTCGGTTATCTGTAAATGAGTAGTGAACCGACTCAAAAGAGCGTCGAATTTCCTGAGAAAACTGCTGCTCAACCCGGGTTGCAATGGATTGTCCACAAACGACCCCGACAAAGTGGATCATGAGGTCAGCCATAGAGTTCACACTGCCAGCACAGTAGATCCGTCCCGCCTGGGTGATGAGGTGATGTTGCTGTAATTGAACTTTGGGGTAGTGCTTTTGAAAACTGTCAAAGTAAAACCAGTGAGTAGTAGCAGGTTTGTTATCAAGTAGTCCAGCTTCTGCAATAAGGCTTACGCCAGTACCCGCTGCACACAGCGTTGCTCCTTGGTGATACTGCTTGGTGAGCCATTGGATCAGTGGTTGTAGTTTTCTTAGGCTTCGCTGTGGATTTCTCCAAAGACCGGGAATAACTATGCAATCTGTTTTATCAATAAGTTCAATACTGGTTTGAGGGGTGATGGTTAAGCCGCCAGTGATGGTAATAGGAGCAACTGCCTGGCCAGCCAAAGTGACTTTGAACAGGTTTTGTCGATGATGGCTGGCAACAAGATTAGCGTTAGCTGCATGAAGTATTTCCATCGGTAGCGTAATACTTGTCCCCAGCATATGAGGCAGCGCTAATACGGTAATGTGGGTTGACATGGTTGAACCTGACGCATAATGCAGTGGTGGACAATAGGCTTTGATAAAGTACTGTATGTGGCTGGCGATATAGTCCGATAATTTGGCCAAAAAATCCAGATCGCTTTAGGTAACTGCTTTTACACTAATGCTAAGTTGTACATTGAGTTTTATACCTTGGGCACCTCTAAAATGTTCTCTTTCCGTGATAGCTGTGATACCCCGTAAGCTCAGGTCATCATGTGTGTTTTATGCATTTTGGTTTTAGACCAAATACTGTCTAGCTATCACGAAAATATTACTATTTAAAGAGGTACCCCCTTAGTGATGAGCTGTTGATTTAAGGAGAGTGCTTTGTCCAGACTTCCAGTGATTATTGGCATGGGGGGGATAAACCCCGCTGGCCGCACGTCTATGCATCATGGCTATCGTCGTTTGGTTCTGGATGCGCTGTCTGCTGATTCACAACAAACGACTCTTGCCAGTCTTGCTCAGCTGATGAATTTATCAGCAGATGCGTTAGATCGTCAGTTTATAGAGTCTCACACTCTTATACGTAAGCTGGAGTCAAACTTATTCGATCCTAGCTCGATATTGCACCATCAAAAGCTAGGCTTGCTGGCAGGTAGTATTATTCAAGTCAAAACGCGTCAGTTACCTAACCCTTTACCCAGCCATTGGCGAGTAGTTAAAGAAGAGGGTGGAGTCAGTCATGTCGCGTTAGTGTCTGCGGAAACACTTTTACAACCTGCTTTCCGGCAAGCTGTAGTCAATAGTGCTGGACAGTTGCCGATGGGTTTTGACCCAGCAAACCTTTACCCTTCCAGGAATCATCCCCGAGGCTTGCAGCTTTCTATCTATGGGGCTTCTGATGCTATTCATTCGTTGGGTTTTGACTGGGAAAACATTGGCCGTTTTTTAGCGCCAGACCAAATTGCAGTCTATGCGGGCAGTAGTATGAGCCAGCTAGATTACAATGGTAATGGCGGGATGATACAGGCTCGGTTATTGGGCAAACGAGTGACTTCAAAACAGTGCCCACTGGGTTTTGCAGAAATGCCAGCTGACTTTATTAATGCCTATGTAGTCGGGAGTTTGGGGGGGACTGGAACCAACATGGGGGCTTGTGCGACGCTGCTGTACAACCTCAGCCAGGGTATTGATGCCATTCGTAGTGGTAAGCATCGGTTAGTGATAGTGGGTAACGCTGAAGCGCCATTGCTGCCAGAAGTATTTGATGGTTACTCTACGATGGGGGCGCTGGCGACTGATCAAGGTTTAAATCAGTTGGACGGGCAGGCAACCGATGTGCCTGTTAATCATCGTCGTGCGTGTCGCCCTTTTGGTCATAACTGTGGTTTTACATTGGCAGAATCAGCACAGTTTTTTGTGTTATGTGATGATGAGTTAGCCGTTGAATTAGGCGCGACTATTTATGGTGCAATTGGTGATATTTTTGTAAATGCCGATGGTTATAAAAAATCAATTTCGGGTCCCGGTGCAGGTAACTATTTAACTATGGCAAAAGCTGTGGCTTGTGCGCGGTCTATTTTGGGTGAATCTGCGCTACCTAAAAGCTATGTGTTAGCACATGGAACAGGCACACCGCAAAACCGCATCACTGAGTCTCATATATTAAGTGAAACAGCAAAAACCTTTGGTATTACACAGTGGCCAGTTACCGCGATTAAGTCGTATGTTGGGCACTCTTTGGGTGTGGCTGCAGGTGACCAGCTGGCTGTAGCACTTGGGGTTTGGGCTGAAGGTATTATTCCTGGTATTACTACGATTAATCAGGTTGCAGATGATGTTTATCAGGATAATCTACAGATTTTATTAAATCATTTGCAAGTGCCAGTTGATGATCTGGATGTTGCCTTTATCAATGCAAAAGGGTTTGGCGGTAATAATGCATCGGCAGCCGTATTAGCACCTCATGTGGTCACTAATATGCTCGAAAAGAAACATGGACAGTCTACAATGACGGCATATTGGCAACGAAATGAGCAGGTACAAGCGGCTACTTCAGACTATGATAATGCGTGTATTTCAGGTAACCGATCACCAATATACCGTTTTGGTGAAGGAGTTATTGAGGGTAATGAGCTTGGCTATACAGCTACTGCTGTCAGTGTTCCAGGTTATGAAAAAACAGTTGACTTAAACCTGCAAAACCCATATCCCGATATGGTGTAAACAGCTCAGGATAGTGGGGGGGGAGCGCGCGACGTTTTCCCTCCAAAAGTTGTAGTAGAAGCTTAGGAATTTTTTTAGTGCGCATGGAAATCGACAACTAATCTAAGGCATTGATGGTAATGGCCACTAAACAATCTATTTTTGGAATATTATCTTTTGCGCTTGCAATTTTAGTGATTGTGAGTGGTGTTGTTTTTCTTGGTTGGGTGGGGGCATCAAGTACAGATCTTGGCTCTGAAATACGAGAGGCTAACTATCTGGGAGCCGTAATACTGGCAGGTATACTGCTAAATTTAGTCGCACTGGTATTAGGTATCATTGGTTTAACAAAGCATCAATACAAGAAGTCACTTGCGGTATGGGGCATTATTATTAGTGGTTGTTCGGCACTTTTAATATCCTTGTTGATTAGCTAGTTTGCCTGGTGATTTTTGTCCATAACGAAGAAAGTCAATGGGAAATTCTTTGCCAATAACGCGTTTGATCCAGTGAGGGACAGATAATTCATGTTCACTGTTACCGGTTGCTAAATATAGTTCTGTAAATCCTCGTTCATGGAGCTCTTCGGCAATTTCCAATCCATTCTTATCACTATTTAATAAGTGCACATCAATAAAAACAGGTGTATCTGGAGGGATGTTGGCTATTGTGTTTTGCAGTTGTTGATAGGAAGCATAAGCAACACCTTTCAGGTTATATTGGCTGGCATTAATTTCCCAACAGGTCCGAATTAAAGAGTCATCCTCAATCTGTACAAAATCAGGGTGAAAATAAAGCGGAATAGTGTGTGGCTGCTGTTCTGCGCCTTGTGCTATTGGACTCCTGGTATCAGGTACCGGTATCGTTGTGAGAGATGAGTTAATAACAGGTGTTGTATTGGTAGTTTTAGACTGGTAAATGGTATCAAGTAGCTTGAGAAGGTGGGTGCGTGTCATGGGTTTGGGTATGGATAAATCTGCCCCTGTTTCTGATATCTTTTTTTGCAGCTCAAGGGCATAACGATTTGAGTGAATACAAAGTATAGTCGCGGGATAACGTGTTTTTAAAATAGGTGCAGCGTTAAGGCCGCTCATGTAATTTTTGCCAAAGTCAATATCCAGAATAATGATATCGCATTGGTGAAGGATGGACTCATGGCGTAGAGCTTGCTCTGTAGTATCAAATACATCAATAGTGATATGTTGACTAAGATTACGTGAGGAGCTGATATATTCTTTAATATAGTCTCGATAGACTGGCTCATCATCAATAATGACGATACGAATAGAATGGTTCTGGTTTAATTTTTTGCATAATTCTTGTTCAATGTATTTATCATCATGTTGGTTAGGCGTATGAGTTTGAATGTTTTCTGAAAGCTTAATCGCATGATGGGAATAGTAATCTTTGCTTGAACAAAGTAGTTTTTCCATGGTTTGTATCGCAAGCTCATCACTTGCAGGTAAGGTAAAGGTAAATTCAGTACCTGTTTCTTCTGTTGAATGTACATTAATCTGCCCGCCATGGGCTTCAACGATTTTTTTAGTAATGGCTAGTCCTAACCCAGTGCCATTGTTTTTATTGAGAGAGAAAAAAGGATCAAATATTTTTGAAAAAAACTCTCTGGGGACGTAGCTATTACTATTGCCAATGGTGATTTCGACCCAACCTTTATCGATTTCTTTTGATAAAAACCATATATGTCCTGTTCCCTTCATATGCTCACATGCGTTAGAAATAATATTGCTAAGGACTCGAATAATTCGGTTGGGGTCTATATTCAGCTTGTGTGAATGCTGTAAATTATAGGTAAGCTCAATATTTAAATTATTATTGTATCGAAATTGTTCAATGAGTGTTTGATGTAATATTTTTTTGAGATCAGTTTTCTTCTGGGTCAGTGGTGATTGTGGATTGCCAATCTCCATAATATCCTGAATCATACTATTTACGTTATCAAGCGCTGCATGTATGGGAGTAATGCTCTTTTTTAAAATAGACTTGATTTCATAAATATTATCGATACTGGATATCAGCTCAATCACTGTATTGAGTAATGTAAAAGGTTTACGAACATCATGGGCAAGCATTTGAGTGGTTTGTACCATGGTATGGTAGCTTCTGGCTTTTGCAATTTTTCTATTGGCTTTATTTAAGTTGGCTTGAAACTCAAGAAGTTTGTCGTAAACAATGTTGTACTCCAGTACATTAAATGTTGTTGTTTTTTTTATATGCAAACCGTCAAAAGTATTTACCAGTTTGTTTATATCATGAATGACGTATTTTTTATAAAAAAATAGAATGCCGTTAATATTAACCAGGAAAGTAATGATGATCGTAATGCAAAGCCAAAATACACTATTTGAGCCAATTTCTAAAGGTAAAGCGATTTCTTTTGCAACATAAGAAATTGTTTTCTGGTCGTATACAATAGGGTTGATGCCAATAAACGTATTGGTTTTTTCGTTGTGACAAGTCGTAGGTTGATGAGGATTGATTTGACAGTGCGCTCTGTCTATAAGCCAGTTTTCGACGACTTTTTTATTGCCAATCGCTAAACCTGTTAAGTTGGAGTGAGCAAGAATATTGAATTTTATAAATTCAAGTGCCTGATAATTATTGGAGATGACTTGGAGAATAATTTCTTCTTTAGTGTTATTGTCAAGAAAATTAACAAAGTTGGCAGCCCGATTGATAACTTCCTGCTTTTGCAGTTTTAACCCTATAATAATAGCAAAGGTAATCAGTGCTGTTTGAATAATAATTAATGATAAGAAAAAAACAACACTGATCCAAACGATAGATTTTTTTTGTGACGACTTACTCACTGAGTCTGTACCCACCTGGTGTCACTTTCATGGTAAATAGCTTGTGATAGGTTAAATTACCCTCTGTGCTGAATTCAACACCTGTTACTCCTTGATAATTGATTCCCGTGAATGGGTTACTTTGGGAGGAGGGAGTCTTGTTGATAAAATAACGATTAAAAATACGTGCTGCGTCGTAAGCCAACAGAGAAATAACCATTGGCTCTTTGCGATAGGTCAAACGATACTGATCAATGACTGCTTGGAATTTAGGGTCTGGATCGAAGTAAGTGTTTTGGCGGGTAAAGTAGGCTGTAATGCTTTTATCTTTAAGACGATCAAAGAATGGCTGAAACTTGCTGGATCCCCAGCTGACAGTGCCAATGTAGGTTGTTTGGTGCTTTGGGTAATTCTGCTGAATATAATTTACAATTTTTGCGGATAAGCTGGATCTTGTCAGTAGAATGACTAAATCGGGTTTATGCTCTTTTTCAAATAATGGGATAATATTTTCAATCGTGGGATTAATTTCAGTAATACTAATGTCTGTAAATGACTGTTTATTTGCAATGAGCTGGGCTTTAAAGGCTTTTTGATAATCTCTCATCCTCGATTTGTCAATAGAGGTGATGAGTAATATGTTGTTAAATGCATGTTGGCTATTAAGATTATTAAGAATGTGCTGGACGTTGTCTACAATGGGGCGCTGCATTGAGAAAATATAAGGTTTGTTTATTTCTGTAGTGATGGGGGTATAAAGAGAGATAAGTGGAATTTTGTGTTTTTCGAATAAATCTCTTACTGGGATAATATCGTTGGCGCTGTCAAAGCCAATAATTCCGTCACAATCAGAAGAAATCATTTTCTTTGTAGCTTTAATGCTTCCCAAGGGGGATGGATTAAAAAAATGGACCTCTAGGGCTGTACGGTTGTCTTTTTCTTGCATAAGCCCTAGTTTAGCGCCATTTATAAATGCTTCACCATAAGCAGGGCTGGTTTTTACTGAGGTACCTGTCAGGCATAGTTTTTTGGGTGCAGAACGTGAAGCTTCAGTGTTTGAAAGAGGATCAGTAATCGCAATTGATTGTGGAGTATTTATCAGGTTAGCAAGTAATAGGGTAAAAGCCTGCAACGATAATACGCTATGCTTTTTAGTTAAGCTCTTATTCTTGTTATGGACTGCCGTTGATTGTTGTTGCGTGGTTAACTTGGTTATGAATGACATTAAGCGTCTCATCATACTTTTATCCTTTTTATTATCCTGTAAATAGTATCCCTTGTATACGATAACTATTTTTTATTTTGATGAGATTTAAACATGTTTAGTATACTCTTCATGAATCAATTTTTGGGTATAGTATTCATAAACTTGTCTAAAAAATCCTGGCTGTTTAGGTTTTTAGTAAATGTCTTAAGCTGAATTGCACTTTTTTGAATAGTATCTACGGCAAGAAGGATATCATGTATTGCCGGTTTATTCTTGGCTACTTCATGATCAGTTACCGTGCCAGGTGTAGTTAGCTTTTGAATGAGTATCACGAGTACTTCACTGAGAGAACTGATAGGGGTTGTGATATTGATAAGCTCATGTTTAATAAAGCGAAGTAGCTGTAGAGACGTTTCCTGTTGTATTTTTTGTAGTTGAGGAGGAATAGGGGTTATTGATAAAGTCTGGTGCTTATTAGGCGCAGGTTGAGCAATATGAGAATTCGAAGGCTCTAGTATAGCCTGTAATGGTAATGTGGTTTGGCTATTGGTTAAGGATACTAAGGTATTGTCACCCGGTTTTATGGCAGTGGCCACTTGGCTTATTGACGATTGCTGGTTAATAAGACTGGTATGATGAAGAAGAAAATTCGCGTATCTATTGAGTGGTGTTAATGTATTATTGTCGTTTATAGCGAAAATAGCGGTAGTAAAATTTTTAAGCTTAGGCTGATCAGGCTCTTGCTTTTTAAAAGAAAAAAAGCGGGATATAAATGGTGCTGTCTTCGCTTTATTTTTCAATGATGTATGAATGGGGTGGTGTTGACCTGAACGTAATTGATCAATAATACCGAGTGTCTGTGCAACTATAAGGAGAGATAACGTTAAAAGTAATACAGGAGATGATACCTGGATAAATAACACAATAATAATGAAAGTACATACTGCAAGAGAAACGTGTTGTGCAAGCACTAGTCGGCTAAATCTAAACAAACCCATTTTTTTCTCTTCTGTGTAAGCAACGGTTATGCTTATGCTCCTTGAAGTAAATAAACAGTTAAGGAAAGAATGCTATCCATTGCTCGATGAATCATATTTACGGTATAACCCTTTCCTTGCGATAAGCCACTCATAATGAAGGCAAAACACTAAGCCAGAGTTTAATTGGGCCACTGCTAAAGTGGTATATACCCTTAGCGAAGGGTATATATAAAATGTGACAAGATTGTAACTGTAACCTTACTAAACATCAACCTGACACAATTAACTCGTTGACAGGTAAGCCACTAGTTTGACTAGTGTGACTCTCAAGGCTTGGCCTCTAGATTCAGTTTTATGGAGAAAGAAGACATGTGTAAAGTTTCCAGTGGCTTTGCGGCCCACATAAAAGGAAACAATGCACATGTCATATCAAAGCTTAAGTCATTCTAAATGGGATTGTAAGTACCATTTGGTTTTTGTGCCAAAAGGAAGAAGAAAAATACTTTACGGTAAAATCAGAA
>NZ_AUAF01000022.1 GCF_000428585.1 Zooshikella ganghwensis DSM 15267 | reverse complement strand
AAGGTCGTACCATAAAACACTTGGGCTATACGTGTGAGATTGACTGAACGAACCTTTACCAGTGCTAGAATAAATTGGGCTAGCAAGGTGACTCGGGCTTGATGCCAACCAAAAACCCCTTTAAGCTCTTTGGTGAGTGAATTGATCTCTTTCATTGTTTTACAATTCTTCATGGTTTCGCAGCCTGAATTGTAATACCAATGAGGGATCAATTCACTTCTAACTAATTGATTTTTCTTATTTATTCAGCTTTTTGTCCTGTACATAGGCTGTACACCCAAAACTTTATGCCCAATCAGAGTTGCATTTGAACGCCAATCTGTATATATTTTCGCCACCTTTTGATTTGGTCAGATTATGAGCAGTGACTAGTTTTTGTTTACAACTCATTTGACCCGTTTTGTTTTGACCAAATTAAAATATCGCGTTAACCCTAAACGCTCTCAATTCACTTAATCTGCAAAAGAAGGAGGCTCACAGTGATAAATACTCATATGTTCATTGACACAACGGGTTTCCTTGCCAAGTATGTTTTCAGTTAATAACCAGCTGTTCATCGCTGGTTTATAGCATTACAAGCCCTATTAGCACTTACTCATTACCAGTACGCCTGGAGACTGTTTAATAGCGGCTTGGCATTGAGCCCTTCCTAAAGTTTTGTCCTCTATTGTCATACGCACCATGATGACAGAGAGAAAACAGCCAACTTTTTGTATTAAACAATGCCATTTAGGAGTGCACATTATGATTTGTTTTATAAGCCAGCCTCATTTAGGAGCAACTTGTCGTATGCCTATTTTTACATTGATCGTAAAGACACTTGATGATGAAAAAGAAAGATATAAAAGAGATTATTACCTGCTTAGGTGAAGAGCGGCGTTTGTTTTATTATCATAAGGACCGCTATTGTTTTGATCTGCTGCGTTATGCAATGGCTAAAAATAAACACCAAACCTGCAAGTTAAATCAGCTTAAGCAAAGCCAGTTTGGCCAATTTTTTACAAAAAAATCAGTCAAGGAAGCTTTATCCATTTATGGACAAGGTGAAATCAGTCAAGACCAGTTGGCGTGTTGCTGGTTAGAAAAACCATTCATTTTTGCATTAACCTTAGACTGCTGGGGTAATGGCGATAGAGGTTGGGATCAAACTTCTCGAAACCAATCTAATTTAGTCCTACAAATCAACTTTACGGGTGAGCACTTAGATAATTACTACTCACTGATAAAACCAGATAAAGATGATGAAGGTCCGTTTGCATCCGACTCGCACCCTATCAATACCAAAGGCCGCCATACTATGGCTTGGGTACGCTTAGACTTCGACCTGGACACTAATGAAGCATTAATAGAAGAAGTTCAAAATGACTGGTTAAGGGATGCCAACCGTGCTTATATGCGTCTGAAAACCAGGCGAAAAAGAAATCCCAATCTTAATCCAAGCGATGTTTGGTATAGTATTAATGGAGACTATGAGGGGTTATCTCGCTATGTTGAAACCATTTTACCCCCCTACCAACAAATTTGGGCTGAAGCATCACTGGCAGCGGCTATACAGTTTATTCGAGAAGAGCTGGGCATTACTCAAATCTACTACCACACCTATGAAACGGGAAAAAAAATAAAAGATGTAGCGCACAATCCCCCTCGATCAATCTACACCAAGCTGCCAAGACAGTTTGGCTTTAAACTTACTGCAAATACACCCGTGTTTTTACGCAACGATAAAGTCGCACGCCGCTATCTTAAAGCTATTCGCCAACCTAACTGGTATGTCATGCAGCTTTAATAGAGACGGTATACCCTGCAACTGACATGCAGCCTCAGTTATACCCTTCACGAATGATTTCTAGGTTTTGTTATCTTCACTCCTCACCCCAATCACCTATTAATATAGGTTCATGGGGCTTCGTCTCTCGATGGCCGCACCTAAAAACCATTCGTATTGGGTATATATCGGCAGGTATAGAAACAATCGCACTGGTTCAACTAGATTATTTTGATCTAGTTGAGCCGGATATTTAACGGCTATAAATTATTTGGAAGTATTCATTTTTACACAATTTGTTTATGGCAAAGAATTGCTTAATACACTCCCCTAAGTAGAACACTCAACAAACGAGAAACATTACTTTATATAAGGACTTTTAAAATATAAGGACATTCAAATCTCGCATTGCCATAATTCTACTATTGATATAAAGCTCCTTAATGTAATGCTAATTGCCTTAACGCAAACGATGTTTTTTTGGCATAATACTATTGCTTACATGCCTTGAGTGTAGGTTTTTTGAGGTGACATCATAAGGCTTAGTTAACCATCTACAAAAAACTGAGTTTTATTGCCTATCAGTGCTGACACTTACTCAATAACCCATCACAGAGCATGCTGAAATGAAAGGCTAGATAAGGTAATACTAAGTTGATTTTTTCCTACTCTACATACACCCTGAAGCAATCTATACCCAACACGTAGGGTATATTTATTATGGCATTGGTTTTACCAATAAAATATAGCTTAAGCCAAGTAGCAATAAGCTAAAAATAAAGGCATAAGTCTTCTTTTTAACAGTGAAACAAATCCCCTAATAGGGTTTGCGTAAAGGGCAACACTAACCTTTGTCTACTTAGCGTGAAGCCACTATGCTGAAAACAACATGTTGCCATGTAAGCCACAGGACTAAAGAATTAACTAAAACGGTATAAAAAGCCGGCGAGGTAATTGATAATGACTGATAGCAACGAGGGTCCTCAGGTTTTTGAAGATCTCCACTCAGCTCAATTAGTGGAGTTGGCAGTAATACGCAATGAAGGCCGTTTAGCATCAAATGGTGCATTAGTCGTTGAAACGGGAGCAAGGACGGGTCGCTCACCCAAAGACCGCTATATTGTCGATGAACCAAGCACATCAGATGCTATTGATTGGGGAGCTATAAACCGACCATTTCCTGCAGAAAACTTTGATACACTCTGGGAAGAAGTAGAACAAAGTCTAGCGGGCCGAGACCGTTTTATACAGCATTTACATGTTGGTGCTGACCTTGAACACTACTTACCTGTTCAAATGACGACAGAAACAGCCTGGCATAATTTATTTGGCAGAACCCTGTTTGTTCGCCCATCAACATACAATCCTCAAGGCAAAGAAGCCTGGCAGATTCTTAATGTACCCAGTTTCACTTGTGATCCAGCCAAGCATGGAACCCACTCTGATGGTGTTGTGATCATTAACTTTGCCAAACGTAAAGTACTACTGGCGGGTATGCGCTATGCCGGAGAAATGAAAAAAGCCATGTTCTCCGTGCAAAACTTTCTACTGCCTGAAAAGGATGTTCTCCCTATGCACTGTTCCGCTAATGTTGGGGAAAATGGTGAGACTACCCTTTTCTTTGGTTTATCCGGCACGGGTAAAACAACACTCTCCGCAGATGAGCAATGTTATTTAATTGGCGACGATGAGCACGGTTGGGCTAAAGGCAGTGTCTTCAATTTTGAGGGCGGTTGTTACGCGAAATGCATTAACCTTAGCCATGAAGCAGAGCCTGTTATTTGGAATGCGATTCGCTTTGGCGCCATTGTGGAAAATGTGGTCATTCATCATCATACCAATGAGCCGGACTATGCGGATATTTCCATGACAGAAAACAGTCGATGTGCATATCCTCTAGAACATGTACCCAAGCGTGTTCATGAAAACCGTGCTGGTGAGCCAACGGCGATCATCTTTCTCACCTGTGATATGACAGGTGTACTGCCACCTGTATCGATATTATCCAAAGAGGCTGCAGCTTATCATTTCTTAAGCGGTTATACCGCACTGGTCGGTTCAACCGAGATGGGGAGTGAAGCTGGATTGAAATCCACATTTTCAACCTGTTTTGGTGCCCCCTTCTTCCCAAGACCTGCACGAGTATATGCTGAGCTTCTTATTAAGCGTATTGAAGAATTTGGCAGTAAAGTCTTTCTGGTTAATACTGGCTGGACAGGTGGAGCTTATGGCAAAGGCGGTAAACGCTTTAGTATTCCAACGACACGTGCCGTCATTCATGCGATTCAAAATGGTGACCTGGCCGAAGTGCCAACTCAGCATTTACCCACTATTAATGTTGAAGTACCCACTCAAGTTCCTGGAGTAGATGCAACACTATTGAATCCTCGCGATACTTGGCAAGATAAGCAAGCTTACGATGATGCCGCCAAAGACTTAGTACAACAGTTTATTAATAACTTTAAAAAGTTTGACGTACCTGAAGAAATCATCCAGGCAGGTCCTCATATTGATAGCTAATAGCCGCTTTAACTAGCTATCTTCACATTTCTCGATAGCCAAGGGGATACTTCAACTATACTAAAGTTGGAGTATCCATCGACCTCTTTAATTTCCAACTTGCCCAATAAATAGATAAACCCTATCTACTGCACTTGTTTTATTAATAATTCTTTTGAGTAATTACCCAGGGCATGCCGTCCAACCTGACCTAGCGCTTCAGGTCTGGCTAGAAAGCCTGTGTTTTTCAGTGTTGATCCTCTTAGTAAGGTTAATGCTCATGGCTTATCGAGCAAGCTGAGACATGTACGATAATTAGTCTGTATAGTGAGTGCAGAGTAAGACACTTTCTGTTTGAGTGTGTCATAATCTGGATTGTTTTTTATTAATTGAGAGAAAGGTAATTCATGGAAACTATCTTTCAGCGTATTGCGGAAGAACTCGATGTTCGTCAAGTGCAAGTTGCTGCAGCCGTAGAGCTACTTGATGGTGGTGCTACTGTTCCTTTTATCGCCCGTTACCGGAAAGAAGTAACAGGTGGTCTTTCAGATACAGATTTACGTACTTTGGAAGAGCGACTGCGCTACCTCAGGGAGCTGGAAGAGCGGCGTGACACAATACTGAACAGTATTAAAGAGCAAGACAAGCTCACCCCCGAGCTGGAACAATCTATAAAACAAGCAGATACCAAAACACGGCTTGAAGATTTGTACCTGCCATATAAACCTAAACGTCGTACAAAAGCACAAATTGCACGCGAAGCTGGGCTAGAACCACTTGCCGATTTACTTTTCAATCAGCCAGAAACCTCTCCAGAACAAGCAGCTGAGTCATACATTAATGCAGATCAAGGTGTAGCGGATGTCAAAGCCGCACTTGATGGCGCTAAGTTTATTCTTATGGAACGCTTCAGCGAAAATGCTGAATTGCTCGGAAAACTAAGAGAGTTTTTATGGGAAGAAGGCGACCTGTCTTCAACAGTTGTTGCAGGTAAAGAAACTGAAGGCGCCAAATTTCAAGACTATTTTGCCCATCGTGAACCTATCAAAAAAGTACCTTCTCATCGCGCACTGGCTATTTTCAGAGGCCGTAATGAAGGTATCCTGCAAGCTGTCATTGCCGTGGGCGAAGAGCTAGAACGTGGGGCATCTCATCCTTGCGAACACATGGTTGCTGAGTTTTGGGGAGTATCTGACGAGCAACGTCCTGCCGATAAATGGTTGCAGGAAGTCGTGCGTTGGACCTGGCGCGTAAAACTGCTCAGCCAACTGGAAAGTGAACTTCTCACCCGCCTGCGAGAAGCCTCAGAAGAAGATGCTATTGCCGTTTTTGCACATAATCTAAAAGACCTTCTCCTCGCAGCCCCTGCAGGCCAGCGTTCCACCATTGGCCTGGACCCTGGTTTACGAACCGGTGTTAAAGTCGCAGTGGTCGATAACACCGGTAAGCTTGTTGAGCACACCACCATTTTCCCTCATGCGCCACAAAATGACTGGGATAGATCAGTCGCAATACTGGCAGCCCTCTGTCAAAAGCACGATGTTGAGCTGATCAGTATCGGCAATGGCACAGCGTCAAGAGAAACAGACAAGCTAGCCGGTGAACTCATCAAAAAATACCCTTCATTAAAAGTAACGAAGATTATGGTGAGTGAAGCAGGTGCTTCTGTTTATTCAGCTTCAGAACTAGCCGCAAAAGAGTTTCCAGAACTTGATGTGTCATTCCGTGGTGCGGTATCTATTGCAAGAAGGCTCCAAGATCCACTGGCAGAGCTCGTGAAAATTGAACCTAAGTCTATTGGGGTAGGCCAATACCAACATGATGTTAGCCAAACCCGCTTAGCACGATCTCTGGATGCGGTAGTTGAAGACTGTGTGAACGCTGTGGGTGTTGATGTAAACACCGCCTCCTCTCAGCTACTGCAACGAATATCAGGACTTAACCAAACGATTGCCAGCAATATTGTCAGCTTTAGAAATGAGTTTGGCGTCTTCAAAAATAGAAAAGACCTGAAAAAAGTGCCTCGTCTGGGTGAAAAAACCTTTGAACAAGCAGCAGGCTTCTTGCGTATTATGAATGGCGATAACCCATTAGATGCTTCTAGCGTCCACCCTGAAGCCTATCCTGTTGTCAAATCAATCGCTGAAATCAATCAACGTGATATACGCAATATCATAGGTGACAATGCATTTCTGAAAACACTGGACCCTGCCAAGTTTACAGATGAACACTTTGGTATCCCAACAGTTACAGACATTATCAAAGAGCTTGAAAAGCCAGGACGAGACCCTCGCCCAGAGTTTAAAACAGCCACCTTTAAAGAAGGAGTAGAAACACTGGCTGACCTCAAACCCAATATGACATTGGAAGGGGTTGTTACCAATGTCACTAACTTTGGGGCATTCGTTGATATTGGTGTGCATCAGGATGGGCTGGTCCATATCTCCGCTTTATCAGATACCTTTGTTAAAGACCCTCGTGATGTGGTTAAGGCAGGGGATATTGTTAAGGTGAAAGTGCTGGAAGTGGATATTCCTCGCAAGCGGATTGGTCTGACAATGCGCATGACAGATACGGCGGAAGACTTCAAAGCACAAAAAGATCAACCTCGTGCAGAAAGGAAAGCAACAGGCGGTAATAAAAAAGGACGGACAGCCAGTGCCTCAAGTAAGCCTGCTGGCGGGACTTTTGCCGATCTGTTTGCTAATGCTAAAAGCCTCAAAAAGAAATAATTACACTCTTGGTCTCTGGCGCTATCCAGAGACCATGCCCAACCTTTCGCTTTTGATTCCTTCTTTAGCTACAACCTGATTATAATTCTACCCACTCAATTACTGTCTCAATGTTATTTTGCTAAAGACCGGTGTTATACCTTGCAAAAAAACGTATACACCTTTGTTTTCGGCTCAACATCCCGCTTAATAAAGCAAAAATGCTGATAACATTCGCACATAACCCGATAGAGATGGTATACCTTAGTATAAGGTAACTTGTAGTGATGATGACTCATCCCCATATAGTGTTCTCCACTCATCTGATTAGCTTAAGGAAGCGTTGTTTTGGCTAACTTAGCAGACCGGCTTAAGTTGTTAAGCCAGCCGGTAAACCGCCAACTGCTCAAAGCAACACGGCGCGGCATTGAAAAAGAAAGTTTACGAGTCTCCCCTAACGGTTTCTTAGCTCAAACTCCTCACCCACTGGCGTTGGGTTCCAAGCTAACACACCCCTATATCACAACAGATTATTCAGAAGCACTACTGGAATTTATTACGCCCGCCTTTACGGACATTGATACGACGCTTGGCTTTCAGCATGATTTGCATCGATTTACCCAGCAGCATTTAGCAGATGAGTTACTTTGGGTTAACAGTATGCCCTGTATTTTAACGGGAGATGAGAATATCCCTATTGCTTATTATGGTGAATCCAATATAGGCAGAATGAAGTATATTTATCGCGAAGGTTTAGCTCATCGCTACGGTAAAGCAATGCAAACCATTGCGGGAATACATTATAATTTTTCTCTTGCCCCAGAAGTATGGTCACTACTTAGCGACTATGAGCAAACAAGTTTACACGAAAAAAATCAGCACGATTTACAGTCAAGCAGCTATTTAAACCTTATTCGCAACTTTCGGCGCTTAAGCTGGTTATTAATGTATTTATTTGGTGCGTCACCTGCGGTATGTCGTTCCTTTTTCAGCCATACCAACCACCAGTTGCATGACTTTGACGACTATACTGTTTATTTACCTTACGCGACTTCGCTGCGCATGAGTGACTTAGGCTATCAGAACAATGCGCAGTCTGGCTTAAATATTTGCTACAACACATTACCAACATATATAGAGTCCCTTGAGCACGCAATTCGTACCCCCTTTCCTGATTATGAGAAAATAGGTCTCACTAAAGATGGCCATTATTTGCAGCTTAATACCAATATCCTGCAAATTGAAAATGAATATTACAATGCCATTCGCCCCAAGCGTACTATAGAATCAGGCGAACGCCCTGCCCGTGCTTTGCAGGCAAGAGGTATCGAGTATATTGAGGTGCGCTGCCTGGATTTAAACCCATTTGACGCTATTGGTATAAACGCCTCACAAGCCGCATTTATGGATGTATTCTTAACCTATTGTGCTTTAGCTGAAAGCCCCACAATCACCACACCAGAATGCGAAGCCATCACTCATAACTTTACACATGTGGTGTTAGAGGGAAGAAAGCCAGGATTGCAGCTTCAAAAACAGGGAAAACCCATCCTACTAGCTCATTGGGCAAAAGAAATTATTGATTCACTGATGCCTGTCGCTGCACTGCTTGATGATGCCCATGGAGCAAACCATCACCAGGAAAGCTTACAGCAAGCATTACAAAAAGTAGAAAACCCAGAATTGACACCATCTGGACAATTACTACACACACTCTCAGAAAAACAATACAGTTTCAGCGAGTTCACACTGATCCAGTCAAAGCAACATGCTGAAACATTTAAACAAACGCCAATAGCCGCTGATACACAGCAAATGTTGGAAGTACTAGTTAAACAATCCCTTCAACAGCAAGCTGAAATTGAAGCTGCACCACAGGAAGCATTTGAGACTTTTTTAGCTAAGTATTACACATAAATAATTAACATGTGCGGCAAGCTATTTGCTTTTATTAGTCTTATGACTTGCTGCACAAGCTATTTATGATCACGTTATTCGCTAACTAGCGCTGTACTACAATATTCTTAAATAACAAATCTTCAACTAAAGGCTCACCTTCTTCTTCTTTAAAAAAAGCTTGCACTTGATGTAAGGCATCATTCCGCAATCTTTCTTTACCAGCAACCGTATCAACATCATCGACTTTTTGAGCACTGAGCAACAAAACTAATAAATCACGTACTGCAGCAATATGCTGACTTACTTTTGCTTTAGCTACATCTCCGGTAATTTTGAAGGCAATATCCGCTTTTAGATACTGCATACGTTTCGTCTTACTTGATAAATTAACTATGATGGGAGGATTAACATCAAGATACGCCACTTGAGGCACTTCCTCATCTGCAGACAAAAGTGTGGCAAAACAAAAACTAAAAACCAATACCGTTAAGGCCAACAGACTAATCTGATAAGCAGCTCTTTGTCTCACGCGCTTCCCTCCCCAAACACCGTTTTACGTCCCTGTTTTAGGTTATTAGTGAACAATTTTAGCAGCTCATAGACTAAAAAAAGAAAGCTCACACAAATATGTCCCTAGCGTTACTTTTCTTGAGTGACGTTAGTCAATCGTTTGTAGTTTATAGATCGTTACAGGTATATTTGTGGATGCAACTGACTTACTGTATTCAATATTATGTACATGATTGTTGACTAACTTTCTCGGCAGGAGACTCTTCATGGGCTTACCACAATCTCGCCCTTTGTTCTTTTTGGCATTTTTGACCTGTGCTGGCCTTATTGGAGGCGCATTGTTTTTTCAGCATGGTTTAGGACTTGAGCCCTGTCCACTGTGTATTGTTCAACGCATTATTGTGATAACAATTGGTGTGATTTGCTTGCTGGCCTCTATTCACAACCCTGGTAACGTTGGTTACCGCATTTATGCTGGACTCACTGCTTTAATTGCAGGGACTGGTATTGGTGTAGCCAGTAGGCAAGTCTGGCTGCAGAGCTTACCACCAGATCAAGTCCCTGAGTGTGCTCCTCCACTCGATGTGTTAGTAGATATGCTACCTTGGCAAGAACTGCTAACAGTCATGTTCACAGGCACTGGTGACTGCGCTGAAGTTCAATGGACATTTCTTGGGCTAAGTATTCCTGGCTGGTCACTCGTTGCATTTATTGGTTTCTTTTGCTTTGCGATGATCGAATTATTCCGCCAACGTCCCAAACGTATGTTTTCATAAGCAAACACAATATTTAGTGTATTCGTTGATATAGTCGTTAAACCCTATATCCAAATTAAAGGGCACCACTCTACCTACCCTTCACCCGTCATATATTTCTAGGTTTGTAGTTGGCGCTCTTGAGCACCACAGTTGGAGGGAATGCGGCTTGGGGGATGTCATGCAATGGCTGCTATCGCCAGTCTTAATAAACCAGACTAGCCCCACTAAAAACGCTTTGTATAAAGTATACCCAATACGAATGGTTTTTAGGTGCGGCCATCGAGTGACGAAGTCCCATGAGCCTATATTAATCGGTGATTGGGGTGAGGAGTGACGATAACAAAACCTAGAAATCATTCGTGAAGGGTATATATCTGGCTTTTCTTTAGGTTATTTTCTCGCTCTTATTGCTGCAAACAAGTACATGACCTTTCCATTAAGCAATTATTGCACTTGCTGCTTTCCTGCCACTGGCCTAATCTACCGTTAAAAAACAAACTTCATCACACCTGTAAATAAGTATGTAGTAACATAGCATCGTCGCACACGCTAAATAGCTTTCGCGAAGGGTGTAATACATAAAATAATAGTTGAATGGTATGCATAAGGGGAAAATGAATGCTTGAAGGTTGTCATAATGCGAAAGAACGCTGGGGTGGAGTGTCAGAGATCATTGATCGATGGTTAAATGAGCGACAAGAGCTCATTGTTTTATATTGCGATATCAATGGGCTCAATGGTATTAAAGAAAAAAATACTCAAAATCAAATTAAATACGAGAAACTCCAGGCCCTGTGCCAACTCATGATGGACTATGTCTCTGCCGGACATTTTGAAGTCTATGAACAATTGTTAAGAGAGGGAAAAGAGTTTGATGATGGGGGTATTGAAGTTGCTAAACAACTCTATCCTCTCATTCAAAAGACAACCGAGATATGTCTACATTTTAATGATAAATATGACAGTCAAGCCAGCTGTAAATCCAAGCAAGATCAATTGCGTGAAGACCTTTCACAGCTAGGTCAAGCAATGGAAGAACGTTTTACTTATGAAGACCAGCTGATTGAAGTTCTTCACAACGCACATAAAGAGCTGCTTTCTGAATAGTCTTTAGTACAGCTCATACTTTTACTAGTTTGGATAGCGGGGTTTTAATAGCAAAGCTCCGTCCACCCCTTTTTTCAAGGGCCACTTGCGCCCTCTCCAGAGCATTCATTCTAAAAAACATCTAGCCTTGACTCTGAAGCATACTTTAGGCTCTATGCTTATGGCGTGGAGGCAATTTATGGAAACGAGTCTTAGTATTGGCACACTAGCCAAAGAGTGCGGCCTGACCGTAGAGGCAATCCGTTATTATGAAAAGCAAGGGCTGATGCCAAAGCCTCATCGAACGGAATCAGGCTATCGCTTTTACAAAACAACCGATATTGATCGTTTAAGCTTTATTTTGCGTTTAAAACGCTTAGGTTTTTCCCTAAAAGAGATAAGAGAACTTCTCTTACTTAAGTCAGCACCCGAAAAAAATCACCAGCAAATTCATCAACTGGCTGAAGAAAAACTGGAAGATATTGAGCACCGAATCAAAGATATGCTTCGCGTTCGCCATGATTTAGTCACCCTCCTGAAAAGCTGCTCAAAAGCACATCAGGATTCATCTTGCCCAATACTTAACGCATCTAACCCTTTAGCCAAGGATTCGTAGTCATGACAGCATTTATAGAAAACTTAATCGCCCTTACCAATGCTGCATCACCCTGGCTGCTTCTTGGCTTGGTACTCGCCGGATTAATGAAAACCTGGCTACCACAGCAACATTTGCAACGCTGGCTCGGCAAGCCAGGACTATCAGCAACTATTCGTGCAGCAATTATTGGTGCGCCACTCCCTTTGTGTTCTTGTGGCGTCGTGCCTGTTGCGATGGAACTGCACCGCAAAGGGGCTTCTAAAGGAGCTACTTTATCATTTTTAGTCTCAACGCCAGAAAATGGTGTTGACTCTGTGACCCTAAGCTATGGGATGCTAGGTCCCTTCATGGCTATTATTCGTCCAGTCTATGGCATTTTTTTAGCGATATTGACGGGTATTCTCGGAGAGAAACTGACAGAAAAAGATACACAGCATGCAACAAACTATTCTTGTGGCGGTTGCTGCGGAAATAGTGAGAATACTCGTCAAGTTCAGGCGAAAACAACCACTTGGGAAGGCGTACGCTATGCAATTACTCAACTCTATGATGATATGCTGGGTTGGCTGCTTATCGGATTAATCATAGCTGGCCTAGTCATGACATTCCTGCCATCTTCAGCACTCAGTGACTGGGGGCATGGCGTTTTTGCTATGCTATTTATGCTCGTTGCAGGCATACCCATGTATATCTGTGCTACAGCATCGACACCACTGGCTGCCGCATTATTGCTTGCTGGAATTTCTCCAGGAACAGTGCTTGTATTTTTATTGGCGGGACCAGCAACCAATCTGGGAACCTTAGGCATCATTCGCAAGGAACTAGGACACCGTGCGTTTTTAGGCTACATTATTGCTATCAGCGTTGGCTGTATTAGTTTTGGATTAATGACAGATTTGATTGTTAATTTATTTCAAATAAATATTTCTGCCCAAATACAGCCTGAACATGCTTTATTTCCTGCTTGGTTTAATGCTACGTGCAGCATTATTTTAGTATTACTGGCTATCAAACCTTTAAGAAGACAACTGCTGCCTGCCTAGCGTTTATAGAAATCAAGTTCATTTCGCACCTTTCCTCCCCTGACTGAGGCTATCAATAAGATAGTTTCAGTCAATACTCACCACTTAAGTAAAAGCTGCTAACCTGTATTTATATCCTTTATGAGTGATATTTAAATCCTGACTTTTTACTACTATTGCCACAACTAAGTATCTAAGTCAGAGAGCAACATACTCTATAAATTGTATGACTTAAATAATACTTCTGTTTAATCATTATGTACCCCTTTCCCAAACTACCCATCATTATCCTTCTTATCTTCCTAATGATTGGCTGTACCCAAAAAGAAGAGAAGTTTTGGGAGTTAGCAATCGTTGGCAACACCGCCAGTGCACTGTCCCCTGATGGCCAGCTTGCCATGATTGGTTCAATTAATCACGGTGGCAGCCTTTGGCGGATGCCAGCCTATGAGCGACGGTTTAACTGGAACCACCAAGAAGGTGTTTTCAGCTATCTCGTTGCAGTCGCATTTTCAGGCAATAATGAGTTAGCAGCTACTGCTGATAATTTGCAAACCCTTGTGCTATGGTCATCTTTAACAGGTGAACCTCAAGCATTTTGGCGTGCCCCTGGCGATGTTTCCAGTATCGTATTATCCAGCGATGGCAATAATGCTTTGTTAGGTCTGTTAGATAATCGCGCCATTTTATTTAATATTAAAAATGGGGGGGTTGAGCGCACTTATCTTCATGCTGATCGAGTTAATGCAGTGGCTATGTCTGGTGATGGAGTGATGGTGCTTTCTGGATCGGATGACTACACAGCTAAATTATGGGATACAGCAACAGGTAAACTGCTTCATAATTGGGATATGGGAAATAAAGTCGTTGCCGTGTCACTTTCAGCAAATCATCGTTTCGCATTCATTGCAGCAGCAAACAGTTTTGCTCAAGTTCGCGACACTAAAACAGGCAACCTGGTTTATGATGTTAACCCTCATGCAGAATGGATGGGGCGCGGTCCCACTCTTGTCAGCGCAATTTTCTCGGATAATGAGCAAAAGCTATTAACAGGAACAACCAATCGCGAAATAAAACTGCATGATTTACAACAAAAAAAAGTGATAAAGCATTGGCAGGTCAGTCGCAGACAAGCCTGGAAGCCTACAGGTGTTGCTATACAGGCATTGGCTTTTGGGCAAGATCAATTTTATGCTATTGGCTCTAATGGTCTCATGTATGTCTTACGCTGACCTGAAAAAAAGCCAGTAGCTTTTATGACATTGTACGGTAAACAAGGAGTAAGTCAGTAGTGGCGATGATAATGAATAGTCATCGCCAACTACTCATAAGTACCTTTTAGTGAAAAGGTGCAATATTAAGTCACAAGTTACTTAATATTATCTAACTTTTTTTGGGTTCTTCTTTCTTTTCAGCCTTTTCAGCCTTTTCAGCCTTTTCAGCATTTTCTACTTTTTCAGGTTTCTTGATCTCTTTCAGCTCAACTTTAAAGATGAGTGTAGAGTTTGGACTGATTTTATTTGGAATACCACCTGGTCCATAAGCAAGTTCAGAGGGGATATAAAGCTCCCAAACAGAGCCTTGAGGCATTAGCTGTAGCGCTTCTGTCCAGCCCGGAATAACCTGATTCACACCAAATGTCGCAGGTTCGCCACGCTTATAAGAGCTATCAAAAATGTTTCCATCTAAAGTTCGGCCTTCATAATGAACAACCACTGTGCTCTCAGCCTTTGGTTTTTCACCTTCGCCTTTAGTAATTACTTTGTACTGTAAGCCAGAGTCAGTCTTGATAATCCCATCAGCTTTAGCATTTTTTTCTAAAAATGCCTTTTCTTTCGCTAAATTTTCTTTGGCTTCTTTTTCCATACGCTTTTGAGCACGCTCATAGCTTTCACGCTGAGCTTTTTGAATGATTTTGATCATTTCCTGCTCATCAATCGCAGTTTTTTCTTCTTTCAATACATTAGCCATTGCTGCAGACATGACATTTAAGTCCAGGTCATCATATTTAAAGTCTGCTTTCAGCCGTTGCGCAAACATAACACCCAGGCTGTAGCTGAGCTTCTGTTTGTCGTTGGTTAATTTAACAGGTTCTGCAAATACCTGTGAAGCTGTCGCCAACACCAAACCGGCTGTTAATACTTTTAATTTCATGATCTTCTCATAGTAAGTTGGTTGAATTATGTCCTTAGCACTACGCACCCATAAGGATACTGCAGTTTTGAGCCCTTTAGCCTTAGAAAGTTCGCCTGTGGCTGTTTCAGCCGACAAGTGCATAACTTCCAGTCCAATCGGCAGGCAACCAATTTTAGGGTTGACCGCATCATACCCCATCAGCCAGAAAGAAGGTATAGAGCATTGATGAGTTGTCTACTTAAAGCACAATGACGAGTATGCTGGGTTCAATGCAATTAAAACAGAGATGTAATTCTTTAGTATTTTCGTTCCATTAAATATTCACTATCACAGTCCAGCATAAAGACCACAAAACTCAATAGTCACTTTATGTTTAGGCTCAAAGTGTATCAATGGTATTGCTTGTTCATGAGACTCTCTAATTTTTATTGAAGAGGAAATATAAGGGGATAATATTGGCATATCTTCATCCAACAATTGATTAACCATTTCCTGTGGTAATTTTGCCCGTGGCTGAAACTGATTAACCACAATTCCTTCAATGCTTAGTGCCGAATTATGATCAACTCGAGTTTCCTCAATATTAGCCATTAAGTCATACAATGCACGCCTAGAAAAATCGTCACAGTCAAAGGGTATCAAGCAATTATCTGCCGCTATCAATGCTGATAAACTATAAAAATTAAACGCGGGTGGCGTATCTATATAAACCTCATCAAATAAGTGCTCAACGCGATCAAGCGCTTCACGTAACTTATATATCTTATGGCGGGTTTCCAGCTTATGCTGCAACTCATTCAATTGCGGCGACGAGGGTAATAATGAAAGTCCTGCATACTGGGTAGTAGTAATATATGAGCGAAGATTAGCTCCTGTTAGACGAAATGTCAGACTCTCCTGAAAGAAATCAGCTATAGTAGGAAGAGATGTACTATAGTTTTTTCCAAGTAGATAAAGAGAGGAGTTACGCTGCCCATCGAGGTCAATAAGAAGTGTTCGCTTACCCTGGCTGGCAGCAATAGCAGCGAGGTTACAGGCTATTGTAGACTTCCCAACACCTCCTTTCTGATTAAAAACTACTCGACGCTTCATAATTTAGCCCCTTTGCATGAATGGATAATATTACGTCAATTTGCCATTAATATTTTTCCTCTTGATGAATACTTCAGTAAGTGGCAGCTCAGTGGAAAAATTACACTGATTCACATTTTGTCTTATTAAGTGTTTACCTGGAAATATTGCAACTATTACTTAAAGTATAATGCTATTAGCATCAATATTACGCACAAAAAATTTGCAAGTGTTTCCTATTTTTGCCACCATAAGGTAAATATTTTTAATTTTTCATCCTTAAGATATGGATAATTATTTTTCTCTTCGTATAATTCTTTTAAATTGATCTCTACTGTTAGATGAGGAATTAAAATGGCAGCCAAGAAAAAGGCAACGGTTCGACGAGCTGTAGCTGTTACTGTTTCAGATATAAAACAGCAAATTCAAAAACTCGAGCAGCAATTAGCTCAAGCTCAAGAGAAAGAGCTTACTCAACTTGAGAAGCAAATTACTTCACTTCAAACCAAAGTGGAAAAAGCAAGACTAAAACAGGAGAAAGTAAAACTTAGACAAACAACACTTTCAGCAAAACTTAAAGTCAAAAAAACTGCCGCAACAGTGCGTCAGCTAGAGAAGACAAAAGTTGACTTAGCTGTCGCTAAAGAAGAAGTAGCATTACTTCGCGACGAGCTAAACACCGCTAAAGAAGAGCTTAAAGAGCTTAAAGAAGACGTCAAGTACACCGCTAAACGCGATAAAGTACTTGCAAAATTCGAAGCGGAAATTGCTAAAACTCAAGCAGTCAAAGAGCTAAAAGCGGCTAAAACAGCAGCGAAAACTACTGCTAAAAAACCAGGTAAACGTGGTCGTCCGGCAAAAGCTAAAACAGAAACTACTGCGAAAAAGCGCGGTCCAGGTCGCCCACCTAAAGCAACAACAGCTAAAGCTGCGGCTACACCGAAGAAACGCGGTCCAGGTCGTCCACCTAAAAAGGCTACAACTGCCACTGCTTCTACAGCGGCAACGCCTAAGCGTCGGGGGCGTCCACCTAAAAAAGCCACTGCAGCAACCACTGCAACAGCGGCAACTACTGCAGCACCTAAGAAAAAGCGTGGTCGTCCGCCTAAAAAAGCTACTGCTACTGCAACCGCAGCAACAACGACAGAGACAAAAGCAGCACCTAAAAAGCGCGGTCGTCCACCTAAAAAGGCAACTGCTACAGCAACTAAAACAAAAACAACTGCAGCTAAGACAACGACAGGTCGTCGTGGCCGTCCACCTAAAAAAGCAACTAAAGCGGCAGCACCAGTAGAAGCACCAACAAAAGACTTACTGGCAGAAGCAGCTCTAGCAGATACTGCAGTAGAATCTACCAGCCAGCAAGAACTGCTACCTGTAGAAACTAAAGCTCCAGAAGCTGTTTCTGAAGCACCAGAAAGTACACCAGTTGCACCAGAAGCTAATGAAAACAAGGATTCTGATGCACCAAGAAGTATCTTTGATCCTGCTACTGACATGTAATAATGTTTTACTAAAGAAGGGCTTAAGTCCTTCTTTAATTTAAAACGACATTACTACCACCTATAGCATGGAGTTAATGCACTAACACCAGCCATTGCTCTAATTGTTTTTTTAGTTTCCTATTTATCGTACTCAATCCTGCATAGTGCTTGATATAACAATCGATGTTATGCCTTAGCAGTGCTTTATCTTCAGAAGTTTCCATGTAACAATCTGCACTACAATATAACCAGTACATAAAGCGATTTTCTGCCCATAGTTCTAAATGCTTTATCTGCTGTCTAAGTTTATAGCCTTGAGTAATTGCATATTTTACTACAGGCACTTTTAAGCGCTGTCTCACACGTCTTATTGGCTCAATTATTTGCTTATTCCATCCCTTTATGTGTTGATAGACGGGGTTATCCTCAGGTAGAGGAAGTACTTTATTGTTTTGGGATAACCAAACACAAAACAGTAACCAGCAACAATCCAGTCCATAATCATCCTGCAACGCTAATAAAATTTGCTCTTTTTCTGGCGTATAGTAAGCGACTGCAAATAACCAAAATTCGTTATCAATCAATGGACTCAACATGTAAACCTAAACCACTCGTATAAATACTCACAAAATAAGTTATCAAGGATATAATTCTCTTTGTCATCAAAGTTATACCTTTAGTAGTCTTTAACTACCTACAATTCTCTCTACTGACAGGTATACTGGGCAATATACTCAATCATCACATAGCAAAGTATTTATGATTCGATTACATGACATCAGTTTACAGCGTGGAAGTAAAATACTATTAACGAATGCAACGACAACCATTCATGATGGTCAAAAAGTAGCAATAACAGGCGCCAATGGTTGTGGAAAATCGTCATTATTTGCGGTGTTTAATCAGCAGTTAACTGTAGACAGTGGTGAGTTTACGATAACCCCTAACCTTCGTATTGCTCATATGGCGCAAGAAGTCACTGCGTTAGATAAAGCCGCCATAGAGTATGTAATTGATGGTGACCAGCACCTGCGCTCAGTCCAACATCAATTAACCGTTGCAGAGCAGCAACATAATAATAACCTAATTGCTCACCTACACAGCGAGCTTGAAAAAATTGACGGTTACACTGCACACCATCGTGCTGCACAACTTCTTCATGGCCTTGGCTTCAGTACTCAGCAAGAACAATTACCTGTGACAAATTTCTCAGGAGGCTGGCGAATACGTCTAAACTTAGCTCAAGCGCTCATGAAACCATCAGATTTATTATTATTAGATGAGCCAACCAACCACCTTGACCTTGATGCCATTCTTTGGCTTGAGCAATGGCTGAAAAGCTACCGGGGAACACTGATTATTATCTCTCATGACCGTGATTTTCTGGATAATGTGGTGCATCAAATTATTCATATTGAGCACCAAACACTTAACACTTACCGAGGAAACTACAGCCAGTTCGAAGTATTACGCAGTGAACAGTTAGCACACCAACAATCAATGTTTGAAAAACAACAAACACAACGAGCCCATATTGAGAGCTTTATTGCCCGTTTTCGCGCAAAAGCCACAAAAGCAAAGCAAGTACAGAGTCGCATTAAAGCTCTAGAGCGGCTTGAAAACATTGCACCTGCTCATGCGGACTCTCCCTTTACATTTACTTTTCCTTCGTCAGAAAAAATGTCAGACCCACTGCTACAGTTGCATGACTGTGCTTTAGGCTACGCTGACCAGGCTATTTTGCAAAATGTAAAGCTTAATATTCATCCTGGAGATACTATTGGGCTACTGGGACCAAATGGCGCAGGAAAATCGACGCTACTCAAAAGTTTGGCAGGAATGCTCAGCATACCAAGTGGTGAAAGAATATGCGGAGAACACCTAAAAATAGGTTATTTTGCCCAACACCAATTAGAGTATTTAGATAATAACTCCAGTCCAGCACTACACCTACAACGACTGTCGCCAAATGCCTCAGAGCAAAGCATACGAAATTTTTTGGGTTCCTTTGATTTTCGTGGCGACTTAGCATTTGACCCCATTACTCACTTTTCTGGTGGAGAGAAAGCCCGTTTGGCTTTAGCGATTATTGCCTGGCAGAAACCTAACCTCTTGCTGCTTGATGAACCAACAAACCACCTTGATTTAGAAATGCGCCAAGCCTTAACCGTCGCTCTTCAGGCTTTTGCTGGAGCATTAGTCGTCGTTTCTCATGACCGACATTTATTACGTAATTGTGTTGATCAACTGTTACTTGTTGCGAATAACCAAGTTAAAGAATACGACGGAGATCTAGACGATTATGCTCAATGGCTAAGCCAAGAAAAGCAGCCAACCTCTCAACAGCCCGAAAGCTCAGGAACCAGCCAAACAACGCAAGCCTCTCAATCAAAAAAAGACCAACGACGTAAAAAGGCAGAGATTCGCCAACAGCTGCGTCCCCTGACTTCAAAAATTAAACAGCAAGAGCACGCATTAGAACAGTTATTAACTAAACTAGACGCAATAACAATTCAACTAAACGATAACGATATTTATAGTGATAACAAAAAGGAACAACTCAAACAGCTTCTTACTGAACAGCACGCAATAAAAAAACAGCAAGAAGAAATTGAAGAGCAGTTATTGATAAATATGGCTGAACTAGAAACGCTGGAAGAGGCCCTTAACGATACACTGGCTGACGAGTGAGAAGCATAATAATAGTGATAATATCAAGGAAAGAAAAAGAGAAATGTTTTGGGAGTAAAAACCATCCCTGGTCAGAGGTGTATATCATATGTAGCTTATTTACAGCTCAAATAGACATTATTCCTTGACTATCATTATGAATCATTGGCTTAGCGGCGGTCTGTGTTAGCACTGACAGCATATGATCCGCCATTTTTTGTAACTGCCATTCGGGCTGTCGGGTACTACCCATAATGCGTAACCCCCATGAACCCGTCATTAAAAATTTTGCCATTTCATCAGCAGGCTGATTCTCTGGTATTTCACCACAGCTTTGAGCCTGCTTAATTTTATCAGCAAAACGACTCTCCATATCACTAAAATAATCCATGACACGCTGATGTATTTCATTATCATGAGGTGCAACTTCTAACATTGTATTAATTAGGAAGCAGCCTTTACTCTCCTCATCCTCAACAATTTTTAATATTAACTGCGAAAAATAATATCGAATTGTATTTAAGGGTGACTGGTCTGCAGAAAGACATCGCTGTAGCTCAGATATACAGCGCTCTGCATATCGATCTAGCGTTGCGATAAATAACCCTCGCTTGCTTTTAAAAGCTGCATATAAGCTGCCAGGCTTAAGTTTGGTTGCTTCCACTAAGTTAGCAACAGACGTAGCGCTGTATCCTGTATTCCAGAATAACTGCAAAGCCTGCTCTAACACTTCATTGCGGTCAAATTCGATGGGTCTGCCCATTTCTCCCCCTTCTTTTTCATCAAAGGATCACATTAAACAAAATGTTTTAGCGAATTTTCGCTATAAAAAGGACCAACGTAAGCTCCAAACAAGCAGCTACGTCCTTAATAGCAATGGAGGGATAAAACGTTGATTGCCACATCACACAACAACTGACAACTCGCTGATAAGTAATAGCTTTGCTGAATCACTGAGCTGATCCAAACTAAACTCCACCAACTATACAGTTATTGATGAAATCACTTTTCCGAAATACAGTTTTCTGGTGAAACCTTTTGCCATGCAAACGCTATATCAATTCTCTGGCCTCTCATTTTCAGAGGTAGCCAAATTCACTATGCCGCATACTTAATACCGATATAGTCATCTTTTGCCCACACCACCTGTCCAGTAATTGTCTTCCACTTTTGACTAAGGTGAATTAACTGCCCCATACGCAGTGGCTGTTTACAACTAACACCTGCACCACCAGTGCTTTGATTAACAATCAAGCACTGTGTTTTTTCTTGACCCACATCCAACTCTGCTGGCTCATAACAGGCAATGCGAGGGGAATGGCGGCGCTCATGAGATAAATACTCTAAGTCACCTACATCAAGCGCTCTTAAAAGGTTTTCAGGGCGGTAGTTCTCATTAATCCGCATCACCTCTGCAACACTTGGGTGAACAGACTCATTAACGGCGGGCAATAAATCATTGGCAACTCGCTGACGCTCACCAATAGCACGTTCCCCGCGCCGGTGACTCAGAGCATCGATCATTTTATAGGGAAGAGAATAGTTATTCGGGATAATAATCTGCTCACTCTCACTTTGCAGTTCAATTTGTTGTGTGTAAGCAAGAATTTGCGAAACATATTCAGCGTTAAACTGTAAACCACAGTCCCCAGCTTCTCCCATCATCCATAATAATGTTTGGTCTGATAAATAATTTTTTTCGTAGCCCCCGCCAATATTACTGTGCACACCAGAAAACCATACTTGCTGAATATCTTGGTACTGTGCGAGCTCTGCACTGGTGTTTACCCATAAATCTGGTGCAAATGCACCTCGTCGCTCATCTATTGCCAGTGCTTGTCGTGCGGTCTGAATATAATGGCCAAGCTTTACATCAAAAAAACCAACCCAACGCTGAGATAGCTTTTGTAACATTGGGGTAGGTACTCCCATTGCACCAACACTATCCCACACACCTAAAAAACGTATACAAAAGTTTTCAATGCTGCTTTCTTTTAGGGATAAATAAAACTCATGTTCTGGGGATAAATAGCGCTGTTCAGGAGACATTCGGTAATAACGATAAGCACGCGGTAATAAGTCAAGGTCTTTTGGTGCAATGAGGCCCACAAGCCCCATAAAGCCACATAGTGCTCTCACCGTATAGGCACCTCGGCTAAAACCAAAGCAAAATATCTCATCACCTGACTGATAGTTATTGGCCAAAAAACGATAGGCTTGCAGAATATTTACTGAAATACCGTATCCAGTTGCTCCGCCGACGTATTTTTCCACAATACCTTCTGTACCGATGCCTGGGTCATAATAGGATATTTGGGGAGTTTGGATACAAAAGTCAGGCCCAGAATAAGCGATGGGCTGAACAGCTCGCATTAACTTTACAACGTTTGTTGTACAAATTCGTTTCGTTTTCTCATCAATTTGATCAGGACTATTCCATGTGCCATCACAAAAAATTATTAAACGCTTTTTCATGAATATGACCTTAGCGGGAAAAATCCAGACCACGCTTATCTGGAAAAACATCAGCCCTAAGTGCAATGAAGAAATAAAAACTCAAGAATATTGTCTCACTACACCAATCTGTCTTATTTATTACATATAGTTTAAGGATTGTTCTTTTGCTGCTTTTTAATAAAAATTTACACTTCATTCAATTTAAACCCTGCAAGACATAAGGATGCAAAAGAAACGCCAAAAGATATAACGATAGCTTATTGAGCGAGCACTTATTAATTACTTTATTTATATCCTTTCCCACTTATCAAAACATTTTTTGACTTTATCAGAATTGCCAATAGCTCAACTCATATGGTCTAACTTTAAAATAAATAATAAATACAGGGCAAAGATCCATGCACAATAAGGGATTTACCATCATAGAAGTAATGATTGGATTAGCAATTGCCGTTATTTTAACAACCGTCGCATACCCTAGCTTTATATCATTGATTGTCGAAAACCAACTTGCCGCAGGCTCAAACAGCTTTGTCGGTAGTATTGCTATTGCGCGTAGTGAGGCCATAAAACGAGGTCAAGCGGTCAGGTTAGAAGCACTCGATGCTTCGGATAATAGCAATGAGTGGGGACCAGGCTGGCGCATTGTTGTTGTAACAAGCAGTGAGTTAATCCGAGAGTATGAGTCCTTGGACAATAACGCAACGCTCAATAGTGTTGGTGACAATGGTGCTTACACATTTAATTCCCGGGGTTTCATTACTACCGCCGGTGATACACTTAATTTATGTCACAGCTCAGGGGATGGTAGTCGTCAGATTCAATTACTACGTTCAGGGAGTACAAGTCTAATAAAAGGAGCAGGATGCACACCATGAGAACTTTCACTAAGTTAGCCTCGCAACGAGGCGTCGGTATGATCGAGCTTTTAGTGGCCGTATTTATTTTATCGATTGGCCTGCTTGGCATGGCTGGATTGCAAGCTGTCAGTTTAAAAAACAATAATGACTCCTTAAATCGTAGTTATGCAACCTTTTTAAGTTCCAGCATCATTGATCGTATAAGAGCTAACCCTACAGCAACCTACACTATAGCCTTGGATGCAGCACCACCTGTAAAAGCAGATAGCTGTGAAGGCAGCTCAAGCAACTGCAATAATGCTCAGTTAGCACAATATGATTTAGCTACTTGGAAATGCTCATTAGGCAGCCATAACGATGATAGCAATTGTGCAGGTGAACCTGCAGGTTTATTAAATAATGGGCAAGGCAGTATAACCGTTAGCGGCAGCGAATATACCATTACTATTAATTGGACTGAGCGTCTTGATGCAGAAGGTTCTCCCATTATTACAAGCTTTGTAACGAGGACACAATTATGAAAAAACAGCAAGGCTTCACCATCATTGAGTTAATGATTGCCATGCTGTTAGGGTTATTTTTAATGGGTGGCATTATCAGTATTTTTAACAGTAATCAACAAACTTTTCGTATGTTAAATGGACTTTCTACCATGCAAGATAATGCACGCTTTGCTTTTGACACTATTTCTCAAGACATTCGAATGGCTGGCTATATGGGCTGCCTTTCTAGTATTAATGATGTCAATTATTTAAATACCCTTAACCCATCTTCTTCTGACTATATCTTCGACTTAAGCACAGGTTTAACCGGTTACGAAGCCTCAGGTTCAACATGGAAACCACACCCTGAAAGCTATGTAACCGACCTAGAGCCTCAGACAGGTTCAGATATTCTTGTTATAAGACGTGTGTCAGATAATGGTGCCAGTCTAACCCAAGCCATGCCCTTCCCCTCTGCCGATTTAAAAACTGAAGCTACAGCTCCAATAGAAGATAGTGAAGTTATTTTAGTCAGTGACTGTAGTAAAGCGACAATTTTTCAAGTTACCAATATCACAACTACTGTTGATGATACCGAATACAATGTGGTTCATAACGCTGGCACCTCTGAGTCCCCCGGAAATGCTCAAAAAGAATTGACAAACGACGGCTCAACCTATGATGAAGATGCATCTGTCTATAAGTTCAGAACTGCTGTCTACTATATTGCACCCTCTGCATTTACTAATAATCGGGGCAATCAAGTGTTATCACTTTGGCGCCGAGAAAGTTTGGACCCCGCAGAAGAGTTAATTCGGGGCGTAGAAGATTTAGCCATTTTATACGGAGAAGATCTCGATAGTTCCGGTGTACCCAATCGTTATGTTACTGCAAGCAACGTGGGAGACATGAATCGTGTTGTTGCCGTAAATATCAGCTTGAGTGTTAATACGGTTGATGAAGTAAGTCAGGATAATAACCTTATTACCCGAACATTTAATGCCACTATTAAAATCAGAAATCGTGGAGTTTAATTCGCCATGGATACTCTTAATAAGGCTTTTCATTCTCCCTCACACATCTCGTATCACGTTATCACCCAACAACCCCATAACTTAGGTAGAAAGAATTTTTCGCCTATGTGTAAAAGTTACAATAAACAACAAGGCATCGTTTTAGTCATCAGCCTGGTCATTTTATTGCTGCTATCCATCGTTGGCATCAATGCCATGATGACAACCTCGTTAGACGAAAAAATGAGTGCCAATTTAAAAGATCACAACACCGCTTTTCAAGCCGCAGAAGCCGCCTTAAGAGAGGGAGAAAATGTAGTGAGCGCCCTAGTCACACTGAGTGACTTTAATAATGATGGTGATGATGGCATGTACTCTTTAGCCGCAGCTAAAGATTCACCCTGGCAAACTATCGATTGGAAAACCTCTACCAAGCTACGCACTCTCTCCACCACCATTACAGGGTTAGCCGATCAGCCCAAATATATTATTGAACATTTCACAGCAGTGGTTTCAGAAGAAGAAGCGCTCAATTTAATGAATGTTGGCGAATCGACAGGGGGAGGAGGCACTGAAGTTTTTCGAATAACCGCTTGGGGCGTTGGCTCTTCAGCCGCATCACAAGTCATACTGCAAACCACTTTTGCTAAACGGATCTAAACACGCTCTTGATAATAGGCAGGGTCGCAATGAGTAGCAAACACACTTTTACAAGAAAATGGTTAAGCCTATGTATTGCTTCTGTCGTATCAAGTCAAGCGACAGCAGGTGTTCTTGATATTGCAGAACATGCATTAGAGATCTCCATTGGTGCTGAACCCAATATTGTCATTCTATTAGACGACTCTGGCAGTATGGACTGGGAAGTAATGACCACTGACCAAACCAATGGTGGTTTATTTACAGGCCAGCAACGCGACGGCAGTAATACCGGTATTGGACCAGTAAAGCACCGTGATTCTAACGATGATGGTATAGCCGACTGTAGCTTTAGTAGTGAAAGTATTTTTGGCTACCTCTATGGTGTTGAATTTGGCTCCAATACGTATAGTGATGGCTCAAATGATTGCTATACGGCAGATGACCAGTCTTGGCGGTTTAGAAACAGTAACTTTAATGCCCTATATTTTGACCCAACCCGAGAATACAAACCCTGGCCTGGCCTGGATATCAATGGCAACCCTCTGACAAACATTGATATTACCAATGCGCCTGATAACCCATACAACCCCGCAGAGCGAATCGATTTAACACAACATAACTCCAACTGGGCAGGTGGTACTGATCGCGATACATCGGACCGAAATAGTGATGGCAAGGCTGATGGTTATCGCTATTACACCTGGACAGACAGTAACAGTAATGGACTTTTTGATAACGGTGAACAAACGGAGTTTTACATTCAGGATGCAGATGCAGCGACCCAACAAAACTTTGCCAACTGGTTTAGCTATTACCGCTCCAGAGATCTAGTTGCTAAAGGTGCGTTAGGCTTTGTGATTGATGGGCTAAGCAATGCCCGAGTGGGTTTTGCCACTATAAATAACGACAGTAATAGTATTGAAGTTGCTTCCATGAATGCTTCTTCTAGCTCTGGGAACAAAAAGGCCTTGCTGGATAAAATTTATGGCTCTCCAGTACCCGCACGCGGTACACCACTTCGTCAAAATCTAGAAAAAGTCGGCAAATATTTTGAATGTTTAAGTGGCAATATGTTTGATGCCGATGGTTCTTTTGCCTGCCCCCTACAAGCCGCCCCCATAGGTACCTGCCAACAGAACTATGCCTTACTCATGACGGATGGTTTTTATAATGGAGGAGCGCCCTCAGTCGGTAATGCTGATGCCAATACCACGAACGCATTTGATGGCGGCGCCTTTGCAGACTCAGCCTCAAATACATTAGCCGATGTTGCGATGCATTACTATAAAAGGGACCTGTCAACCACATTAGACAATAATGTTCCTGCAACAACCAATGATGCTGATCGCTCCACCTTAGCTGAAGGTGATAGCATGCACCAACGAATGAATCTGTATACCGTTGGCTTTGGGGTAACAGGTTCCGTCACCAGTATGCCATCAGACTTTACAACGCCATTTACCTGGCCATCAACCAGCACCAATGAAGGTAAAGTTGACGACTTACTCCATGCAGCATACAACGGGCGTGGTGAATATTTGAGTGCTGGTGATCCAGAAAAACTAGCCACCGGTTTAAGTGAGGTTTTTAAAAAAATACAATCAGAGTCAGGTGCGGCCAGCGCTGTAGCTTTTAATACGCAAAACGTAGAGTCGAATACCCTTCTATTTCGTGCTTTTTATAATCCAAGCTTTAACAATGGCGATGTAGTTGCTCAGAAAATTAATTCAGATGGTACCATCAGCGACATTATTGCCTGGTCTGCAGCCACAAAACTTGATGAAAAAATTGCTGCAAATGCGCGCATCATGTTTACCTACGATAAGGCCAACACAACAGGTGTGCCCTTTAATTATGATAGTGGCCTGACCACTGCTCAAAAAACAGCGTTAGAGTCACCAACGCCAACCTCTCTTCCCAGTGGTTATGGTGATGGTGATAGTGTAATTGGCGATGAACGAGTCAGCTATTTACGAGGAAGCCAGGCGTTAGAAGGCGAAAACTTCGATACCGGTCAATTCCGCGAGCGCCTTTCATCATCAGGTAGATTGGGCGACATCATTCACTCAACGCCGACATTTGTAGGCGCTCCTAATTTTATTCGTCGTGACTCAGAGCCATACCCTACTGCTTCAGGTAGCCTATATTCTGAATTTGCCGAAGCTAAAGCTACGCGCACAGAGATGGTATATGTAGGCGCTAACGACGGTATGCTCCATGCTTTCAATGCAAATACTGGTGACGAAGTATTTGCCTACATTCCTGACATTTTATTCAGCAAATTGGGTGAGCTAACTAACCCAAACTATGTGCACCAGATGTATGTTGATGAAAAGGTCAGCGTTAATGATGTATTTACAGCTGTTACCGATGGTGGCCCCCCTGCCTGGGCTTCGGTCCTGGTAGGTGCACTTGGTGCAGGAGGTAAAGGCTTTTTTGCATTAAATGTTACCGACCCAAGTAGTTTCAGCACAGAGTTATCTGCAGTCAATCAAGTGATGTGGGAGTTTACCAGTGCTGATGATAGTGACCTTGGCCTATCTTTTAGTCGGCCCATCATTGCGATGACAAATACAGAATATGGCAGTGGTGAAAAACGCTGGGCTGCAATTTTTGGTAACGGCTACAATAGCACCAGCACTGATGGAGATGCTGCACTCTATGTTGTTTTTCTAGATGGTGGACTGGATGGTGTCTGGACAGCCGGTACAGACTATATCAAGATCACAACTGGCAAGGGGAAAGCCGAAAGTAGTGATGGAACTACGCCTAACGGTCTAGGTATTCCTCGAGCTATTGATATCGACTCCAATGGTACCGTTGACTACATCTATGTAGGTGATATTCAAGGCAATCTTTACCGCTTTAATTTAACGTCAACTACAGCAACTGACTGGACTGACAGTGCTAGTCAGCAAATTATTTTTACCGCAGCCTACAGCAGTACCGTTCAGCCCTTTATAGGCCAGCCCATTGCCGTCCGTAACCCAAATGGAACTGGTTTAATTATTATTGCAGGGACCGGTAGCTGGTTTCTAAATTCCGACGTTTCTTCAACGTCAATACAAAGTCTTTATGGTATCTGGGATACCCTTGACTCAGGTACCACTTACCCTGTTCCTCGAAGTGATTTAGTTGAGCAATCATTTACCAATATTGCGGGTACGGTTGAAGGGACTGTGGTTCGAACACTCACAGATAATCTCGTCAGTTATAAGACAACAGGGAAAAAAGTCATGGGTTGGTATATCGACTTTGATGTGTTAACCGCAGGTAGTACAACAGATGTCGAGTTTCCTGGGGAGCGCCCTGTACGTCAATTACTTATTAGAGATGGCATATTATTTACCAACACCGTTATTCCCAGCACTAATTTATACTGTACTTCAGGACCTGGTGGCTTTCAGATAGCAATCAGCCCAATCAGTGGTGGCGTTGGCCGTCTCACGCCAATCTTTGATATTAATAATGATGGTGCATTTGACTCTGATGATAACGTTCCTGCAACAGATACTGTTGTCTCTGGCACACGGTTTGAAGGTGCCACCCCCTCTGACTCATCCTTTATTGGCGATTTTCTAGTGACTCAGCTAAGCGATAAGTCTATTGAAATCACTAAAACAGATACCAGTGACACTGCTACGGGTCGTTTATCGTGGCGACAAATTTTTCTAGAGTAAAGGTGATTAACATGCCAAGGATTCAAAAGTATCCAAGTCTTTTTTACTCAACCGTTTTTTTATTAGTCAGCGGTATAACGCTATTTAGTTCATTGGCAAAGAGTGAAGAGGTAGAGTCCAAACCCTCATTCAACTTACCGAGTTATTATCCTGTTGAGTTTCAGTATAAAGCAGTCGTTGATCAATATATTCCTCGACAAAACAAGCTGGTTTTAAATGCACAGCATTTTCCAGTCTGGCAAAATGCTAAGCTACACTTGCTATCACAAGAGCATGCAACCCTTCATGCATTAAAGTCTGGTATGGTCATTGGCTACAGTATGAAAAGCATTAGCAACCGAATGGTAATTAATGAACTATGGGAGCTGCCTAAAGAAATGGCCCCTCCACCTCACTAACTTTTTGGCGAACCGGACAATATAACTTTAAATAAAGGAAAACATGTATGAGTAAAGCAAATGGTTTCTCGCTGATTGAGCTGCTGATTGTGATTGCCATCATTGGTATTATTGCCGCTATTGCCTACCCCTCTTATCAAGACCACGTTACAAGAACCCGTCGGGCAGACGCCCAAGCCGCATTAATGCAAATGTCCCAAGCCATGGAGCGAGCTTATACAGAGGCCTCCCCCTCTGCTTACCCTTCAAGCATCGCAGATTTGGGATTTCCTACCGAAGCCCCCTTAGATGGTGATACAAAATTTTATGACTTAGCTGTCCTTTCAGGCAGTGGTACTGGGTATGCTATTGCAGCTTCTCCCAAAGGTGCACAAGCGGGAGATGGCCGTTTACGGTATGAGTCAACGGGTCGGAGATGCCGCTTTCCTGCTAGTGACTCATCAGCTGAAGCTTGCACTCATGCAAGTGCTGTATCATGGGATGCCCGTTAAGCCTAAACTGACTCCTACGCTACTACATCAACTGTTTTATAGATTGCTTTACTTGATGTAAATAATGTCCACCAAATAAATTATAATGATTCATTAAATGGTAAAGGTTATAAATTGGGCGCCTTAATACATAATCTTCTGGCAACGGGAATACTTGATTGTAACCTGTATAAAACTCTTGGGGGAAACCACCAAATAACTCAGTCATAGCAATATCTGTTTCGCGATCGCCATAATAACAAGCAGGGTCGTAGCAATAAGGCTCACCATCCGCTGTAAAGCCTGCATTACCACTCCAAAGATCGCCATGTAATAACACAGCTTCTGGCTGATGATCCGCTAATAACAGTTTAATGCTGTTAATTATTTCCTCACTAAGCGCAGCTCCCTGCTGATTAGCCAACTCAAGTTGAACCCCAATTCTTTGCTCTGCAAAAAACTCAGACCAGTTAGCTTGCCAATGATTAACCTGTAAAGTACGACCAATAAAGTTATTTTGTGACCAGCCAAAGTGTGTTTTATTCGTGGTTTTATGTAGCTGAGCAAGCTGACGTCCTAATTCATTCCACTTACCAATACCTGGCGCAATATACTCTAGCAATAAATAATTACAGCCACATTCATGATCAGTTGCTATAACAGCAGGCACTTTCAAACAATCAGCTTCTTTTAATACTTGTAAATTTAAAGCTTCTGCTAAAAAATTAGTATTTTCATCATCGTGATTTATTTTTACAAAAAAACTGACATCACCTTGCCGTAAGGCAAAAGCCTGATTAATATCCCCACCTACTAATGTATCAATATACTCTGTATCAAAGGCATAACCTAAGTAGTTTGAGATATGTTCATTCAATATGCTTTTTAATCCAGAAGATATTGTCATAGTGCATTTAAATTATTCGTAAAAGTTTAAAATAAATTACATTATCATAGTTCCATTAATAAAGCCTATACTAAAAACTGAAAAACATCATTAATATACCCTTCACGAATTTATTTGAGGTTTGTTGTGGGTATAAGAAATAATGAAATAACTTAAAAACCATAATAACCTTTACTAAAGAACCCTTCCCCCTCCAAAAACATGCAACATATCCCTGTAAAACAGGCGCACTCAACAAACTGGCTATTAACCGCCGATGGGCAGCCACGTGGTTATATCGCCCCCCACTCATTACAAGAGCTCTGGTTTCATACTGGTACGGCTTGCAACCTCCGCTGCCCTTTTTGCCTTGAAGGTTCCAAACCGGGTGATGATCGTTTAGCAGTCATGAAGTTAAAAGAGGTTAAACCCTTTATACATGAAGCCCTTTACCTGGGTGTACAGCAGTTTTCATTTACCGGAGGCGAACCCTTCGTTGCAAAAGAGATGATAAAGATTTTACAGTACGCCAGCCAATACCGCCCCTGTTTAGTATTAAGTAACGGTACAGCTCCTCTTTTACAACGCTTTTCACAACTTGTGTCGTTAAGCTCCGCACCACACGCCATTCGCTTTCGTATAAGTATCGACTATCCCGATTCAACACTGCATGATAAAGATCGTGGCACAGGTTCTTTTGCAATGGCACTTAAGAGTCTTCGCCAGCTTTATCAAGCGGGCTTTAATGTTTCAATTGCTCGTCAGCAACCCAGAGAGGAGAACACAGATGATATAACTGATCAGTATCACAAACTTTTAAACAGTATTGGTCTACCACAAACTATTCCGGTAATTCCTTTTCCAGATTTTGCACCTCCGTTTGTACAGCGCACAACACCTCAAATTACAGAGCAGTGTATGCGGACCTATCACACCTCTGCCAGTCGACGACAATTTATGTGTGCCTTCAGTAAAATGGTGGTTAAAATTAAAGGTCGCCTAAGAGTGTATGCCTGCACCTTAGTTGATGATGATCCTGTTTATGATTTAGGCAGTAGCTTACAGGAAAGTATGAATAAGCAGATCCGCCTTGGTCATCATCGCTGTTACTGCTGCTTTGCCTTTGGCGCCTCCTGTAGTGAAGGCACATAAAGGCAATCCTGCGCTAAAAAACATCAACCACACAAGTAAGTACCTGTGCCCACGGCACAAAGCTCATGCTGGTCGTTATAAAACTCTGAACGCGTTACAGCCACTTTATTACCAGAACGCAATAAAGTAGCCACGACATAAAAAGCATTTCCTCGCCCAGGGCGCAGATAGTCTACACGCAAATCTATTGTACTGATTTTAGCTAATCGCTTAATGCGCTCGTCTAAGCTTAAGTGCTCGAGTTTCCGAAATGCCCCTACCAGCGCCATCGCCCCCCCAGTGACATCCAACATGGCAGAAATAACTCCACCATGTAAAATTCCCATAAAGTAATTACCTATAAGCTCCTCTTTCATAGGCAAATACATTTCAACACAACCTGCTTCGACCCGAGTAATCTTCATCCCCAGAAACTTGTTGAATGGAACCTTGTCAAAAAAAGACATCACTGCGGCTTTTATTTCAGGTAAAAACTCTTCAACATCTTGCGTACTTTGCTTCACTGCTTCCCACCCTTGAAAGCGTTAAATGGAGTAGACATGGATATCCGCATAGATTAAGGCATACCAAAATTTTATATCTGATACCCCTTAACCTACCAAGCCACACCCAGAAGTATACCTATTTGCAAATGGTATAAATTCAGTAATCGATAATAGCCACTAACAGCGTTCCAAAACAGCACTCACCAACTTCTCTATACCTGCTGATGCCTCACCAATCCGCTGCGCAAGCATATAAGCCGGTGTTGTTACCAACTTGTGCTGTTCATCAATAACAATGTCGTTTACTTTGCAAGACACGTGCTGTGCCCCCATGGTATTGATAGCATCTGCAGTTGCTTGATCATGACCAATCGTACACTTTACTGATTCACCAAAGATTTTAGCCGCCATGACGGGTGCAATACAGATCAAGCCAATCGGCTTAGTTGCTTTTGCAAAGCGTTGACATACTGCAAGTACATCAGGCTGTATTTGCATGGTCTGCCCATCAAAGGCAAATGAACACAAGTTCTTTGCAGCGCCAAACCCACCAGGAAAAATTAATGCATCAAAGTCGTCTTCTCTTAGCTCTGACAAGGACTTTATTTCTCCTCGAGCAATTCGAGCCGCTTCAACCAGTACATGCCTTGTTTCTCCCTCAACTACTTCTCCTGTTACGTGGTTAATCACATGTTGTTGAGGCATATCTGGTGCAAAACATTGGTAGTGTACATTAGCCTTATCAAGGTGTAATAAGGTTAATACCGACTCATGAATCTCAGCCCCATCAAAGACACCACATCCTGATAAAATTACCGCAACACGCTTCATTTCCTCTCCTTGTATTTACAATTTTAAACGCTATCAGTCGAACCACCTGAAGAGCAATCATCATACAACAATGACCTTTAAGAAAAGACAGCCTGCATATTAGGATCAGCTAATAATAATCGTGATACAAACTGTTAACTAGATCTAGTTTTCTTCAAACACATCACCTGAATTAAACAAACCAACCAGCTCAGTGCATATTAAATAGTTTTTTATCATAATATTATGCCTAGTTTTCACGCAAAAGGTTTCCGTTTCAGGAAGATTGTCAAAACACAATTTTTCCTGCACAAAAGTGCTCAATCCATTGTGCTATGTAAGTTTACCAAAAAATAACTTCATTTAATTAAAAATTAATACAAAATTAATTAATATTACCTTCAACATAAGGCTAGCTATTTATTATCAATTAATCTCTACAAAAGCGCTGCAAAAACTGTCTACAGCCCTTTATTTCAAGCAAATTTATTCACTTTCAGAGTAGTCTCCCAAGAATTTTTGACTTCACGCAAATAAAATAAAATAAAACGAATTAGTTGTTTTATTGTCATCTTTTTTTCATGTTAGAATTAATCCCGCAGAAGAGAGGTTAACTACTTATTACTCATTACTTGTTTGGTGTTACCAAACACCGTATCCCTCAGTGAGAATATATAGCCATAGTGAAGGGTAAAGATTCATCACCAAGGGGTTACGTAGCAAGAACCTATATCGAGCTTTATTGTGCTCAGCTAATTAGGATGATAGTTGGCTACATATAAGCCTTGTTATAGGTAACGTGGAACGTTATAAAAAGCAGTAAATAATACCCAAAGTAACGTATACCCATAATAACGGGTATAAATAAAGCAGTACTTCCTGTTACTTTGCTAATCCTACTGGCAAAGTAACAGGCTCTTAATACTGAATATAAAAATTAATGTGTTGCTATGGGAGTAAGCAATAGGTGTAAGCATTATAAAAATATCTACATGTAAAGAAAGCATATACCTTCTGTGCAACTGAATACCCAGGGTAAAGCCAGTAGTGTATGCGTTCTTGCAGTCACACATGCCAAGAGTAGTAGTTATGCAAAAAATTATACTTCCTACAACGTTAGTGGTGGCTTCACTCCTTACATTCTCTGCACATGCAGAAATGACTTATAGCTTTGGTAATGTCAGTATCAACTACCTTGAATGGGATGCAGATACTGAAGTCAAAACCGGTCGCAATAAAGAAGACTTCTCCTATCTTGAAATAGAAGGTGGTGCCGGCTTCAACTGGGGCGAAGTGTACGGGTTTTACGACTTTGAAGAATGGGATAAAAACTCAGATAAACATCGATTTTTCGGTAAAGGTAATGTACGTTACTTCCTAGGCGATCAAGGCTGGCATTTATTTGGACAAGTCTCTGATTTCCGTACGAAAGACTTCGATGAAACCAATACATTTTTAGGTATAGGTAAAAGCTTCAACTTTTCCAATGGTCTGTGGTTAAAAGCTCATGCAGCCATACACCATTCATTCCAAAGTGATAAATATGGTTCTTTTGATGGTCACAATGGCTATCAGTTAGGTGTCGTTTGGGGCAAAGACTTCTCCGCACTAGGTCAAAATTTCACTGTTGCCCAGTGGCATGAGTACGACTTTATGCGTGATGATGACTATATGGCAAGTCATGACGGCTCACCTAATACCTCAGGCTATAATGGCGCAATTTCTGGTTGGTGGCATGTCACTGATCACTTTGATGTCGGTGTTCAATACCGCTATGCTGATGACTACTTAGGATCTCCAACTTACCAAAACGGTACAATACTATCATTGAAGTATAATTTTTAAATAAACTAAATCTCCCTCGTCTAGTTAGTGACAAGTAAGGACGCTGACTACTAACCAACTACAATAAAAATGATGCGTTTCTCCTTAATTAAAGCCAATTTTACATTGGCTTTTTTGTTTTCTTTTTTACGCCTTAATCACAAATAATTAATAGTCCCTTTCTTAAATGAGGAAAAAAGTATTTGATTTTTACTGGAATCTTAGGAAGCTTCGAGTGCTTTCAGCACAATCGATGATAACTCTTCGCTGACAAACTTTGTCAACGCAGCATCTGCACCACTGGCATCAGCCGCTGCAGAAGTAATGCTACTGGATAATGACGTATGTAATAAAATATACATTGATGATAAATCTTGGTCCTTGCGTATCTCTCGCGTAAGTGTATAACCATCCATTTCAGGCATTTCAATGTCAGAAATAATCATATCTACATGCCTTCCCTGTTGGTGCAAGTTACGCAGTAAATCCAGCGCTTCCTTCCCATCATTCGATACAACATACTTAACAGGGAGTTTATCCAGTGTTTGACAAATCTGCTTTCTTGCCATGCTGGAGTCGTCAACAACCATGATTAATTTATCTTTTAGGATAGCAATTTGTTCCGGCAATAATTGCAATTTAAGCAGTGAGCTCCCTATGTGCTCTGGCACTACTTCATTTAACACTTTTTCAACATCGATAATTTCTATCATATCTTTGTCAAAAGAAGTTACCCCAGTCACATAACTCCCTTTTCCTGTAGCTTTTGGAGGCGGTAAAATATCTTTCCAGCTCAAGCTGACGATACGCTCTACTTCCCCCACTAAAAAACCCTGCATTGTACGGTTAAACTCTGCAATAATTATATTTATCTTACCTTGAGTATCACGTAGCGGTATCAGCCCAATTGCCTGAGCCAAGTCGATTACACTCAGAGGGGTGCCCCTTAACTTGGCAATACCTACTATGGCGGGATGTGCTTGCGGGAGTTGGGTAAGCTTTTGCGTTGGAATAATTTCTTTAATTTTTAGTACATTAATTCCATAGCGCTGTTTACCGCATAATCGGAATAGCAACAAATCCTGCCCTAAGTGGCGCTGATCACTGTTATTAGATTGACTTATTCCTGTCATATTCACTCTCTAATGGGCAGTCCGAGGATTAACTCTACTACTAATCCCTTTAAGTAACCTTATTTAATTACAGTAGTTTAGCAAAGATTATCCCCTACGCACTCTTGCAAGAACTTGAAGTATCGTTTCCGAATTGTTTCACTTTCGTTAGCTAAATGATGTTTAGCTGATGGCAGAATGAGTTTTTTGGGTTGGGTAAAAATTTTATCTAGCACTTTTAAATTATGCTGCCAGTCAACTGTCAAGTCCTGTTCTCCTTGAATAATAATAGGGGTAAGAGGACTTTTACGGCTGTTTTCAATTTCTTTAATCCAATGATGAAGTGCACCTACCCACTCGACAGATAAATTAGCTGGCTGCAAGGGATCAGCATGACGAATAAACTCCACAAATGAGCTATCTGTAGAGTTAGCAGTATAACGCCTATTAAGACGTCGAATAAAAGGCTTTAGTAAAAAATATGCAAACAACGACTGGCGCCATGCTCTTGGTCTTACAAGGGGAGCTAATAATACAACATGTTGAAATGGACTCGTCGTAAGATCAAACTGATTCCGCTGCAGGTAATCAATCGTTACCGCCCCTCCCGTACTTTGCCCTATTATGTGCCATGGCTTAGGTAACTGATTCTCTGAAAATTGCAAACAGCGCGAAAGCGCACTTTCATATTCTGAGAACATTTGAATAGATGCTCTTGAACCTGAAGACAATCCATGCCCAGGCAGATCAAAAGCAAATACATCAAACCCCTGCTCAAGTAAAAAGCGAATGACATGCTTATATAAACCTATATGGTCATAATACCCATGTAACAAGAAAAAACAGCCTTTCGGGTTAGGCTGTTTATAAACATGACAAGCAACCATGTAAGGAGGTGATTCCAGCCAGCCAAAATAATGTGCTACATCAGGCAATTGCTTCGCAAAATCAATTCCATAATAGCTAAAGTAAGCTAGCTCCTGTGCTGTTGGTTGCAGGGGAGATTCTAATGACAAAGGCCTAAAACCTTGTTGCAAGTGTTCTAAAAAAAATGGAAGCGTTTTCATCAGTAGCCTATTTCTTACACTTTTTTATAAAAAAATACCTATTAACTGCCTTATAACATTTTCACTAAACAGAGCAAACGTTAAAGACTAAGTTTTTTACAAAGATCTGAAGTAACTTTGGCCCTGCCTTAACATCCTCTTTATATAATTACCTGCTAAACTTTATATTGTCTGACAATTTTATGACGTATGACTGAATAGAGTCTTCAGCATCTGCTCAGTCGCACAATGAGGAAATATTAATAAAATCAAATAATTTTCTTAATAACACTGTATAACAAGGACAGTTTACATGTTACCCCCCTATTACTTTCTATTAGCCTATCTGGTTTCTATGATTCCATTTATTGGCTGGTACCTTGGTGGTACCTGGAATTTATTATTTTTACTTTTTTATCTACTTTTCCCCGCAGTAGACCTTGTTCTTGGTCGCAGTAAACAAAACCCTACCCCGCTACAAGAGCAACAGCTTCTCAATGACTATCGTTATAAAGTGATTATTTGTGGATTTTGTTGTGTCCAGCTTGGCTATCTGATGTTAGGACTTTATAGTGCAAAGTTCGAAGTTTGGAGCTCCACATTAGCACTGTCATTGAGTACAGGATTTCTGGTATTTGCTGGTGCTATCAACATTTCTCATGAACTCATACATCGCAATACTAAGCATGAACGTATGCTCGGTGGCTTTATGCTAATGCTCGTGGGTTATGCAACCTTTAAAGTAGAACATGTAAGAGGTCATCATGTTAATGTCGCAACACCGCATGATGCTTCAACCGCAAAGCTTGGTCAGTCAATTTATTTATTTCTTCCCCAAGCAATTATCAGAAATATTATCCAAGGATTTAAATTAGAAGCCACTCGTTTAGCAAAGAAAAAGTTACCTTTCTGGCATTGGCAAAATGAATTACTTTGGTGGAGTGCGGGAACATTGTTGCTATGGACAAGCTTTGCACTATGGGCTGGTTGGCAAGGTTTGATGTTTATATGGGTAAGTTCGATCTGCGCAATCATTTCACTAGAAATAGTCAATTATGTAGAGCATTACGGCTTGGTTCGCAAGCAACTACCTGATGGTCGATATGAGCGTGTCAGTCCAATACATTCATGGAATGCCAGTGAAATTTTCTCAAATGCAGGACTTTTTAATTTACAACGTCACTCAGATCACCATGCTCATCCCGCCAGACGCTACCAAATATTGCGTCACTTTGATGAAAGTCCGCAATTACCTTCAAGTTATGGCGCCATGATGTTACTTGCTTTAATCCCTCCTCTTTGGCGGCAGATAATGGATCCTCGGGTTATTCACTACCAACAAACCCAAAAACAAGTATTTGGCTAAAGGATAATATACACCCCTCACGAATCATTCTTAGGTGTCAAAATAAAGTAGTATATACTCACAGCGAAGGGTTATTTAGGCGAGACCACCGAGCGATGAAGCCCCAGGAGTTTAGATAAACTAAATGACTGGGGTGAAGAGCGATGGTAACAAAGCCTAAAAATCATTCGCGAAGAGTATACAAAAGCCTCAGCCACTTTTTAGGAATTTCTGAGGCTTTAGAAGAATTAACAACTGCAACGATTAATGTTTATTTTAGACTATTATAAAATGCAGCTAAATCGGCAATATCCTGATCACTTAAGTTAGCTGCTTGAGCATGCATAACAACCGCCTGCCCTCCTTGCCGCTGTTTTGCTCGATATGCTTTTAGAGAGCTTTCCAAATAGGCAGCATTCTGGCCTGCCAAGTGAGGATAAATAGGTATTTTGGCATAACCATCTTCACCATGACAGGCATTACATATTTTTGCTTTATTCTTACCGGCTTCAACATCTCCAGCTGCACTGACATACATGGCACTCATACTAAAGAAGGGTAAAAATAATACTAAAAAAAACTTCCTAATAAACACCGACATAAAATTCCTCATAGGCTAATCCACGGCTAATAAATAGTAACTTCTACTGGTTAATAATTAATTTACAGGCAGATCATAGCCTATTTTCACCCAGCTAGACTAGGGAAATTAAAAATGACATTTTTATGTAAATTTAAAGAAATTATCGCTTATCAAGCTCAGCATTTAAAAGCTTGAGATAACGCGCATCAACCTTTCCCATTTTCTCGTCAGCAAAAACCTGCCACTGGGGTCTACTGCAAAATAGGTATATACTTGAGCGCTAATTTCATACACCGTGAAAGGGAGAGCTTGCATATGTCCAAGCAGTTTGTTGTTCGCCAGTTTCCTGGAACACGCATGCGTAGAATGCGCTACGATTCTTTTTCTCGTCGCTTAATGCGTGAACATAGCTTATCCACGAATGACTTGGTGTATCCTATTTTTGTTATAGAGGGTGATCAGCAGCGAGAGCCTATTCCCTCCATGCCTAATATTGAGCGTCTGAGTATTGATCAACTCATCATCGAATGTAAGACACTTGTTGCGTTAGGTATTCCTGCAATTGCCCTATTTCCGGCACCAGATGCCTCTGTAAAATCAGAAGATGCAAAAGCAGCCTATGACCCTGATGGATTAATGCAACGTGCTATTCGTTCAGTCAAAAATGCCTTTCCTGATTTAGGCATTATTACAGATGTAGCACTCGATCCTTATACAACACACGGCCAAGACGGCATCATCGACGAGTCAGGTTATGTATTAAATGACATCACGGTAGAGGTTTTAGTAAAGCAGGCTCTTGCCCAGGCTCAAGCTGGAGCTGATATGGTTGCTCCCTCTGATATGATGGATGGACGTATTGGCACCATACGACAAGCACTGGAAACTGAAGGATTAATTAATACACGTATTATGGCTTATTCTGCTAAATATGCATCAGCCTACTACGGTCCTTTTCGAGATGCGGTAGGCTCCAGTGCTACGTTAGGCAAAAGTAACAAATATACCTATCAAATGGACCCTGCAAACAGTGATGAAGCACTACAAGAGGTAGCGCTAGATTCGCAAGAAGGTGCAGATGTGGTAATGGTCAAGCCTGGTATGCCTTACTTAGATATTGTTTATCGCGTTAAAAAGGAACTTCAGGTCCCTGTTTTTGTCTACCAGGTGAGTGGAGAGTACGCAATGCACAAAGCTGCCGCAGCAAATGGATGGTTGGATAATAATAGTGTCATGCTAGAAAGCTTAATCGCGATGAAGCGCGCGGGTGCAGATGCAATTTTCACCTACTTCGCCAAAGAAGCAGCTGAACTCATTCACTCAGCCTAATTATCATAATTTTTTTACTTAGCTATACCCTTGGCCAACCTTTATGAAACAGTATTATAAGCCAAACCGGTAAACGCCAAGAACTTCGTGCTATAAAGTAATTCGCGCTAAGGGTATAGTAATCAGCATCATGAAGCACTTATACAACAGCTACCTATTAATCATGTTTTATGTAGGGATACCCAGCACGGTGGTGGTTGTTGGATCACTTAACGACACAAGTTTTCAGACGCTATAATGAATATTAATCAGACCATCGACTATTTGGTCCGTACTGCTTAGCAAGGAGTATTATGAACTTGTCTGCCAGTCAAGACATTCAAGAGGTTGCTAGCGAACCTGTTGAAGAGCCAAGCAAAATCACTGACTTATCAAACCCCGACTATTACATTAATCGAGAACTTAGCCATCTTGAATTTAATGCCCGGGTTCTGGAACAGTCCTTGAATGAATCATACCCTTTGCTTGAACGTTTAAGATTTCTGCTGATTTTTGGCAGTAATATGGACGAATTTTTTGAAATTCGTGTTGCCGGACTAAAACAACAAATTAATTTTGCCCGAGAAAAATCGGGGCTAGATGGTAAACAGCCGCAACAGGTGTTAGCTGAAATAGCCCAAAAAACTCATGAATTGGTTAATAAACAATATCAAATTTTAAATGATGTACTACTCCCTAAGTTAGAAGAGCAAAATATCTGCTTCCTGCGGCGCACACAATTTACGCCAAAGCAAGCAGCCTGGATACAGGATTACTTCAACCAGCAAATTCTGCCTGTTATTAGCCCTATCGGGCTAGACCCAGCACACCCATTCCCTAGGTTAGCCAATAAAATTCTCAACTTTATTGTTTCTTTAGAAGGCAAAGATGCCTTTGGTCGGGAAACTGGTATGGCCATTATCCCGGCCCCCCGTTCACTGCCTCGACTCATCAAACTCCCAGAAGAACTCAGTAACGGAAAAGTGTGCTATGTCTTTTTATCTTCAATGATTCACAGCCATGTAGAAGATCTCTTCCCTGGCATGACCGTTAAAGGCTGCTATCAGTTTCGCTTAACACGTAACAGTGACCTCACCCTCGACTCAGAAGAAGTCGAAGACCTCGCAAGAGCACTCCAAGGGGAGCTTTGGTCTAGACGCTATGGTGATGCAGTTCGTTTAGAAGTAGTTGCCAACTGCCCGCAACCTTTGACGAACTTTCTATTAAAGCAATTCAATCTGACTGAGCAAGAGCTTTATCAAGTTGATGGTCCCGTCAACCCAGGCCGCTTAATGAGTGTTTGCAATAGTGAAGACCACTCAAGCTTACAATATGATCCTTTTAGCCCGGGTTTTCCGAAAGCACTGGTTAAAAATGAGGATTTACTGGGCGCTATCAAAAAAAATGACATTTTACTTTTACACCCTTTTGAGTCCTTCACCCCCGTTGTTGATGTTTTACGTCAAGCAGCAAAAGATCCTAATGTATTAGCAATAAAACAAACCTTATATCGTACTGGTGCTAATTCAGAAATTGTCAGTGCCATGGTTGATGCTGCACGTAATGGTAAAGAAGTCGTTGCGGTCATAGAAATTCGTGCACGTTTTGATGAAGAGGATAATCTGCAATTAGCCAGCCGGCTGCAAGAAGCGGGCGCAGTCATTGTTTATGGTGTAGTAGGTTATAAAACCCATGCCAAAATGGCATTGATTATTCGCCGCGAAGGGAAAACAATGCAGCGTTATGCGCATTTGGGCACCGGTAATTATCATGCAGTCAATGCGCGAATTTACACCGATTATAGTTTTTTAACCTGCAATAAAGTATTAACTGAAGATGTACATCAGCTGTTCCAGCAACTAACAGGTATGGGTAAAGCTGTGCAGGTGAAAAAACTACTCCATGCACCTTTTACCCTAAAGAAAACCATACTGGAACTGATTTATAACGAAGCGCATAACGCAAAAGAAGGAAAGCCCGCCAAAATTATTATTAAAGTCAACTCCATGACCGAGGCAAAAGTTATTAAAGCACTTTATCGTGCTGCCCAGGCAGGGGTGGAGATAGATTTAATTGTTCGAGGCACTTGTTGCGTACGTCCAGGTATAAAAGGGCTATCTGATAATATCAGGGTCCGCTCTATTGTAGGTCGCTTTTTAGAGCATACCCGAGTCTACTACTTTTGTAATGACAATAATCCACGGGTCTTTTGCTCTAGTGCTGACTGCATGGAGCGTAACCTTGATCGCCGTGTAGAAACTGCCTTCCCTGTTGAAAACCCTAAACTTGCCTTACGCATTAAAAAAGAACTTGATATTTACTTGAGTGATAACTGTATGAGCTGGGAGCTGCAAACCGATGGCAGTTACATCCAGAATCATCCTCCTGAAGGAGAGTCTGACAAAAACGCCCAGCTTATCCTATTGGAAAAACTTGCACGGTAGCACTCAAATATTGGACGGTTTCTAACGTTCCTTTGTAACAGTGCACATCATAATCATTTTTTCTGATGTGCGCTGTTTACAGCAAACGCTTTTTCTTTATTGTGTTCTTTTTATTCACAGCCATCAATTTATTACTGAACAGACAAACTAAAACCTGCCTTAGTGAGATACTGTTGCTCCTGCTCAAAATCCGCCTGTGTTAATGGATGCTCAGCTAACCACCCAGCCCCCAGTGTTAAGCTCAGACCAGAAGATGTTGGCACTAAACTATAGTCGGGCAACAGCTCATCATCTCGAACATGATTGAGTAAAATCGCAATCCTTAGCAAGATAGCAAGTTTATTCATACGCGTTGCGACACCAGGGACTAAATCAAAAAATGCATCTTCTGAAAGTGCACGCCGGTGACAGCGTACTAACATCGCTAAACGTAACTGATCATCTCGTGAAAAACCCAGCAAGTCTGCATGTTTGATAATATAAGCACCATGCTTATGAAATTGGGCATGAGAAATATCCAGGCCAATTTCGTGTAACTGGGCAGCCCAACCAAGCAACTGTCGGTCTTCTGCCTCTAAAAACCAAGCTTTGCTTACTTGATCAAAACATTTGATAGCGTGTTTACACACCCGCTTGGCATGTTTCATATCGACATGATAACGACGCATTAAAGCCTGAACCGTCTTATTCCGGACATCGACATGATGAAAGCGGCCCAGCATGTCATACAGTAAACCTTCTCGTAACGCTCCATCAGAATACGCCATCTTTGGTATTTGAAACGCTTCAAAAACCGCCATCAATATAGCAAGCCCTGCGGGAAAAATACCAACACGATCAGGTTTGAGTGCTGGTAAGCTAAGATTATCCACATGTCCTGCCGCAATCACTTGTCGACGAAGATGCTCTAGCCCTTCTAACGTAATACCAGAACCTGTCATGCCCAACCCTTGCAGGACAAATGCAATAGATTTCACCGTACCTGATGAGCCTATAGCTACTGACCAGGCATTTTGTTGACAGTCTTCAACTATATTCAGGAGTTCTAATCGAGCTGCATAATAGGCCGCTTGAAAATTTTGGGCACTCAGCAAACCCTCTTGAAAAAAACGTTTAGTGTAGACCACACACCCCATATGAAGACTTTCCAGGAGTGTCGTATTAAACCCTTTGCCAATGGCAAACTCGGTACTTCCTCCACCAATATCAACAACCAAACGGGCCTCATCTTGTCCAGCCATAGTATGTGCAACTCCCTGGAAAATGAGTCGCGCCTCTTCACGGCCAGCAATCACATCAACGGCATGACCTAACACATTTTCGGCCGCTGCAAGAAACTCATCGGCATTGGTTGCAATACGTAGTGCATTGGTACCAACCACTCTTATGTGCTGAGCAGGTAAACCTCTAACATACTGGGCAAATCGACTTAAACAGGCCAGACCTCGCTCCATGGCTTCAGTACTTAGCACACCTTGATCATCTAATCCTGCTGCTAACTGAACTTTTTCACCTAAACGCTCAATAGGCCTAATCTCATCACCTTCCTGCCTCGCAACAATCATGTGAAAACTGTTTGAACCTAGATCAATTGCTGCGATCAGGGACTGGTCATTATGTTCTGAGCGGGATATGCTATCGGTCATCAGCAGTCCAAATTGGCTAATTTTTGTTATTATCTGAGTGGATGTCTAAAATCCACCAAGGCAACAACAACTACAACAAATTAATAACAAATAACAACAAGTCAGTATCACAATACTGCAATTTAATGGGTCATCTTAGCGAATTGTTTGCTTAAGGAACAGAGTGCTATCATAGGCCCCATTTTGTTTTGGAATATATCTTGGAGAAACTGCGACATGAGCGAACATATCAAGCATGTAACTGACGACTCATTTGACCAGGACGTCCTCAACGCTGAAGGCCCTGTACTGGTTGATTACTGGGCTGAGTGGTGTGGCCCCTGCAAAATGATTGCGCCCGTATTAGATGCGATTGCAGAAGAATACGCAGGCAAACTGACTATATGCAAGATGGATATTGACAAGAACGAAAAAACACCGCCCAAGTACGGCGTACGTGGTATACCCACATTAATGTTATTCAAAAATGGTAATGTTGAAGCAACAAAAGTAGGGGCTTTATCGAAGTCTCAGCTGACTGCTTTTCTTGATAGCAATATCTAAAGTTTAGCCATTTTCCTTGTCAGCTCAGTGCAGCGTAGCCTGCACTGTTTCCTTAACAGAATCACATTCCCCCCCTTGTTAACAGTGACTCATACAACGTTTACAGCATATTCCTATTTTTTTCTGGACTAAGGAGTAGACTGAATCTATTATCAGTGTTAGATTATGCACACTAGCCTAATTGAGTGCAGGAAGCTATTCTTATTACAGTAATCAGCTGTGAGTCCTTGTTAGTGATACCCCTGAAGACTATAGGTGATATCCTCTAAGGTATTGACTATAAGGTATTAAAAAGTCAGCTGTGTCGAAGTAAGCAGTCTCATAACAAGAAATACCAACCTTATGTGTTACTTGTAGTTGAGATTTTCTCGTAATACGCTATCTATTGTTATACTGTAATCTGTAATTAAGTTATGCTGTAATTTAGTTACGTTAGTTAACTGCAGAAGCTAATATTTTGTTGTAAAACAAAGAAAAACTGAAAAGATAGAAATTCAAAAACACGACATACTTTACAAAAACTAATTTACAAGCAATAGTGCGATCGAGAAACGAACTGTACAAAATAATTGTACAAACGAAATATAGAATATTCGATTCAAACAATACTTACCAAATTAGTAATTATCAAACACATACCTTAGTTTCTGCTATCACTACAGCAACTTAGTATACCTTTCATTGTTATTTCATATAACCCGCTATGAATCTTACCGAATTAAAGCAAAAACCCGTCCCAGAATTGCTGGAAATTGCAAGTCAAATGGGACTAGACAACTTAGCCAGATCCCGGAAACAGGATGTAATTTTTTCAATACTGAAGCGTCACGCCCGTAGTGGTGAAGATATTTATGGCGACGGTGTACTTGAAATATTGCAAGATGGCTTTGGTTTCCTGCGCTCTGCTGACAGCTCTTACCTAGCAGGCCCTGATGATATCTATGTATCCCCCAGCCAAATTCGCCGTTTCAATTTACGTACAGGCGATACTATTTCTGGCAAGATACGCCCTCCTAAAGATGGCGAACGTTATTTTGCCCTGCTGAAAGTTAATGAAATTAACTTTGGCAAACCAGAAAATGCAAAAAATAAAATATTATTTGAAAATTTAACACCATTATTTCCTCAAGAACGTCTGTTAATGGAAGCCGGTAATGGCTCCACAGAAGATTTAACAGCACGAATCATTGACTTAGTTGCACCCTTCGGGAAAGGACAACGTGGCTTGATTGTTTCTCCGCCAAAGGCAGGTAAAACATTAATGCTACAGAATATTGCGTCCAATATTTCCCGTAATAACCCCGAGTGCCACCTTATTGTACTTCTCATCGACGAACGTCCAGAGGAAGTAACTGAAATGGCCCGCTCTGTGCGCGGTGAAGTGGTCGCCAGTACGTTTGATGAACCCCCATCTCGTCACGTTCAAGTGGCAGAAATGGTTATTGAAAAAGCCAAGCGACTTGTTGAGCATAAAAAAGATGTTGTCATTTTATTAGACTCTATCACTCGTCTTGCCAGAGCATACAACACAGTCATTCCATCATCAGGTAAAGTACTCACAGGTGGTGTTGATGCACATGCATTGGAAAGACCAAAGCGTTTCTTTGGTGCTGCACGTAATATTGAAGAAGGCGGCAGTTTGACTATTATCGCTACCGCTCTGGTAGATACTGGCTCCAAGATGGATGAGGTGATCTACGAAGAGTTTAAAGGTACGGGTAACATGGAACTGCACCTTGACCGGCGCATTGCTGAAAAACGTGTTTTCCCTGCTATTAACATTACTCGCTCAGGTACTCGCCGCGAAGACTTACTCACGACAGAAGAAGAGCTTCAACGCATGTGGATTTTGCGGAAAATACTTCACCCAATGGATGAAATTGCCGCCATTGAATTTCTCGCTGACCGCATGAAAGATACTCGAACCAATGAAGAGTTCTTCCAGTCTATGAAGCGGAAATAAAAGTCTATAGGGCACCTCTAAATAGATAACCGCCTACTAAAGTGGGTGGTTTTGATCTGAAGTACGTTTTTGGAGTGATCACTATTAGACAAATATAAATAATTCCCTTACAAACCGTCCCTTTTGTCATAATTCAGGGCTGGCTATAATGCTGATCTGAATGAGATATTTTGGACTCCAATGAAATACAAAGATCTTCGAGACTTTATCAAGCAGTTAGAAAAAAAGGGTGAACTCAAACGAATCAAACACCCTGTTGATCCCTATTTAGAAATCACCGAAATTGCTGACCGAACCTTACGCCGACAAGGCCCTGCCCTTCTGTTTGAATCCCCTAAAGGCTCTTCAATTCCTTTATTAGCCAACCTTTTTGGCACACCTGAGCGCGTTGCTTATGGTATGGGTGCTGAGTCTGTTGCCCATTTACGAGAAATCGGTCAGTTGCTGGCTTACTTGAAAGAGCCTGAGCCACCGAAAGGGATGAAGGATGCCTGGGAAAAGTTACCCATCTTCAAGCAAGTCATGCACATGAGTCCTAAACAGGTTCGAACAGCCCCTTGCCAACAGGAAATTTTCGAAGCCTCAGATGTTGATCTCACCACATTACCTATTCAAACCTGCTGGCCAGGAGATGTAGCCCCTTTAGTGACCTGGCCACTGGTGATTACCCAAGGCCCACATAAGCCACGTTATAATTTAGGCATTTATCGAATGCAGCTACTGGGCCGCAATAAACTTATCATGCGCTGGTTATCACACCGAGGTGGAGCAATAGACTATCAAGAATGGCAAAGTGTTAACCCAGGTAAGCCTTTTCCTGTCGCAGTTGCCTTAGGTGCTGACCCAGCCACTATTTTAGGGGCTGTCACACCAGTTCCCGACACTTTAAGCGAATATGCATTTGCAGGCCTGCTGCGAGGTAGTAAAACAGAACTAGTGAAGTGCCACACTTCAGACTTACAAGTGCCCGCCAGTGCAGAAATTGTACTAGAAGGTTATATTTACCCGGATGAGCTGGCCCCGGAAGGTCCCTACGGTGATCACACAGGCTACTACAATGAAGTTGATAACTTCCCTGTTTTTACCGTAGAGTGCATAACGCATCGTAAAAACCCCATTTATCACAGTACCTATACAGGCAGACCACCTGATGAGCCAGCCATTTTAGGCGTTGCTCTCAATGAAGTCTTCGTACCCATTTTGCAAAAGCAGTTTCCAGAAATTGTTGACTTTTATTTGCCCCCTGAAGGTTGCTCATATCGGCTTGCTGTTGTGACCATCAAAAAACAGTATCCAGGTCATGCTAAAAGAGTCATGTTGGGTGTATGGTCATTCCTACGACAGTTCATGTATACCAAATTTGTTATTGTTACCGATGATGATGTCGATGCCCGAAACTGGCAAGATGTAATATGGGCAATGACAACACGCATGGACCCCCAGCGTGATATGACATTTGTTGATCAAACGCCTATTGATTATCTTGACTTTGCTTCACCTGTATCAGGTTTAGGTTCTAAGGTTGGGATGGATGCCACCAATAAATGGCCTGGTGAAACAAACCGAGAGTGGGGCAAACCCATTGTGATGACGGAAACTGTTAAACAACGAGTTGATGAGTTATGGGACCAATTAAATATAATGTAACGAAAATAAATAGCATGTGAAATTATAATTGTGGAGCACCAGCAGTGACTACCAAAACCTTAGCAGTGAACATCTACAGTATTGATCGCCTCCCTAATGATATTTTCCGTGTTCGCCTTCAACAAACTACTGAACAACTACCTTCTTTTTATGCTGGTCAATATTTAATAGTACAGTTACCCAATCAACAACAATGTCCTTTATCTATTGCCAGTGCGCCTGAACACTACCATAACCATGATTATCAGCTTGAACTTCATATTCAGTACTTGCCAAATAGCGAACTTTCAAAACAAGTTATTGAATACATTCAACAACAAAAAACACTCTCCATTACTTTACCATTGGGAAATTGCCATCTAGCGACAATACCCAATAAACCATTGGTATTTATTGCTGCAGGTACCGGTTTTGCGCAAATGAAAAGCATGTTAGAACATTGTTTTGCGCAAAAACACCCTTATCCACTGCACCTATATTGGGGAGCAAGATTATCTGAACAGTTTTATTTAAAAGCACTTCCTCAACAATGGGCTAAAGAAAATAAAATAGTTTTTCACCCTGTTGTAAGCGACTCAGCCATTGAAGATGAAGTATACCGTTCAGGTTTATTAATCGAAGCCGTTCATGAAGATTTAGCAAGCATAAAAGATGCTTTCTTTTATATTAGCGGCTCTCCCACCATGGTTTATGCTACATTTGATGGACTTATCAGTGAGGGTATCGCTGCTGATCATGTTGCTGCGGATGTTTTTGATTACGCTCCCAGAAAAAAATAGGGCATGGTTCAGAAATAGGTGTTTTGAGTGAACACTTGACGAGCGCAGATCTACTACAGAAGCAGCATAAAAAATGATTTTCACAGAAGAAGTTTAGGCGTGGCTAAACGGCTTTCTTAAACCGTTGATACCCTAACAGTTCCAGCCAGTGAGCATGGGGTTTGCCTGTTAAGGCTTCCGCTGGTGTCTTTCCTACTAGATAAGCATGATGGCTACGCTGAAAAGCCCGGTGATTTAAAATAAATTGATAAAGCGCCAGCTGCTTATTCGTCACCTGCTT
>NZ_AUAF01000021.1 GCF_000428585.1 Zooshikella ganghwensis DSM 15267 | reverse complement strand
AGCTGCTGTGCCTGTTTGGGACGATATCCTCGAAGTCCTTTATTACGCATCAACTCACGAGAGATGGTTGATGGATTTCGTTCCAAGTTCTTAGCAATTTCTTTTTGATTTAATCCTGCTTTTAAAAGCGAATAAATCTGGTATCGTTCATGCTCAGTCAGCTGATTGTAGTTCACAATGCTTCATCTCTTGGTCGGGAGAAGCGCAAACTCTATCAGCTGGCTTCTCTAATGCCAATTGCACTTATTATCCGAAACTGCGGTTTTTTTATTTCCTATTTTTTCAACATATTAATACGTTAAGCTACCGCTTTTTTTGAGTCAGTCGTCTGCTGGGTATTTACTGTAATAACAGTACTAAGACGTTCAGGCCGCACAAAAAAGCGTGCTAGGGCTGGCAATAACCAGAGCGCACCAAACATATTCCATAAGAACATAAATGTAAGCAAAATACCCATATCAGCTTGAAACTTAATAGGCGACCAAATCCAGGTTCCCACCCCAATCGCTAATGTTACACCAGTAAAGCTTACCGCCTTACCTGTCGTACGAAGCGTTGCATAGTAAGCTTCTTGTAAGTTTTTGCCCTGCCTTAAAAAGCTTTCTAAACGGCTATAAATGTAGATACCATAGTCAACACCAATGCCAACACCTAATGCAATGACAGGTAATGTGGCAACCTTAACACCTATCCCTAACCAGGCCATTAAAGCTTGGCATAATACAGAGGTAAGTGCCAAAGGGATAATAATACAAACAACTGCACGCAAAGAACGAAAGGTAAGCAAGCATAAAATACTCACAACACCATATACCCAAAGCAGCATTTTATCTTGTGCAGACTCAATAACCTGATTGGTTGCTGCCTCAATTCCGCCATTACCCGCCGCTAGTTTAAACTGTAATTCAGGTGAATTATATTCTGTTGCAAATGCTTCGGTCGCCTTTACAACCCGATCTAATGTCTCAGCTTTATGGTCATCTAAAAACACCAGTACGGGAGCCAAGCTACAATCCGTATTAAACAACTGACTGGCCTGAGCAATCGAAGCATTTAGTACATAAGGATTTCTCGCCAAAGTCTGCCATTTGGGATTACCTTCATTTGTACCCTTAATATACAGCTTAGAAACTGTCACTAAAGAAACAGCAGACTGGACGCCAGGCACATTTTCCATACGCCACATATACTGATCAATAGCAGACATGGTTGCATAAGACGAACACTGTTCTTTTGGCGTTTCAACCATTGTCACAAGCACATCAGCACTCGTAGAATAATTACGCGTGATGAACGCATTATCCAGATTATAACGAGAGTCAGGGTGCAACTCTGGTGCGCCAGGGTCTAAATCACCAATTTTTAGGTCTTTGCTCCAATAAAGCCCTAAACTAAATCCCACAATAGCTAAAACGATTGAAATAGGTGCAACAACAGGGTGTGAAAAATAAGATAATAACTCCCAGCTGCGTGTTTTTCGCTCTCTATTTTTCTGTACTTTACGAATCGCTCGCTGACTGACCCCCACATAAGACAACAGTATTGGCAATAAAAATAAATTCGTAAAAATAATGACTGCGACCCCAATTCCTGCAGCAACCGCCAGATCGCGAATGACATCAATTTCTATAACCCAAAGCGTTAAAAAACCAATAGCATCAGAAACCAGAGCAAGCATACCAGGTATATAAAGTCCTCGGAACGTCCGCCTGGCCGCGGTCAAGCGATCAGCACCTAATGATGACTCAATACCCATACTATTGACCATCTGTACACCATGACTGATACCAATAGCAAAAACTAAAAAAGGGACTAATACTGAGTAAGGATCAAGCCCATAACCAAAGCAAGACAGTAAACCTAGTTGCCAAACAACCGCAATCACAGAACAAATTAAAGGAATAATAGCACTTTTCAAACACCCAGAATAAATCAATAACAGTATTAATGTTATGCCAATAGCAATTGCAAAAAAGTAGGCTATAGAACCAATACCTTCTATTAAATCACCTACTTTTTTAGCGAAACCAATAATCTTTATATCAACAAAATCTGAGTTATAACGTTGGCGAATTTGCTGTTCTAAGGCTTTAGAAAGTTCTTCATAATCAAGCGCAGCACCTGTCTCTGGATTTTTATCAAATAGTGGAACCTCAATAATTGAGGACTTAAAATCATTGGCCACTAACCGGCCAATTTGACCTGACTTTAATATATTTTCCCTCAAAAGGTTTAAGCTGTCTTCAGTGCCATCGTAACTTTGGGGAATAACAGGTCCCCCTTCAAACCCGTCTTCTGTAACCTCTATCCAACGTACATTTGGCGTCCATAACGATTTTAGTCCTGCCCGACTGACACCAGGCAAATAAAATACATCATCCGTAATTTTTTGTAATACAGCCATATAATCAGCTGAAAAAATATCACCTTGTTTGGCTTCTACAGAAATACGAATTGAATTTCCTAAATTTTCAAGATCATCCTTATTATTCAACATATTTTGAATAAAAGGATGTTCAGTAGGAATCATTTTCATAAAGCTGGTTTCTGGCTTTACCTGAGTCATTTTGTAACCCAAAAAAACCGTCACCAAAGCAAACACAATTAAAACAAAGAGCCGGTTATTAAAAAATAAGCGCTCTAACACAACTTCAGAATCTTTATGATGTACAGGAGACATAGCAGGGTCCTCCAATGTCAGCCAGAATTATGGGCGTATTGCGAGATCATTTCCCTGGGGAATGGTTTTTACAATGCCCCCCTGCCCCACCAAAATATATTGACCATCAGCCGTTTCTGTAATACCCGACACAAGCTTTCTATCAGACTGCTTATGTAAACTAAACCGCTTACCATAATCATTACTAACTAACCAAACACCACCATTCCCAGCCAGTGCCAGCCGGCCATCGGCAATATATTGACCGCCAAATAAGCTTTGTTCAGTATGAGTTTTTACCGTTGACCACTGCTTTAGAGAACCATCATAGCGAAATACATGTCCACGCAGGCCAAATGCAACAAAGCTCAGTGGCTCACCATTAGCAATAACACCGAATAATGACCCTTCATATGGACTATCCAGGCGCTGCCATGTCATACCCTGATTAACTGAAAAATAAACGATTCCAGCCTCACCAACGATGACCATCTCCCGCTTATTCTTCAACCCTGTAATACTATTAAAATGAAATTCTTCTTCATTTTCGATATGATCAGACCAGTCTTCCCAACTCTTTCCACCATTACTGGTGCGCACTATTTGTCCATAAGCACCGACTGCAAAACCTTCAAATTCACTACTAAACCATACATCAAGCAAAGGCGCCTCAGCAGCAGGATTTTTATATTGTTCCTGCCAAGTTTGACCTCCATCTGTCGTTGCTAAAATCAATGCATCATGCCCTACTGCCCAACCTTGTTTAGCTGATACAAAATGAACCGCTGTCAACAACTGTCGGGTAGGTACTTTAGCCTGTACCCAAGTATCACCATCATCGTCCGAATAAAGAATATGCCCTCGGTCACCTACAGCAACCAATCGACCACTGGGTCCAGCGGTTGTCACATCAATTAATAGTTTTTGCTGGGCTAATACTGATGACTCTGCAAACTCAACAGGTGTACTCGTACTGTTTTCTTCTGCTCGTAGGGCAGTTATCATCAACGCAAACAGTAAACACACCGTTAGCCCTACACAAGGCACTTTAGACAAGCTATGTTTGAGCGCACTCAAAGCAGAGCCTACCCGATCGGCTACTCGCATATGCCAACCCCTTCTCTCAGTCTTTTTTATAATTGTCTTGGCTGTATCTATGTGGTTACACCACAGTATATTGGTACATCGTTCCACGAATAATTTGGCGAATCTAAATTTAAACGTCCGTTATAATATCGCTGTTAATCCTATATGGCTACTGAATAAAGGGAAGTAATTTAACGACAATGAAAAAAATTGGCCAATAGTAATGATTTCTTTACAGCAAAGCTGTCTAACAGTAAAGTAATATTACCAATATAAGCGCTTTAATATGAGTGAAATAAATTTTTTATTGTATATATTAACAAAATAAACCCGCAGCGAAGGGCTTACCCTTAAGGAACTTCATACAAGGACGAAGTCAATGATTCATCACCTCAAAATCACTCAAGATATTTTAACCTATGTCAGAGACATATCCCTTCGTGAAACCAATACGCTCAAAGCCCTCAGAAATGAAACACTAAAAATGCCTGAGTGCAATATGCAAATCCTGCCTGAACAAGGCCAATTCATGGCATTACTTGTACGCTTAATGCAAGCTAAAAAAGCCCTAGAAATTGGCGTATTTACAGGTTATAGCTCCTTATGTGTGGCACAGGCACTACCTGATAATGGAGAGCTTATCGCCTGTGATAACAATGCTGACTGGGTGAATATTGGCCGAAAGTATTGGCAACAAGCAGGTGTAGAACACAAAATATCAACCATGATTGGCAGTGCCAAAGACAGCCTGCAACAACTCATTGATGAGAAGCTTGAAGGCTCATTTGATATTGCATTTATTGATGCTGATAAAGAAAACTACGACACTTACTATGAGTTTGCCCTTAAACTCGTGAGAAAAGGTGGCCTAATTTTACTCGATAATATGCTGTGGTCTGGAGCAGTGGTAAATTCATCAATAACGGACACAGAAACTAAATCCTTACGGGCACTTAATAAAAAAATATCAACTGATGAAAGGATAGACTTAAGCTTACTGCCATTTGCTGATGGGTTAACACTTGCGCTTAAACGTTAGCGCTTTTAACTCTGATAGTATTAACCTATTCATTTTTAGTACTGATATTACTTTATCATTTAAGTAGCGAAGCCTTCTTCGCTACTCCCCATAAAAATACTACTACTCCAAAATATCAAGCGCTGTTATTTCATCAGACTCAGTTTGCTCAGCTTTTTTCTTAGCACGGTAAGCCTCCAGACGCTCTTTATGTTCTTCCTCATAAGCTGCAAAATCCTGACCCAAGTCTTCAATCATATATTGTACTTCTGCCATTCTCAGCTTAGAAAGACGCGCAAATACTTTAGCAGACTGCTCAGCTTCTTCAGGAGAAGCCATACCATTATTAATACGCCCTATCAGATCGTTATATTCAACAGCATGTTCTAAATCTTCAATTTGTGTCTTTATTTGCTTACGATCAAGCTCACCGATTGGCTGATTAATGTCATAACCATAAATGATTAAAGATGAAACACTGGCCCCCTGTTGGTCAGAATCTATGATCTTCTCAGTCACTGATACTTCATCACGAGGCTTTCCTGCATCATCACTTTTCATCTTCTCAGCATCAGTAACAACAACCCTTTTTTGGTTATTATTTACTGCACTCGACGTACTATTCAGGTATATACCAACAGCCAACAAGAGTACCACAAAAGCAACAATAATGGAGACTTTTTTATTCATATATAGTTTCAATTATTTTATTTTTAAACATTGTAATCACTCCTTCTAGCAGTGATTAGCTTAACTATGCATTTCTTTAACAGCAACAAAAAAGATAAAACAATCTACGCTGTATTAAATATAGAATAACTTTTATAATACGCCACTTATTGCACAAATAGCAAATACTACTTTGTAAACAGTATAGATCAGTTAAAACGTTTAATAAATAGACAAAAGATAGCTATTTCTGGGATGAACTATAGTGAAAAATAATATTCTTGCATCGAGTATTTTAATAGCAATATCAAGCTCAACATTTGCGACAAACGGGCCTCTTTATAAAAATAACTGTCCTCAAACAATAAATCATCCTTTACTGGGTACCGGAGTTTACTTTGATGAGTTATGTAAGACAGCATATGTTACACCACCTATTTTTGGAGAATTTAGAGTAATCAATTTAACTGTTGGAGCAGAAAGTTATAGAAACTGTTCCATATTAAAAGAGAGCGCAAAGCTGAATGAGACTCGCTCTAGCATAATTTCACTACAACAAGAAAGAGTAAATGAATACAAACTTAATTTAAAAGAAAGCAACCTGAAAAATCTAGAGTCAGAAATAGATTTCCTAGAAAAAAAAGTGGAAGCAATAAAATCAAAAGAGGCAATCCTTGAAAAGGAAACATACTCAATAGAGCTTGAAATAAAACCTTTTCTTGAAGATTACAAAAAATGTAAGAAAAGCCCGTTAAATACTGAAGAAGACTGTAAGCCCCACAAAGATAACGTCCAAGAGTTATATAGAAAAGTTGAAAAAATACAGAAATCTAAGCTTGACCCCCTCATTAATGAACGTTTTGACCTTGAAGCAAAAATAGGATACTTAGAAATTGATATTAAATCAGAAGCCGACAAAGAACTACAATACCAAAAAGATCTAGAAGCAATAGAAGGTATTAGCAATGATATAAATAGACTAGTTGAACAAATGGATAACATTTACAAAGAGGTAAGAAGTTTGCCTGGTGGAGATATCGCTGTTGAATACTATGTAGATTGGCACGATTTAATTAACAAATATCAGTTTTTAAATAATGGCTTAAATATTAATTGGCAATCAATACCCATTTCAAAAGCAACATTCAGCATTAACCTTCGCTCTGATGATTTAACAATAAATAAAGCGCCTTTAGTTTTAGCTACTTCATTAGCGGGTGTTAGCTTAAACCAAGGTTCAGTGATTAACCCACCTGAAGGTGAAACAATTGAGCCTTTAAAAAATAAACCTATCAGCTTAAATCCTGCATCCGTTGGTTTTAGCGACAGTATGAGTGCATCTATGACGCTTAGTGTACCGGCTGTTTGTTACATACTAAATGACGACCTAAGCACACCTGATGATATATCTAAAAATATTATGAGCTATCTTAGTAGCCGCGTGGATTATAACTATCATCCTAAGGTACGAAGAAAATATACCGCCAAGTTTAACTTAGAAGCACTTTATAAACGCATAGAAAAACTAAAAAGTAAAGGCGGTTTTTTTAGCTCAAAAGCAAAGCATGAGATAATAGAGGATAAAAATTCAAAAGAAATATTTGATATCAAATTTGATGCCGATGACAGTTACTTCAGCTGGACACCAGAAGAACAAGATAAACTTACTAAAGATATTAAGGCTACACTACTAAATCGTGTACTTAAACAGATATCCCTTTTTAACAATCTTGGAACCAATTTAACCTTACCTACAGCCCCAGAAACAGGTGTTGGTAAATTAGCTGACTTATTAAACAATGGCGATTGTGCGAAACCAGAAGTTAAAGCCAAAGCAGAGGAAGCGGTTGCAAACGAAAACAACCCATCTTCAGTCAGCAATAATGATGACTCAACCCCAGAGAACAATAAGCCGGCTGATACAGTAAAAGCATTTAACGATGCATGTAAATTTACCTTTGATAAAAACCTGCTTGGATCCCTTGTTAAAGATAAAGACAGCGTATTAGCCTCTGTTGCATCAAATTTCTCTAGTGGAAACTTCCTTGCTATTCCAGGCAGCATTTTATCAAGCTTTAGCTCTTCCTCAACAAAAGTCTCCTTTTTCCAAAACAACAGTCATACCGCAGAGGAAAAAGTAGATCAAGTATCATTTGTAGACAAAACAACAACGGTTACATTCCGCTCTAAAGCCAAATAATATAATACTTCAACTTATAATAATAAAAAAACCTCCCCCTTACGCTAAGGGGGAGGTTGGTGGGGGATTAAAATGGGGTTTAACGATAACTTCTTCTACGGAGGGTACTGGGTTTAAAGTATTTATCGTCAGGAATTGGACGTGAGAAGTCTACATAATTACGCTCTTCATTTGCCATACCTTGTACATGGTAACGGCGGGCTTGTAGATCATGGAATACATCTAATCCAGTCCAGGTAGTAGGCAGATCGTAATTATTTAATAAGTACGCCATGCTAACACGCCATAATTCTCCGCGTCCGTCGTATTGGTCAACCACGGCTGCGCCCCAGCTGTCTTCATCCAGGTAAAGCGTACGCTTGGAGTAAATATGTCGCTCACCTTTTTTCAAGGTACCTTCTACAACCCAAACGCGGTGTAATTCATAGCGCGTATGTTCTGGATTGATATGCCCTTTTGCCAATACATTTTCATACTTAAGATCAGGGCTAATCACATTATAGTTGTTGTAAGGAATATAAACTTCTTTTTTCCCTAGCAATTTCCATTCATAACGATTTGGAGCACCGTTAAACATGTCTGTATCATCAGCGGTACGTAAACCATCTGCACCTGAAATTGGCGTATCATACGCAAGGTTAGGTGCCCGACGCACTCGCCGCTGACCAGCATTGTACTTCCATGCTTGGCGTGGCTGTTTAACCTGGTCTAATGTTTCATGTACTAACACCGCTTCACCGGCTAAGCGCGCAGGACTTGTGGTGAATGAAAGATAATAAATAATGGTATTATCTAACGTGTTTTCACTGCCTTTTGGGTAGTAAAAATTAAAACCCGCCTCTTGTTGTGCAGTGATTAATGTATAGTCACCATTACGCTGTACTGCAACTTCAGATGCACGACGAACGACGTATTCACCACGGTAACGAACAATATGGTTCCATAAAGCTTCTAAACCAGTTTTAGGAATGGGAAACGGCACACTGGCATAGGCACCTTTAAAGCCATTCCCGCCATTGACTAATGTAGCAGTTGTTGCATTTTTAAGGGTGTTATCATACACATGCTGTGGTAACGAACCAGAGCGTCGCGTTTGGTAAACTGGCATTTTAAACGTTTTTGGATAAGCCTCAAATAACGCAATCTGCCCGGCTGTTAACTTGCTTTTATATTTCGCTAGATTTTCAGCGGTAATATAAAACTGAGGTTTATCTCCCGTCCAAGGATTAGGATAATGCTGTCCACGACGTTTATATGACGCGGGAATATCTTTTTTGGTTATCCCCCCTGTCCAAGCGGGAATCGTGCCATCCGCATTTCCCGCTTTTTCAGCACCAATAGGCGTTAAGGTTGTGCCTAATTTTTTCGCTTCTTGTGGGCTAATGGCAGCCGTAGCCGTTTGAATTGCTAAAGTCAGTGCTGCCACAGCAGCACCGATATAAATTACGTTCTTTTTCATAGCAGGCTCTCTATTAGTCTTCGTAAAGCACCCATCTACTTTGTTATCTTCGCTCTTGACCACCAAGGATGCTGGAAATGCAGTTAATGCAGGAGCAATTAACTGTCAGCTCAATCACTTATTTCCTAATAAGCTCATTCACTTCACCACTTGATGCCGCGTATATGGGCGCTACACATTGGCTAATGCTAATTTTATATGTTTATTATTTAGAATGAGTACTTAACTGTAAATGCTATATTATCACGGTCATTCAATTTATTACGCCGCTCTGCACCAAAAAAGTTGGTATAACTGATACCTGCTTCTAAAGAATTCATATACGTTGCATTTAATGCCAAAGTTACTGCTTTACGGTCTTCCATAAAGTTACCTGTAACACGCGAGTTACCTTGCACATCTTGCTTAAAGCGTAAAATCGGGTTCAAGTTAACACCTGCAAATACATCATTCCACTGACCTGAAAATACGGTGGTATAACCCCAACTAAAGCGGTCTAAGCGTTCGTGTTCAGGTGTATAGTCCCCGGAAAATTTTCGAGAATCGTAAGGACTAGAACCTTTAGCCGCAAAGGAATCGTAATTACCACCAATACCTGATACCAGCTCAAATGATGGCTCTAAGACAGCTATAAAATTATCAAAACCAAAACGAGGGCCAAAATTATGGATAAATACTAAAGAGCCTGTATATAACTCAACACGCTCATAGTTTTTATAATCTTGGCCTACACAGCCAAAATTGCCTGGACGCCCTTGAGATAGCTGTACCGTTGTACAAATTCCTGCTTCAGAACCTGTTCCTGTAACAGTACCAATAATTGTTGGAAGGTTTCGGCTAATACCTGACACTAAATCATCTGGATGATCAATCCACATAGGCATATTGGGTCTATAAGTCAACTCACCAGCAATTGAAGTATTACCAGCTGTTGTATTAAAACTTAGCCCAAACATTCTAATATCTTCAGGATAAACTCTATCAGCATAAACACCATTGGAAAGCACATGTAGTAGTTGTGTAAATGGTATTGTTAGAAATGGGTTGTTTACAGCTTCTAAGACTGACCCATTCCGAATGCCTGCTGCAGTATATGGTACTTGAGCATGATAATTTACAAAATAAAAGCCAAATTCAGTTTCATTTAACTCTTCAGCAAAATATTTAAAATTAACTCCCCATTGACCACCATCTTTAGCATTTTGCTTTCCTCTCAAGTCTGCAACTACTAAATAATCACCATTATAATTCACACCACCGGCATCTAACAATGCTATAGCAGCAGGAGACAACTTATCTCCTGCAGAATCTGTAAGTTCATTATACCCAAACGTTGCACCATCAGCGAAAATATCATTATTACTAAAATAAGACCCTACCGGCGGTACAATACTCTCATCCCACTCCATCATGTAGTACGTTTCCATGGAGAGGTTTTCAGTAAGACCTAGGTTAAACGATAGCGCCATTTGTGGAATTAATACATCTTTAAGCTCTGAACCCGGCAGTGCAAATTGTGCAGCATCAATCGGGTTAATGGTATTTATACCATCACGATAGAAAATACCTTCCCCCCAGTTCAGTACTTGCTTACCAAACCGGACATCTAAAGGCATATCCCCAATATGGAAGCTACCAAATACAAATGCATCCATAATTGAAGCGTCTTTGCCAATTAACTCTTCAACATCACTGTCAAATGCATCTGCAGCTCTATTGGTACCTGCCTGATCAAAGTAGCCAGGAAATCTACGATTAAACCGATCATTGGTATCAGACCAGTCTGTGTCTTTATCCATTATTTCGGTGTCATAAAATGCACGACCACGCACGAATGCACCATAGTTTTTATAATTCAATTTAAGTTCTGAATTTATTTTGTAGACGCTAGACACCATTCCCGTATCAAAATTACGGTTACCATCGTTGGTATTTACATCATCATGGGTTGGCTCGGTGTCGTTACCATAGGTATGTGTATCTCTACCTTCAACTCGCCACATCGCGCCATAGGATAAGGTAGTATCTAATGAACCGGTTACCTCTCCTTCCATTAAGTCAAATTCAAACGCCTGGGCAGGCATAACGGCAAGTAAACTGGCTAAGGCAAATCCTGCTTTTGCGGGTGCAAATAACAGGCGTACAGGCAGGCTATTTGTGTTGTTCATGGATCGCTCCGTAGCATGGTCTTTATAGGAAGGGTGGAAATCATTAAAGTAAAACTTAATAAATTAACCACGTAGGAGCAGTTTGATCGTAATATATACCCTTCATTATGGGCATACTTACCTTAAAAGTAAGAAGCCACACTAACATAATAATAGCTGTATATATCACTATGAATACCGAGTTAAAAATAGCCTTTTCTTTGGATACAATAATCCATCGGCTAATACACTCGTATATCCGACTTAAAGTCTTAAGAGTAATACAATAGATAAGGTATAAATTTTTACTTGAGTATTATTTTTTTTCACACCCAATCTTATTTATACCCTTCACGAATCAATTTTAGGGTTTGTTGTCTGCGCTCTTCACTCCAGTCACTTATTGATATAAGCACTGGGGGCTTCATCGCTTGACGACCTCCACTAAAAAACTTTCGTTTTAGGTATATATAATCGTATCCTTACCTTATTGTTATTGTCCCCTAGTTATCCAAATTGAACTACTATACCCATCATAATGGGTACACCAAGCAAAGTTATTAATTCTTATTACTTAAAATAGCTCTTTTTGGTTATTACGCTCAGCTCCAACTTCCTAATTATTTTTGTTATCTCAGTACATTCATACTTAAATTTTTCAATGTTTACTGTGAACACATTGAATTAGCTTTTTATGATTTTCTATTTACCATCATATAAAGCCCTCAAAGTGAGCTATATACTATCTTCTTATTTTTTTTATTCAATGTTAATAGCTTCGCAATGAAATATGTAAAAAATTATTGAGTAATGCCTATTAACTTATCTCAGTCCATTGTTGTTTTATAAATTTGTTACATTATGAAACTTTTGAGCAATACAGTCTAGTAAAAACGAACGTTTAAACGATACCAACTGTTTAACTATTAAGCAAACCACATTCTTTTAACCCCTCTAATCTGTTACCTTGTCCAAGGGACAAGTAATTGCTACACCTACATGATACAGCTAACGACTTATTAGTTTTTTATGTAGTAGATCACTTTTTAAATAAAATGACCTATTGACTGTCTACCGTTCAGCAAGAGCAGATCATAATCGAGGGCACCGCTAAAAATGCACTTTTTTCGTAATAGCTGTGTCAGCACTGTACTCAAATCCTCATGTATTCCTTATACACTGCGGTTCTCCGTGCAGTGCTTCCTTGCTCTTGCAAAAAAATCACTATTTTTAAAGGTACTCTCAATATGAGAATAAAAGTAACAGTTGCAGTACTTAAGTAAGAAAAAAAGCAGGTATTAAAAAGATAGAAACAGTGTCTTACATATAAACAAAAACAAATTGTTAGACAATTATTTTATCCACGAGGAACAAAAATAAATCCTTCGACTTTTGTGACATATCTTAAACCCCACCCTGGCCCTCCCCTTACCAGGGAGGCTGTCGCAAAACTACTGCACTTGCAAATACAGCGTTAAAAATCGGCTCAAAGTACTCATTTATTAAGTATAAACTCCGCCTTTTCGCTGATTTTTTCCTTGTCTTTGCTTCGCTCATAACCTTTTGCGACACCCTCCAAGGGGAGGGAATAAAATACCGAAGCCACTTTAAACTCTCATTCAGTCCCTCCCCTTTGTTGAAGGGGGAGGTTAGGAGGGGGTTAGTTACTGCAAGCTTTTAGAGACTATCTCATAGACGTCTTTCGAAAGGTCTTTTTCTTTCATAATACGCTGCAGTTGTTCTTTCATTAGCGCACCACGGGTTTCATCATATCGCTTCCAACGAGTAATAGGCGTTAATAAACGAGAGGCCATTTGTGGATTTAAACGGTTAAGTACTAACACCTGATCAGCCAGGAAAGCATAACCTGCCCCATCATCCCGATGGAAATGTACTTTATTTCGGTTAGCGAATACCCCAATCAATGCCCTGACTTTATTTGGGTTTTTCATATCAAACGCTTCATGCTGCATTAATTGGTGTATTTTTTCGAGATCCGTATACTCACCCCCTGCTTGCACAGATAGCCATTGCTCTATCATTTGCACATCATGCTGCCATTGCTGATAAAAGCTAGCGAGTGCTTGTTCCGCATAGTCTCGAGCTTTAACAGACACCGCATTTTCTAAAATACTCAAGGCAGAAAAGCGATCCGTCATGTTGTTTGCCTGCTGGTATTGCTGCCAAGACAGCTCTATGCCTTGCTCATCAGCGAGAGTCAGATAGCTCAAGCAAATATTTTTAAGGCTACGCTCAGCAATATCATCTGCCGTAGGCTGATAGGCTTTTTCAATATTATTGGCGGCATAGCAGGCTTTAAACTGCTTGTGTAGTTTCATCGCCAACGTACGGCGCACAAAATCACGTGCCACGTGTATGCTAAGTGGATAAATAACATCACACTCTTCTGCAATGTAGTCTTCACTTGGCAAAGCAAGCATTTTGGCGAGCATCGCTTTATCCAGCGAAGCGCTGGTCAATAATGACTTATAAGCGGTAACTAAACGCTCATCCAATGTTAGCGTCATTCCTGCCCGCTGGTGCTCAACAAGCTCTTTTATAATATCAACTGCCAGTTTTTGACCTGCATCCCAACGGTTAAAGCCATCATTATCGTGGCTCATTAAAAACATGAGTTGATCACGAGTATAAGGGTACTCAACTTTTATCGGGGCTGAAAAGTCTCTTGCCAATGACGGTAACGGCTGCTCGTTGATATTGCTGAAGGTAAACGTTTGCTCAGCCTCTTTAATATCTAAAACAAGTGTCGTATTACCTTGTTCATCAAGCGGCATATCATTACCCAATGAGTCAATCAACCCAACAGCAAATGGGATATGAAAAGGTGCTTTTTCTACTTGTCCTGGTGTGGGAGGACATTTTTGCTTCACGGTTAATGTATAGCGTTTATTAGCCGCATCATAATTATCCGACACCTGTACTACAGGTGTTCCAGACTGGGTGTACCAACGGCGAAACTGTGTTAAATCAACATTATTCGCCTCTTCCATGGCCTTAACAAAATCTTCTGTGGTTACTGCCTGTCCATCATGTCGCGAAAAATATAAATCACTGCCTTTTCTAAAGCCTTCTTTACCCACAATGTTATGAATCATACGCACAACCTCAGCGCCTTTTTCATAGACAGTTAGCGTATAAAAGTTAGAAATTTCAATATACGACGCAGGACGTACAGGGTGAGAAGTAGGACCAGCATCTTCAGGGAATTGCATGGTGCGTAAAAAGTTTGCATCTTCAATACGCTTCACTGGTCGTGAATTCATGTCCGCCGAAAATTCTGCATCCCGAAAAACGGTAAAGCCTTCTTTCAAACTTAACTGGAACCAGTCCCGACAGGTTACACGGTTACCACTCCAGTTATGAAAATATTCATGGGCAACAATCGCTTCAATGCGCTGATAGGTTCCATCAGTTGCTGTCTCAGGCTTGGCTAACACACACGATGAGTTAAATATATTTAAGCCTTTATTTTCCATGGCTCCCATATTAAAGTGATCCACAGCCACGATCATAAAAATGTCCAGATCATATTCACGACCATAGACATCTTCATCCCACTTCATTGATCGTTTGAGTGATAACAGCGCATGAGCACATTTATCGACATTGGCCGCTTCAGTAAATAATTTAAGCGCAACTTTACGACCCGACTGGGTAATAAACTCATCATCCACGCAGGCCAAATCACCAGCAACCAACGCAAATAAATAACAGGGTTTTTTAAAGGGGTCTTCCCACTTAACTTTACGCAAGCCATCAGCTAAATGTTCATCGGCAACCAAGTTACCATTCGAAAGCATTACAGGGTATTTTTTGGGATCAGCAATAATTGTCGTTGAAAACTTAGCCATGACATCAGGACGATCAAGGTAATACGTGATCTTACGAAACCCTTCTGCCTCACACTGCGTACAAAACATATCATTCGAACGGTATAACCCTTCAAGTGATGTATTTTCTTGTGGCTTTATGCGGGTATTGATAGTCACCACAAATTGTTCTTTGCTCACAGGCAAACTTAAGTTTTCTGTTGTCACTGTGTACTGGTTACTGTCGATTGGTTGATTATCAATACTTACCGACAGAAGTTGCATATCAGTGCCATCTAACACCAGGTTAGGTAAATGTTCATGTTGTTTACTTTTATTTAAGCGTACCTGCAAAACGGCAGTCACATCTGTGTGATCTTCACCTAAATGAAAGGTTAAGTCTGTTTGGTCAATCCAGTAATCTGGTTCCTGGTAATCTTTTAAATAAATTGTCCGAGGCTGAGCGTCTTTCATGCTGTTCTCTCTTAGAATCTTATCGTTATATCGCAAAGGGTAAATATTATACAATGCTGAACTGTATGTTATATGCCGTATACTTGCGGATATTTAACACCCCAATATCCATTATCAGATACTGACCTTTTATACCTAACAGCGTACCCGTTATTTCTGATTGTTTATCAAAGTTAAGCGCTGTGACTTTCACTGGGTACTGTAAAACCGGATAATTAATAGTGTATGGCTTGGCATCTGTTATGGCTTGTAATGCCTGTACCCCAAACTGTTGCTGAAGCGATGTTATGGTCTCAGCGCACTGGGCAAACAATTCATCCCGCTTGTTCACCAAATCAACTTCATCTGAAGTCCCTTTCAACATCGTTCGCCAGTTAGTTTTATCCGCTACAAAGGCTTTCATTGCGGCTTCAACCAATCCCGACTGTTGTCGTGTAGCAACCCGCATAATGGGTAATGCCTGGGTTGCCCCCTGATCAATCCAGCGTGTTGGGACTTGTGACAGGCGGGTAATACCTACTTTTACCCCTGATGAGTTTGCCAGATAAACAATATGATCAGTCATACAAAACTGGTCACCCCAAGTCGCATCTCTACAGGTACCCTGATCATAATGGCACTTTTCAGGAGACATAATACAGCTGTCACACTGGGGTAACTTTTTAAAACATGGAAAGCAATAACCTTGATTAAAGCTTTTATTGGTTTTCCGACCACAGGCAATACAATGAATAGCCCCTAAAAACTTCAGTGTTATTTGCTGACCCAACAACTCATTTAATGAAACTAGTGATTCACCCACGGGTAATTGATACATCACTGGGTCTGCGAGTTGTGATTTCATTTTTTGCAGCTGACCAGATATTGGCGATGCGGTGGTTACTGACTGAGATAAAACATCACTCAAAACAGGCTATTCCTTTTTTTGTACCGATAAAGGTCTTATACCTTTTATTTAGGTTTTGTATAAATCACGGGAGAAGGTTTATTACTTTATTTTTACAGTCTGTGGCTGACGATCCGCTTGCTCAGTGTCTAGCTTGGCTTGACTGGCACATTGCTGGCTCATAAACCCCGTGTGTTGATCTGCAGGTAAGTGCTTGTGCTCGTAGGCAATGATCGCTTGCAAACAAAGCTCAACTTGAGATTGTTCAAGGACACGACCATCTGGCCACTTTCTAATTTCTACTGCCGTTTTTAAGCGCTGGTAGGTATCTGCATCAATTTGGTTAATGAGTTGCGAAAAGTCCATAGATTCTCTCAGCTATCACGAAAAAAGTGCCTTTTAGAGGTGCTTTAACATCGAAGCGCATTATCTGGATTATAACGGCCTCGAAATGCCGCAAACAAGCAACCAGCTAATAAACCCACGGTATGGGCTGTATTTGCCACATTACCAAAGCCTATCACAGCTAAAATATCTGAGTAACCAATCACCAACCAGACGAGCATAAACATATAGATACTTTGAGGGATGGAAAAGCTCACGTTGGCCAGCTTTTCTCTCACCCAACAGTAGCCTAACAAGCCATAAACAACACCCGAAAAACCACCAAAGATGGGGTGGTCCATTGACATTAAATATTGTCCAAGGTTAGAAAGAAAGCCGACAAATAGCACTAAGCCAAACATAAGGCCACTACTGTCTTTGTTTTCGATACGCCGGCCCAGCACATAGAGCCAAAGCATATTGAAGATGATATGGAGCCAGCCAAAGTGCAGGAAAATTGGTGACAACAAACGCCAATATTGATGGTTTGTAAACACATCACCCATTGATGCAGCTAATACATAATTGCCTATTAGGGTAAAGTCTACAAAGGTCAGCCACGACACGACTTGATAGTTACTACCAAGCCCAGTCATCGCGGCTACAAATAAGTTAATGACTAAGAAAAAGGCTGTTATTGGGAAAAGGCTTAACTGGCTGATTGAGAACTGTGCGCTTTGAGTAGGTTGTGGCGGAGGATTATCAATCACAGCCTGGTAACGTGATAAATCTAACTCCCCACACTGAACCTGCTGAAACCAGTGTGAAACCTGATGTTGCTGGTCTTCTGTCACCAGCCATAATACTTGCTGCCCCGATTCTTCAGTGATTTTGTGCTTCACCCCCTGGTGAAACAAATACAATGAGAATGAACGTAAGTCCTGTTCAGCAGGGACCTCAAGCAATCGCATCATAGCTATTCTTCCTTTTAGCGAGGCACAAAAGGGCTTCGCGGCTCCACTTCAACCCATACAAACTTCTTTTTATCTAATACCGTTTCATTATCCATACGATAAGCCACTAACTTGCCGTATTTAACTGCACTGTAGTCAAGGCATGCAATGTTTGGACGAATGGGGTGTGGCACGCCCATTTGCCAGTAATGCCCCACAAATAAAGGCTTTTCGTTTAGCTCATAAACAAACAAGCGGTTTTTATCTTCAGCTGTGAGCATTTCTGCTGCCACGGCTGGTGGCAACGGATCTGGCTGAAAGATAACGTCCTGGTATGTTTCTGGGTCAGGATGCCAAAAGTGCGCACGAAACCTATTGCGAATATAGCCATCCTTACTCTCAATTTTTATGCCTTTTGGCAGTGGAATATCTATGCCACGAATAAGACGACTAACGCAGTACTTTTCAAAGCTCCGAGAAACAATGGTTTGATGTAAAAAATCATCGTCAATAGTTGCTCGCTGATAGCGGCTCCAAAAAGCCTCTACCAGTCGTTGATCCCAACATGCATGCACCACCCGAAATTGAGCAAACTCTAAAAATAAGGGCAGCTCTTTAAACCATTGTAAAAACATTTGCCACTCTTTAGGGTGACAAGCAAATTGTTCTAAAGTTTCCGCAATGAGACGGTGGTGTCGAGGGTTATGCTCTCGCAAGTATGATCGTCCACTGCCCTCAAGTGCTGGTGTACAGTACGCTAACGCATTGAACTCATGATTACCCATGACAATATGCGCCTGATCATGATCAACCATGTCTTTTACAATATGGAGTGCATCACGTATACGAGGGCCTCGATCTACAATATCTCCCATAAATATGGCTTTGCGTCGAGGGTGGCGAAAGCAACCACGATATTGTCGATAACCTAACTTTTTTAACAAAAGCACTAATGCACGAGCACAGCCGTGAATATCACCAATTAAGTCATACCCATCAGCAGTATCTGCCGTAATCCAACTCATATAAATCTCAACCTCATCCCTCTCCTAAACGATTGCCCCACCCTAGTTTACGTCGACACACTTCATAATAATTATGGTTCAAGGGGTGGATGAGTTTTAGACGCTGTGGTTTCTTTGCCACGGTAATGGTATCAGAGGGTGATGCTGGAATATGCACCTGACCATCACAAATAACTTGTGGGTAGGTGGTATTGTGTCCACTAATAGCAATTTTGATTTCTGTGTTGCCATCCACCACAAGGGGACGACTGGTCAAAGTATGCGGAAACATAGGTACGACCACAATGGCATCGAGTTTGGGATGCATGATTGGACCGCCACCTGATAAAGAATAACCCGTTGAGCCCGTAGGCGTTGAAATAATAAGACCATCTGCGCGCTGGCTATAGACAAACTGCCCTTCTATATAAACTTCAAACTCGATCATTCGCGCAACTTTACCAGGGTGTAACACAACATCGTTCAATGCATCTGACTGGCCAATAGGCTGGCCTTGACGCTTAACCACAGCTTGCAATAAGAAGCGGCTCTCCATGATGTATTTACCCGCCAGTACTTCACCGACACGCTGCTCGATTTCATCCGGGTGAATATCTGTCAAAAAGCCTAGCCGCCCTCGATTAATACCAAGCACAGGCACTCGGTAGCGGGCCAGTGCTCTTGCTGCGGCAAGCATACTTCCATCGCCTCCGATAACCACTACCAAGTCACAAACCTCACCCATCATATTATGGCTACACACCTGAAGCCCATGCCCAGGTAAAACATCAGCAAGAGGTTTGTCCAAAATGACATGGACCCCTTCAGAGAGCAGAAATTTTTTTAATCGCTTCAGAGTCTCAACGACCTCTGCACTGCCTAGTCGACCGATAACACCGACATGCTTAAATTGCTCCATAACACTCCGTGATAACAGGCTACTTGTTTTGACTGATTGTCACTGGCTCAGCGCATAATGTCTACCTTCTAGAATTACTTGCAGCTAAAACCTGAATTATTACGCTTTGTTTAATAACTTTAAGTTGTGCGGTACTCTTAATCTATAGGCAAAATAAACAACATATGCATAATATAGCTTTCGTGCATATATGTTTGAGTTATGAGGGTATCTCAATCTACAAGCCTAAAATACTGATTACTAATGACTTACCGAATTGAACAGTTATTTCAAGACTTACAGTGGATTAATCAATCCCCTGTTATTCTCTTGCCTTATGGTCAAACTAATACAGCTTCACCTTTCTTTTTAGAAAGACCTTTTTGCGACCACACCATCTCTTGGCAACAAGATCAACTTGAAGTACTTCAGTTAGCGTTACAAAAGAAACAAAACTACCGTCTTGGGCATTATTATGAAACGCTGGTCCATACGTTATTACAACATCAACCAAAGGTTCACTTTCTAAAACATAATATCCCAGTCCACTCTGCAGGCCGAACATTAGGAGAGTTTGACTTACTTTACTTTGATCAAACAGTAAATCATTGGATACATCGTGAACTTGCTGTGAAGTTTTATTTAGGTGTGCCCAGTCAAACAAAACAAAAATCAAGCTCATGGCATCAATGGGTGGGACCTAACTGTCAAGATAGGCTTGATCTCAAAGTCAATAAAATGCTGACTAAGCAATTAAGACTGAGTGAACAACCAGCAGCAAAGTTAGAGTTAAAGCAGTTAACTAAGCAAACAGGACAACCATTACAAGAGAATGAGCCTATAAAAGAAGGTATGCTACAAGGTTACTTATTTTATCCTTATCAACAGTATTGTCCCCCACCCAAACAGGCCAACCCTCAGCATCTTACCGGCGATTGGGTCTCTGTCAGCAAATTAACTGATTATTTAGCGACCCTCACTGAGTCATACAAATTAAAAGATCAACTGGCGTATATTCCTCTCGCCAAATTAGAGTGGCTTTCCACTGTTCATCGGCAAGCTACCAATGAAATAAAAGGCTTTATGAGTGACGCAGCTTTACAGCAGTCCATGCTGCAACGGTTTGCGCTGGCTCAACCACCACAGTTAATTGCAGCCTGCTATCAAGGGCGTCATTTTTTTAATGAGTTAAGGCGTTTTTTTGTTGTTGCTGACCAATGGTTAGATAAGGCAATAGCCTCTTCACAAGAAAGGTAAAAGACTTCATTTATAGTATTGTGGAAATCCTCTGCGCCCTTGTAAACCTCCACTGTGAATGATGAGCACTCGACTTCCTGCTGGTATTTCATCTCGCTTTATGCCCTCAAGCACTCGCCATACAAGCTTACCTGTATAAATAGGATCTAATGGCAAAGCATAGTCCTTTTCGATTGATAAAATAAACTGGTGAAGCTGTTCATTGGTTTTGCCATAGCCTCCCCAGTGACCATCTAGCCATAAATGCCACTGTTTTTTTTCTTCAAGCCCTGAATCCCGTAAAAAGCCTTCGATAACACCCTGAAGAAATCCCCCACCTTTAAGCACAGGCACACCAATAATTTGTTGATGATTAGCAGCACCTTTTATTAACCCTGCTAATGTTCCCCCCGTACCACAGGCTGCAAAAATATAGTCAAACTGTTTTACCTGTTCATTTTCGGCAATTTCCTGTGTACCTTGTACTGCTAAAAGGTTACTTCCCCCCTCTGGTACCCAGTAAACAGATCTACTGTTATCAATAAACTGATTTGCCAGTATGCTTCGCTGTTCAGGCAGGTGTTTTTCCTGATAAGACGCTCGATCCAAATAAATGAGCTGCATCCCCATCTCAGCGGCATCTTTAAGTGTTGGAGATAACAACTTGGGCTTATGCCCTCGAATAAAGCCCATTGTTTCAAGCCCCAAGTATGAGCCTGCCGCTGCCAAGGCATGAATATGATTTGAAAAAGCACCTCCAAAGCTCGCAATACAGTCAGCACCATGGGTAATTGCTGCTCTAAGGTTATATTTCAACTTATACCACTTGTTACCTGAAATCTTTGGGTGTACTAAATCCAAACGCAGCACGTCCAGTTGAATATTTTTTTCACGGGCTAAAGAGTGAGAAAGTGACTGAAAGGGAGGTATAAATGTGGGGAATTGAGAGTTAAAAGTGTCAGTGCACATAATCGGATAAGTATTATAAAAACCCTATTATATGCACTGCAACTGGTATTACCAAAACTAGCCCAAAATACTAGCTTGCTTAAATTTTCTAAACTAAGCCAGCTGTAAATCCGTTACATTATTTGGGGCTGATTCCTTGTCATTTTTATGATGCTCACAGCGGTTTGAATCACCATCGATAAACTGCCCTGGCATATCAATACGCTTGACAGGCTGGCCGCAGCTCTTTCCATCCTCACCTGCCGCTTCACATCGTGACGATTCATAGTGACGACGCCACTTTAAATAGTGCTCTTTGCTGACAAAACACTTTGCCGCAACATAAGCAATATTATCTTCTAGATAACGCTCTACTTCGTTGAGTGGAATAGTGACATGCCCAACACCTGGATGATAGGCAACAAATATCACCCCTTTTGCAGCCAGCTGATCAAGCAGTTGGTGAGGGCTACCACTCTGCAAACGAGCAATTTCTTTATGTAAGTCTTTTATTTCAGTTTGTTGCTGCTTATCAAGCTCTTCTAAATACTCTTGCTCAACTTCTTTAGCACGTAGCTGCTCTTTTAACTCTTGCGTTGCAGAACGAACCTTAGTTCTAATCTGAAACTCTAATTGCTGCTGCATTGTTGCCAGCTCTGCACGGCTCTGCTGCTCAATTTCTTTTAGCAGCTGTGTCATTTCGTTACGACTTTCTTGAAACTGTTGTTTTTGATTTTCAAGTTTCATAACCAGTGCGCGGTTTTTATTAGCTAACTGTTCATTAGCTTGCTTTGCTAACGCTAATTCTTGCTTATAACGTGCAAGCTCGTGGCTAAACTGTTGCTTAAGACGCGCTATTTCTTCTTTGCTTTGCAATGCCAGTTTAGCCAGTTTTTCTTCATGCAACTTAACTGCCTTGATAGCACGAGCCGCAGCTAACTGAGTTGGCTCTGGTTCATTGTTTTGAACCAGTTTAACGACAGTTGTGTTATTAATGTCTGTAAAAAGGCGCAACCGGTTACGTTTAGCGGCCGCTTTTAGTAGCACAAGTTCATTAACTGAAGCATTCTGACGATAGTCCCATAGACTGGCATGATGCCAGTTCACAGGACAATTAGTCCGAGTGGCCAGCCGGATAGGTCCTGCACCTAAGTTAGGGCCTTTATCAGCCACAGATGACATATGCTTTAATGGCACATTCCAGCTGCGATCTGCCATACCCTCTCGATCAAAATCCAAGAGGAATAAAACAGCCGCAGTTACATGCAAATTTGCATCAATTTGCACGTAAGCACCTTTAACTGTTTGAGTTTTAAATTCTTCTAAATGAACGACACCGTCAAGAACTGCTTCAAACTCAGACATAAGCATTTGTTTGCAAATGCCTTTTGTGTTGAAAAACATGACTGCTTCAGCGAACTTATTCAAGGCGAACTCCTTTTACCTTGTAAGAAAATAGGTAATACCAGCTTGTTATCATAACGATTCACTACACCAATGAAATGACCAGGTTTAAAAAACAACAAGCCACTCATTTTTACAGATTAGTTCTCGGTCACCCTGAGAACTAATCGAAATAACGATATGCAAAATTATTTCTACTTTTCAGATAGTTAGCTTTGCACGTTCGCCTCATTGTAGTGAAACTACTGCACAAAAAATGTGATTTCCATAGCAATAGTTCGTTTAAAAAACAACCAGTTATCGATAGCTAAGCGGTAAATAATTCAAACAGTCGTGTTAACGCTTTGTTTTAATTAGCCTTTAATAGCAACACTATAACTTAGCGGCTAACTCAGTTCCCTGAGCAATTGCGCGTTTGGCATCCAACTCTGCCGCTTTATCTGCACCACCTATCAAATGCACACTCATGCCTGCAGAAGCTAATGGTTGATAAAGGGCTTGATCAGGATCCTGGCCAGCACAAATAATAATCGACTCTGCTGCTATAAACGATGGACTTCCCCCAACCGTTACATGAATTCCATTCGCTTCAATCCGCTCATACTGGACGTCATTCATCATCTCAACACCGCGCTGTTTAAGCTGTGCGCGATGAATCCAGCCCGTTGTTTTGCCAAGATTTTTGCCCACTTTTGACTTTTTGCGCTGTAATAAAAAGACCTTACGCTCGGGACGAGAATGATCCGAAGCAATAATGCCACCTCGCTCACTGACTGAAAGATCAATTCCCCATTCATGGCAAAATGCCTGAGGTTCTGATGCCTCTGAAGACTTATGGGTTATATACTCTGCCACATCAAACCCTATACCTCCTGCGCCAATAATTACCACGTTATTCCCAACAGGCTTCTGCTTTTTAATCACATCTAAATAACTCATCACTAAAGGATGCCCAATACCAGGAATTTCAGGGGTTCGAGGAGATACTCCTGTGGCTAAAATAACTTCATCAAACTGCTGCGCAATTAAATCATCAGCCTTAACGGGCACTCCTGTTTTCACACGCACACCCGCCAACTGTAAACGTTGGGTAAAATACCTTAACGTTTCATGAAACTCCTCTTTACCAGGTATCTGTTTGGCTAAATTAAACTGTCCACCAATTTGATCACTTTGTTCAAAAAGTGTTACTTCATGACCTCGTTCTGCAGCAGTACAGGCAAAGGCAAGTCCAGCTGGGCCAGCACCAACAACCGCTATTTTCTTTGCTGCTCCATTCACAGGACGAATAACCAGCTCTGTCTCATGGCAAGCGCGTGGATTAACCAAACAGCTGGTCAGCTTCATTTGAAAGGTGTGATCAAGACAAGCTTGGTTGCAGGCAATACAGGTATTAATAAGGTTTGAATGTCCTTCAGCTGCTTTATTGACAAAGTATGCATCCGCTAGGAAAGGACGCGCCATAGAAACCATATCTGCTTGGTTAGCTGCCAAAATATTCTCTGCTATTTCTGGGGTATTGATACGATTGGTTGCGATCACTGGAATTGTTACTGAAGGGCGCAGTCTTGCTGTAACTTCTGCAAAGGCTCCCCGAGGAACCATTGTGGCAATTGTCGGCACTCTTGCTTCATGCCAGCCAATGCCAGTATTGATCAAGGTTGCACCTGCCTGCTCAATCGCCTGAGCCAGCGTAACTACTTCATCCCACTGGCTGCCACCTGGCACTAAATCCAACATAGAAAGCCTGAAAATGATGATAAAGTCTTCTCCAACAGCTTCTCGAGTACGCCGAACAATTTCAATAGGAAATCTGATGCGTTGATTAAAAGCGCCCCCCCATTCATCATCTCTTTGGTTCGTCGCCGCCACGATAAACTGATTAATCAGGTAGCCTTCAGAACCCATGATTTCTACACCATCATATCCCGATTCTTTTGCGAGCTGGGCACATTGTACAAAGTCAGAAATTTGTTGCTCTACTTCTTCTGAAGTCAAAGCATGAGGCTTGAACGGGTTAATCGGTGCCTGAATTGCAGAAGGTGCAACATTAGCGGGATTGTATGCATAACGCCCCGCATGGAGAATTTGCATACATATTTTACCGCCAACATCATGGACTGCCTGAGTAATAACCTTATGTTGCGCCACCTCTTTGCTATTGGTCAATTTTGCTGCTCCCTTTAGAACAGCACCCACTTCATTCGGACTGATGCCTCCTGTCACGATTAATCCGACACCACCTAGTGCTCGCTCTCGGTAAAAGGCAGCCAAACGCTCAAAACCATTAGGTCTTTCTTCTAATCCTGTATGCATTGACCCCATTAACACACGATTGGCTAACGTGGTGAACCCTAAATCAAGTGGTTTTAGTAAGTGAGGGTAATGTTGATTCATGATCACTCCTAATCAGGCATTCATTTGTTTTTCTGCGGCTTACCATAAATCTGTCTTATAATGCCGACAATGATTAAGAGTGACACTTTACTGACCATGATGAGCAGGTACTGATGAAGTTAGGTAATGTTTCAGTAACCTATATAGAGACACTGGCTAATGCAATTCGTCGCTGTGGCAAAAGGCCTGAACCTTTATTAAATGAGTTTGGGTTAGCACTGCCAACGCTGAATGATGAACAGCAGCAAGTGAGTATTGCTCGGTTTATGCATCTGGGGGCTGCAGCAATTACATTAACTCAAGAACCCTACCTTGGCTTAATAATGGGACAACATGCTCCCATCCAGCAGTGGGGCTTAGCTGGCTTATTAGCAATGAGTGCACCCAATCTAAAAATGGCGATAACAGCATTGATAGATTATGAATGCCTAACCAGTGAAAGTGTGCGAGGGGAGTCTTTTATTGAATATTCAGGAGACAGTTGTCATATAAACTTTTACAGTATTTCTCCGTATACGGTTTATAACCAATTTATTGCTGAGTCTGTTTTACTAAGCTGGTTAAAAACGTTGCGCTGGCTTGCTAAACCTGAAAATCTTCTGGCAGAGGTATTCTTTGAGTTTCCTGCACCAGCCTATGCCAATCAGTTTAAACAGTTTTTTAAGTGTCCAGTCTACTTTTCTCAACCATTTAATAAGCTAGTCATCTCTGTATCATCTCTTACACAGAGTAATCGGTTTAGACATCATGTTATGTATAACTCGCTACTGGCTGTATGCGAGCAAAAGAAAAAACAACTCACCTTTTCTGCTCGATGGCAGGAACGCGTCGCTCGTATCCTTTCACGGGAACTGCATGGAGGTCAGCCCACACTAGAGTTCACTGCATCACAGTTAGGTTTATCTCAGTGGACACTGAGACGTAAACTTAATGAAGAAAATACGTCTTTTCAAAAATTACTCAATCAAACCCGGTTGGATTTAGCGCTTAACTATGTAAAAGAAACACCACTTAGCTTTTCAGAAATTGCTTATTTATTAGGCTTTTCATCCCCAGAAGCCTTCCAGCGAGCATTTAAACGTTGGACTAAACAAACTCCTGGTCAAGTACGACAAAAAGAGTCAAATTACTCTTCATAATCCAAAGGAAAATCTACAGGTGTTTCGTGTTGCTCTGCCAGTTCAAACCAGTCTTCTGACTGTTGTTGTTGCTCTAACAGCTCCTCAACATAATCTTCCATTTAAGTGCCCTCTATTTGTGCAAAAGTTATTAATACCGATCACTATGCGTACATCAAAGGTTTTATACACACCACTCTTGTATTTGAGGCAGCCAAAAACCACCTGGCTTGCAAATGCTACGTTAAAGATCAGCAGGTAAAGTAAGGCAATAACTAAGCCACTGTTGAGAATAGCTTAATAAAGTAAGCTTTGGTAATTAAATGCTAGAAATGGAGTTCATGAGACTAGAAAACTTGATTTAAAGCATGAAGTAGTAATGAGGGGATTTAAGATCTTTAGATATGGCGGAGCGGACGGGACTCGAACCCGCGACCCCCGGCGTGACAGGCCGGTATTCTAACCAACTGAACTACCGCTCCACATCTTATACTGTGTCACTTGCTCTACTAACCTGACGTGGTGGGCAGGGAGGGGTTCGAACCCCCGACCCTCGCCTTGTAAGGGCGATGCTCTCCCAGCTGAGCTACCTGCCCGACAGGTGATGCGCATTCTACTGGTATTTTTCTCAGAGTCAACAGTTAATATATTGCCTGACAATCTAAAAACTATGCTTTACTACTAAAGCACTCCAGTACTTTTATATCGAGCAGAATTTACCCTCCTTCACAAATCATTTTTATACACGTAATCCATAACACTTATTTGTCCGAGTATAAAACAACCGCCGTATAAGCAAGGCACCGTAAGCGCATTATTGATAAGACTTTACATAGTAATACTCAGATAGGCTCTTACCATGCCAGCTTCATCTTGAGCATCAATCCTAATTTTATCGATAGAAAAGTGATATTGATTATGCAAGTTAATGACCCACGCCAGTAGCTTCTGATAGGCAACCTTGTCCATCCATACTGTCACACCCTCATTCGAAGGTTGTACCCGACTTAATTTAATGCCTTGTTGCCTGGCTGCTCCAGTGACGACTGCTGATAATTTATCTCGTGAAACCTGCTGCACACCCTGACTTGTACTTTGCCTAGCTGCTTGCTCATTCGCCTGAATAAAAGCAAGCGTATCCATATTTGACTGATACTCCTTGCGGGACTCATCAGACCACTGCATGATCGGTTCCCAAATCAACATGTACACCACAGTTAATGTGACAGCAACAACCATAATGACCAAAGCGCGCCGATCTCGCTCTGGCATTGCATTTAACTGTGCAGTTATTTTTTCCTTGAAAGGTGATGCCATACTATCAATCTACCTTGCTATGCTTGAATATTAATACGTGCTAAAACAGTCTCTTTTTCTTGATTAGCTGTTTCCAGCTTGGCACTCATACCCCGTTGCTTTAACTGATTGACATAAGCATCCAATACTTCATAACTCTTAGCATTCACTTCAAGCATTAGAGAATTACCAGAACTATTAAAGTCCAGGCTTTTAGGTTTTATTTGCTGGCTCCCCAACTGCTGGGTGACTGATGAAACATCTACCAGTAATTTGATAAATACCCCCTCACCACCTGAAGAAGCATTTTGTTTCATCCGGCTTGTCATACTGTCTTTAAGGTCAAAAACATTGCGTGCATTCGGATATATCGAACGAAAAACTTCCTCTGCCTGTTGGTGTAAAGCATCACTTTGCTGGCCAAAGTAAATGGCCTGCCCTAAATGCAGACCTAACGTGACAACCACCCAGGTTGCCGCCAAATAGATAACACTTTTCCACTTCGCAAACCCTGCACCACTGTCAGCACTCACGGAATATTGGTTTTGAAAGAGGTTAATATATTTTTGGCGGTTTTGATTCTGTAAAAAACTGCGACACAAATAATGAAAAATAGCACCCTTTAACGCAGAAAATTCCAGCTCAATTTGGTACTGCTGCAACTGATGTTCTAACTGTTTTAATAATCGTTTTATTTCTAAAGTAACAGGCTTAGCTACAGTCACTTTTAGCCGAGTATATCCTGCCGACATTGCCAATGTAGGGTCATCCTCAGCATCAATCATACGATACTCAGCGGGGTTTTCTAATACCGTTTGTAACGTCATTGGTAAAATGGAAGTGTCTACACTAAAGTAGTTGTCTTCTGGAATAGCCATTAAAGCTTTATCCCCTTCAACAACAACCTGTATAACTTCTGAAGAGGTGGTATTGACTAACTGAGCCTCAGAGATACAAAGATAAGGGTTCAGCGCCAAGTCAGAAATAGCCGCAAACAGTTTACTCATTGACTCATGCGCAATAGCCGCAACAGGAAGCGTTCCTTCATTCACCTGGCTATTGGTGACAATAAGCATATCATCCACATCATTAACCAAGTGATCTTCTAGCATATAGGGCAAAGCTTGCTTTATATGCTTCATTTGAGCTTCACTGACAGGCACTTTCACCAGTAATGCCTGATCACCTGGCAAAATAAACACTGTCTTCGCCTGACCTAAAGCGTTTTCTTCAGCAAGCGTTTCCTCTATCGATAACAAGCTTCCTTTAGCGGGACCACTAATAACCTCACCTTCACTGGAACACAGCAGCCACTCAGTATCAATGTCTGCAGGGTCTTCACTAGGTAGAGATAAAATCCGTACAAAAAGGTGACGTTCCATACCAATTAACAGCCTAATTTATGTCTTTTTGGGTTTATTTTGAACTAAAGGTGCTGGCAAACGCCCTTCTGCCCGAGAGATAACATCAACTTGCTTCTCTGCACGCTTGTAATAACTAAGCATATGATAACGCGCATCAGCAAACTTAACGGTAATTACTGCTAAAAAATAGTTACTGGATACAACTAATGCGTCTTTATTTAGTTTATTCCCTTGCCCAGCAAACATAGACAATGACGTCAACTTATCGACCGACTCAAATCCCTTATCACCTCGTTGGCGAATTATTTCTTCGGCTTGCGCTTCCTGCATATTAGGCAGCAGCGACATTAAAACCTCTTTGGGAGCTGTATTAATATTTAACTTAGCGTCTGGAGGTAATGCGACAAGATAAGGCGCTAATTGCTTATAAAGCTTGGGCTCCATTTTAGGTAAAAACATTAATTCAGAAATTGATGTAATCGCCCTGTCAGCTGCTCGATAAGGCATCTCATTCAGCAAATACTCGTTATCCTCAAAGCCACCACCAGGGGTAGTTTGATCATTTTCATCCACCCAGTCGGTTATCTGCTGAGTAGGCACATTAAGACCCAGCTTAGTGATCAGGTTATTAAATAAGTCCTTACCACCACTTCCTTTTGTCTTCCCCTTGCTACTATCATCACCATCAACACTTCGTGGAGGCTCTGCAGTTGAAGGGGTTGAGCTTGAGGAAGAAGAAAGCCAATTCACATTGATATAACCTTGCAAGTCAATCACATTAATATAAATGTAATCACCTTCTTTAATTTTTTCCTTATCTTTACTTTCCCCAATAACCCCTGACTCAATTTCATCTAGAGGGTAGTAGCGATCAATAAGACTCCAAGGCTCTTTTAAATGGTCAACTGTGGAGGAGTTTTGTGTATTACCAGTCCCTGTATTAGGAGGGGTAGTTGATCCTGCAGGTTGGTTTTTTTTATCGTTTTCTAAATCAGCTAATAATAATTGAGCAACCAAATCTTCTGCGGCTAAAGCATAGGCTCGAGCTTGGCTCCGCATTAAAAAGTGGGATGTTCTATCTGTCTGGAAATGAAGCTCAGTTACTACTTTTGCTACCATCACACTGATCAAACTAAAAATTACCATCACAAAAATCAGGGCGACACCACGCTGACGCATTGGAAACGAGGGAGTAGGGTTTTTATCTCGCATAGCTATCCCCCTCCAGGAATGTTAGGAATCTGGTTTTTCTGCTGTGCTTTTGGTGTACTCACCCCCACAAAGTACCTGACCATCCGACCGTAACGAGGATCATCTAGGGCCAACTCAACCCCTCCAGGCACAAGTTCGTTAGGGTCTGCCCCCTTATTGTTAGCAAAAGGGTCTGATGCTCCAGGATTATTTGCCACAGCCCAGTCTTCTACCCAGTTATGCTCTTGATTGAGGAAACGGAAACTAATGCTATTAACACTAGTTAAAATCACTTGCTCTTTATAGGGAGGATTAGGTGCACGATCTAGCACCAACCAAAATCGCCGAATAAGTTTGTCATCTTCAAGCGTGTAGGCGACACGCTGAAATTCACTGCGCTTGGCCAGCGCAGGATTACGCCATCCTTGCCGGGTAAACTCAACTAAATACCCCCCCTGATTAGCTACAAAAGCTGGTAGCACTTCCCCTAGTTCACTCTTTATTGGGCGAGGGGCTAACTGTGAAAAGTCTTTTTCCATAATCAGAAAGGCCCGTTGTACTTCATTCAGTCGCTTAAGGCTTTTCTCTGTGACCGCTTGTGTCCGTGCGGTTGTATGAAACAATGAATATGCAGCCATACTCACGATAGAAAAAATGGCAATGGCAATCATCAGCTCTAAAAGCGTAAAGCCACCACTTTGAGCTTTTCGCTTGATATTTGCGTTTAGCAAAGGCTTCATTCGCTCTGCTTCCTTAAGAAGCCAATCATGCGATAAAGACTTCGCTCTTTATTAACACTACCACCTTGCTCAGGAATAACCGCAACTTCAACACGCCTAAACCCATCCTGACCGGTTGTTTTTATCTCAGCAATAACCTGCCAGTCCCTTTCCGCAAAACGGACTGAGGCCTGTTTATCACCGGTATCAGGCCAGTCACGGGAAAGCTTGAGTTGATTTAGATAGTTTTCTGCAACCCAGCCAGCAAGGATTTTGTCTTCGAGATAAGCAGCCTGTCTAACACCTGTTGATCCAGACATAGCAACAACTGCAGCTGCAGAAGCAAATATCGCTAATGCAATCATGACTTCTAGCAGCGTAAACCCTTTACTTTTCTGTTTTAACTTCAATGCCATTAAAACCATCAGTGACTAAATAATAAGGTGTTTTGGAGTTATCATCGGAGAGAGTCATTCGAAAAGGCGTAACCTGAGAGTCACTATATACAACTACATCAGGCGTTACTTTTCCTTTATCTTTTTGCTTAGTAGAGTTGCTTTTACTTTTGGATAGGGTTGTTGACTTACTATTCAGGAAGGGATCTTCTTCAGGCTTTACATCCAAGATTAGTCCATCAGGCATTTCATACTGCTGAAAGTGGCCTTCTTCAATAGGCTGCCAAGCCCCTTCCCCTTCATTAAATTGTAACCACTCATAACGACGGCCATCACTCTTAAAACCAAGCTCAACTCCTTTGAGCAGAGCGTGGTCAGCCGCAAGCTGAAACAGCTGCTGCAACCGCTGAGACTCATCCTGTAAAACTTTTTGCCCTCCATCTCGCATTAATGGACTTACCATTGTGATGCCTACAAGGGTACCGATAATGACGATAACCACCAATACTTCAACAAGGGTAAAGCCTTTTGACACATGCATTTTAGAGGGCAAAGAAGTCACTTACTTAGCCTTCCCAACTGGTGATGTCTGTATCAAAGCCTTCACCACCTTTTTTACCATCAGCACCTAACGAATAAAGGTCAAACTTGCCATGGTTACCTGGTGACTGAAACTGATAATGACGTCCCCATGGGTCTACTGGAATTTTCTCTAAATAGCCATCAGGATTCCAGTTACGGGCTTCAGGCTGACCACTGGGTTTACGCACCAGTGCTTCTAGTCCTTGGTCTGTGCTGGGATAGTTATGGTTATCAAGCTTATACATTTCCAGTGCTGTTTTAATGTTTGCAATATCTGATCGAGCAACAGTCACTTTAGCCTGATCAGGACGGCTCATTATCTTAGGCACCACAAGCGCACCCAAGATACCCAAAATAACTACAACAACCATAATCTCGATAAGGGTAAAGCCTGACTGCTTCGGCCTTGCAACATTTCTTCTCACAGTTTCATTCCTTACATTCTCGTTGTATTAACCTAGAAGCTGGTTCATGTTGAGGATCGGTAATAGCACTGCAAGTACAATTATCAACACTATCCCCCCCATAAACATGAGCGTCAGCGGTTCGAATAAGCCAACTATAACCGCCATTCGACTTTCTAAATCAGTCTCCTGACTTCGCGCTGTTCGCTCCAGCATATCATCAAGTTCCCCACTGGCCTCTCCACTCGCAATCATATGTAGCATCATGGGTGCAAAATGACCTGTCTGCTCCATCGCCTTAGTCAAGCTCACCCCTTCACTCACCTGTTGTGGCAAAGTACTGAGCGCCTGTTTGATATAAAGGTTAGAAACTACCTCTGTGGCAATTTTTAACGCTTCAACTAAGGGCACTCCACTTCGTGTCAGAATACTTAGCGTACTGGCAAAACGTGCCGTATTCATCTGCCGATTCAAACGCCCTACTAGCGGCACCCGCAAAATAAAGCGATGAAAACGAAGCTTAATAGGAGGTTTGCTTAATAGGTAACGGGTAGTCACCACAATACCAATAATGGCAAGTACTATGAGATACCAGAAGCCCTTAAAGACATCACTCAATGATATCAAGATTGTGGTAAGCGCAGGAAGTTCCTGACCACTATCAATAAAGACCTTAACAATATCTGGAACCACAAAGCCTAATAGAAAGGCAACAATCCCAAAAGAAGCCAGTATTAATAATGCTGGATACACCAGTGCCATTTTTATTTTCTGCTGAGACTGCTGGCGAGACTCTGAATAATCTGCCAACTGATTAAGCACTTTATCCAAAAAACCAGCATGCTCTCCTGCAGAAACCGTTGCACAATACATCGAAGGAAAAACACCAGGGAAGCACTCCATGCTTTGTGCTAAGGTATAGCCCTCCAAAACCTTAGAGCGAACTGATAGCACAATATTTTTAATACGCTGCTTTTCCTGCTGCTCAGCTACAGCTCGTAAAGCCTCTTCGATCGGAAGAGCGGCTTGAATTAATGTTGCTAATTGACGAATAAGCAGTGCGAGTGCTGATGTAGAAATGCCTCCCGCAAGAATACTACCACCACCCTTTGCTTTGCGCTCTTGCTGCGATGCAACCTCAACGGTTAAGGGTGTAAGTTTTTTCTCTCGAAGCAGTTGTCGAACCTGTCGAGCACTATCTGCTTCCAATGTACCACGTTCTTGCTTTCCCTTGGCATTCAGGGCTGTAAATTCGTAAGCGGCCACACTTAAACCTTCTGCTAATCTTCTTGTGTTACCCTTAAAACTTCTTCCAGAGTAGTTAACCCTGCAAGCACTTTACGCCGTCCATCTTCACGAATACTGGGTCGATTAATGCGAACGTATTCAATAATTTCTTGCTCGCCTGCTTGGTTATGAATTAACCGTCTCACTTCACTATCAATCGGGATAATTTCATAAATCCCGTTTCGCCCTTTATAACCAGTATAGTTACAGTCAGCGCAGCCTTTTGCTCGGTAAATCTCTGGCGGCACATCTACATTTAAATGCAGCCTCAAGCACTCTGCATCATCAGGACGGTAAGGGTCTTTACAGCTCTGACACAACCGGCGTACTAGCCGCTGAGCAACAACACCAACAAGACTTGAAGACAATAAAAATGGCTCTACACCCATGTCCTGTAAGCGGGTTATCGCACCAACAGCACTGTTAGTGTGTAAAGTAGATAAAACTAAGTGCCCAGTTAAACTAGCTTGTACAGCTATTTCAGCCGTTTCAGTATCACGGATCTCACCTACCATGACCACATCAGGGTCTTGCCGGAGGATAGCGCGCAAACCACGCGCAAAGGTCATATCAACTTTAGTATTGACTTGTGTTTGACCAATGCCTTCCAGGTTATACTCAATCGGGTCTTCTACCGTAAGGATATTACGTGTTTGATCATTAAGTGTTGAAAGAGCAGCGTAAAGCGAAGTTGTTTTACCCGAACCTGTTGGCCCTGTGACAAGAATAATGCCATGAGGACGAGATAGAATAGTCTTCATCAGCTGCATATCATCAGCAGACATACCTAAGTGGGTTAAGTTCAAACGCCCAGCTGATTTATCTAACAGACGCATTACAATCCGCTCACCACTGTTAGATGGCAACGTAGATACCCGCACGTCAACTTCTTTGCCAGCTACTCGCAAAGCAATACGCCCATCTTGAGGTACTCTTTTTTCGGCAATGTCCAGCTTAGACATAACTTTGATACGAGAAGTTAGTAGCGGCGCAAGCTGCCTTTTCAATCGCAGCTTTTCCTGTAGCACACCATCGACCCTGAAGCGCACAGCTAAGTGTTTTTCAAAGGTCTCAATATGAATATCTGATGTTCCTTCTTTAATACCTTCTGATAAAATGGCATTGATCAATCGAATAACGGGGGCATCATCAGCCTGTTCAAGTAAGTCTTCAGACTCTGGAACCTGATCAGCCAAACTAGCCAAGTCCATGTCATCGCCAATACCAGCAACGTTTTGCAGTGCTCCGCTATCACTTTGGTAAATTACAGAAAGCAATTCACCAAAACGATCTTCATCCACAAGCTCATAACTCATGCTGGCTGCAGTGTAACGCCTCAGCTCAGCTGCAATCATGGGCGTCAAGCCCTTCTTATGGAACACCCGAACATGGCCATCTTCCTGCGTTTGAAAAAGCACACCATATTTCTTAGCAAACGCAAAAGGTAGGCGCTTTTCCTCAAAGGAGACTTCTTGATTTGTTAGTTCTGGCTGCGACGACACATCCTTGTTTTCAGTATTCGCAGCCTCTTTTTGGACTGACTTAATTTGTACTTGCGCAGTCATCTACCCACCCGAAATTATGATTATCAATAGTAAGATTATGCCTGGGATAGCTACTAGCATCTATGCCCAATTTCACTAACTCGACATAGCTAGTCTGGAGGCTAGTATGAGCACCTGCTGCTTTGAACCATTTGCTTCCTTTTAGGTCTTAAACAAAGCCAACAGTTCCCAATGGTTTACATCAGTTGTGAACCAAGTGCAAACAATCTATAACTAGACTATTTAGTCATAGACCTATTTTGTAAATTTGGTCACCTTTTTTTTGAGCACTAAAGCATTAAGGGAATAATATTTTTTAAAAATTTCACAGTCTTACAGCTACTTGCTTGACCCGTTTCAAGCATTTGCTGTTATTATGTCATTAATAATACGTTTGTTGTGGTACATTTCCTTACTCAACAACTGACCAAACAAACGATCACTATAGAATATAGAATAATCAGTAATGAAAGCAGCTTCACTACCTCCTTACCTTATCTTGGGGCATCCCAAAAATATTTCGGTGCTCATCTTCGTTCTGTTAACCATAATAGGAATGACAGTTGCTTCCCAAGGTTTGTCTATTTATACCCTTCTCATTGCTGAGCCTGCACAGCCAGAAATCATTCGGCAACCCTCTCAATACCAAAAGGCTGCTATTAATCCCGCCAATGTTGCACTCTTATTTGGCCGAGGTCAGGACCCACAAACTGTCCAAAAAAACATCCCTAAAACTAATCTACGATTAATACTTAAAGGCGCTTTTGCGAATGCTGATGACAAACTGTCCAGTGCCATTATAGAAGGAAGCGACCGGCGCACTGCACTTTATTATGTAGGGGATACATTACCGGGCAATGCGCAGCTTGATAAAGTGCACTCTGATCATATTGTTATTTCTCGAAATGGAGTCCTTGAAACACTTTATTTTCCTGAAGCTCATGGACAAAGTCGCTTCCAAGCCATTGAAGTGAATATAACTCAGCTACCAAAAGCGCCTATACAGCCTACTCAAGATTCTGCTTTTTCCCGCCCAGAACCCACGTCGTTATTGCCAGCAACTCCGGTTAAGCGCAAAGAGGAAAAAGCACCGATTTATACACCGAGCTACGACCAGTCTCAGATAAAACAACGAATGCAAGAGCTCAGAGAAAGGATGCGTGCTCTCGAAAACAGCTCCACAGGGGGTTAAAGCATGCTGCCTTTAACTGTCAAGAACGAGGAAAAGTGTCGGGACTTTTGGAAAACACTCATGCCTTACCAACATCCAAAAACTAAACTTGGCCGTTTCACCCGGCTTTTAATAAATGCCTCTTTACTCTGTTTTTGTGCTTCTATGCCAATACATAGTTATGCAGAAAACGCTGAAACAGAAAAAAAGTGGACCATAAACCAAAAAAATGCTGATATTCGTGAGTTCATCGCTCAGGTTGCCTCGATAACGGGACAAACCATCATCATAGACCCACGTATAAAAAGCATGAATAACGTGACTGTGGTTTCATCGACACCATTGTCCAAAGAGGAAATATACGATGTATTCCTCTCTGTACTTCAAGCCAATGGGTTTACTGCAGTTCCTCAGGGCAAGATGCTCAATATCGTTCCTATCAATCGTGCTAAAAGTGATGCACCAGAGTTCGCACCAAACACTAAGCCTAACTCTGGCACAATGATCACACGCGTAGTGGAGTTGGTAAATCTATCTGCTGTCGAATTAATACCTGTAATACGGCCTCTAATCCCTCAATACGGCCACGCTGCAGCCATCGCATCCAGTAACTCCATCATCATTAGTGACCATGTCAGCAATGTTAATCGACTGGCCAAGCTTATCCGTGAAATGGACATGGCAGAGAGTACCAACTTTGACATCATAAAACTGGAACATGCCTGGGTTGGTGATCTGGTTAAAGTGATTAAAGAAAGCTTACTTGGCAAGCAGCAAAACCGTAAACTCAGTGGTGAACTCATCGCTGACGAACGAACCAACCGTCTTTTGGTTACAGGTAAGCCTCAGTTTCGTCAGCAAGTCCGCCGCCTCGCAAAAGCAATGGACGTTGCTTCTGAAGCAACATCATTAACACGTGTTATTCACTTACGTCACGCTGATGCTGAAAAACTAGCAGAAACACTGGCAGACCTAACAAAATCACTCAGTGGCAGTGTTGCAGGAGGCAAAGATAGCAAAGAGTCTAAACAGGTAGCAGTTAAAGCTGATGTTGATAACAACGCGCTGATTATTGCTGCAGCCCCAGAGTTAGTTCGTGAAATTGAAAATATTGTGCGCAAGCTAGATGTTAGACGTGCTCAAGTGTTAATTGAAGCAGCAATTGTGGAGGTCTCTGGCAGTATTAATGAAGCACTCGGTATTCAGTGGGGCATAGATGGAACAAAAACATCTTCAGGAAAAGACAGTGCAAAAAGCTCAATCACAGGCGCCATTCTTGATAACAGTAAAATAAGTATTGGTAGTGTTGCGCTTCGTAACTCAAACTTTGGTGTTCTTGTTAATGCCCTGACCACGACCGCGAATAGTAATTTACTATCAACACCCAGCATTATGACTCTGGATAATGAGGAAGCTGAAATTCTGGTAGGTCAGGAAGTCCCATTTGAAACAGGTTCCTACACTACTGACTCATCAGGTTCCAGCAACCCTTTTACTACTACTGAGCGAAAAGATGTAGGTGTTCGTTTAAAAGTTACACCTCACATCAATGAAGGTGAAACCCTTCGTTTAGAAGTAGATCAAGAAATTTCTGCTGTGGTTCCAAGCTCTGAAAGTGGTGTTGATGGTTTGGTTACTAATAAGCGAACTATAAAGAGTACAATCCAGGTTAATAATAATGAAACGATTGTCCTTGGAGGTTTGGTTCAAGATGATGTAAGCCAGTCTGAAAGCGCTGTTCCTTTTCTCAGCTCTATTCCCTTACTAGGAAGACTATTTGAAAACGATACAGATACGCATACTAAAAGAAACCTGATGGTTTTTATCAAAACCTCGATAGTGCTGAATGAGCAAGAAAACGCATCGCTTACAGATGATAAGTACTCTTCAATAAAGATGGTTCGCAATAAGCTTGATAAAAAATCTGAGAAATTTAAGCTTGATCGAGTGCTTCCACAAGATGCCAGTGGCTTATTTGACAGCCCTCAAAAACGTCAGCAAGGATCAAGTAATAAGCCTACTATTTGGCAAGATCCTGCCCCTGCAGCACGCAGAGGAGTCTCTTCATCTCAAGCTCAAAGCAATGCACCTGTTTCTAGTGGTGGGCCAGGCTGGGGAGTTCAGCTCGCATCTTACCGGTCTGCCAATGCAGCCCAACAAGCTGCGAGTAAAATTCAGTCTCAGCACTCTCAATTACTGGGTGGACTAACATCTGAAGTTAAAGAGTCAAATATGGGGAGTAAGGGTGTTTACTACCGTGTTGTCTTTAGTGGGCTGAGTGACCGTCGTCAGGCACAAACACTGTGTAGACAGTTACAAGCTGCTAAGCAAGGGTGCCTAGATATTCGTAATTAACCTTAAACATTTCCCTGCTATGATTAGCACCAGCAGTAATCACTGTTGGTGCTCTTATCACATTAATTCACTTCAGCTATACTAATTCCCCTCTGATAAAACAAACAGCTCCATTACAAAAAGGTTGAAGTGTCAATGCGCAATTGGAGTGCAAAGCCAAATCTGCTTGCTAGCATGCTGCTAGTTTGTGCAATGTTCTTATGGGGTAGCTCTTTCATCGCCCTCAAGATCGCTTTTACAGCCTACCCGCCCCTACTCGTCATATTCATTCGAATGCTAATTGCAAGCTCATGCTTTGTATTCATTTGGAAATATGCCAATCGCTTCAAGTATCAAGCTGGTGACTGGAAGTACTTAGCACTCATGGGATTGTTCGAGCCTTGCTTATACTTTCTATGTGAGACCTATGCGCTACAAAACACTACAGCCTCTGCAGCAGGAATGATTACTGCCCTACTTCCTCTACTTGTGGTGATTGCTGCGGCCATTTTTCTGAAGGAAAAAATTAATAAGCAAGTGGGTATAGGCTTAGCACTTGCGCTTATTGGTGCTTGCTGGTTAAGCCTCTCAGGAAAGTCATCTGCAGACGCACCTAATCCTCTATTAGGAAACTTTTTTGAATTCCTTGCGATGATTTGCGCAACAGGCTATACCTTAGTCGTAAAGAAATTGAGTTCACGTTACTCTGCTCTATTCTTAACAGCAATACAGGCATTTATAGGGACATTATTTTTTTCCCCAGCCCTGTTTTTGACTGATTTACCAACTGAGTTCCCATACACACCAACTATTGCCATTGTATACTTGGGCATAGTGGTAACATTGGGAGCTTACGGACTCTACAACATTTCACTAAGCTATATTTCTGCAACACAAGCATCAGTATTTGTTAATCTAATTCCGGTATTTACTATCTTGTTAGCTTTTATAATTCTTGGAGAGAAGTTAACACACCAACAACTTATGGCTGTCCTGCTTGTGTTTTTAGGTTTACTTGTCAGCCAAATTGCACCGTCTGCAACTATCGAAGAAGCTGAAGCAAGCCCCAGTTAAGTTTGCTGTTACTGGTCAAAAGACAAAAGGATTTAAAAAAATTGAATTTGTTAACTGATTTTTTCTTAACCATCTATTAAATTCTTGCTTTCTTTTTTCACAGCATAACTCAGCTCAAGTTTGTGAGAATTTGCAATAAATATCGGTTAATTTAATAAAGCCTTTAGCTATAAAAAGCCTTTATTTATAACAAAGTTAAGATAACTACCATGCGTAATAAAAGGGAGTTTCGGTGAGCAGTATTCGTATTTTCAAACATCATGTGCGAGTCCCCTATCTCCTTCTAGGTATATTTGAGTTATGCCTTTTTGTACTTGCAACATACCTAGGCACTTACTCCAGGTTTGGCACATTTGACCCCATCCATAGTGAGCCTAATACCCCTCTCATTTTCAGAGCCATATTGCTCGGTACGGTTTTCATTATCAGCATGATTGCCATGGGCCTTTATCAAGCCAGGCTCAGGGAAGGCTTTACAGGAATGCTGATCAGAGCAGCAATTAGTTTTATTTTTGGCAGTATTATCCTGTCATTGTGTTTTTTCTTATTTCCTAGCCTTTTGATAGGCCGCGGTGTTTTTATACTCACCGTACTCTTCACTTTCATCTCTATTGGTGTTACTCGCTTCTTCTTTACTCGCTTAGTTGATGAAAATATTTTAAAGCGCCAAGTGCTTGTTCTTGGTGCAGGACATCGTGCAAATAATATTGCCCAGCGATTACGTCGAAGAACCGATCGTAGAGGATTCAATATCGTTGGTTATATGCATATTGCTGACGAAGAAGATATCGTCAACCCTGACTATATTTTAAACAGCACTCAGTCACTTGTAGAGTTTGCTAACGCGCATAATATTGATGAAATAGTGGTTGCTGTAGATGATCGACGCCGAAACTTCCCAATCAATGACTTGCTTGACTGCAAGTTAAGTGGCATTGATGTTGTTGATGTTCTCACTTTTTTTGAACGAGAGACTGGCAAAATAGAACTCGATTTATTACACCCAAGTTGGATTATTTTTTCTGACGGATTTGGCCAAAGTAACTTACGCGTATACTCCGAGCGAGCCTTTGATATATTTGCCAGCCTAACACTATTAGCTTTTGCCTGGCCATTCATTGCAATCACAGTCGTAGCGATCTGGTTAGAAGAAGGTTTCAAAGCTCCTCTCATGTACAAACAAAAGCGTGTTGGACTCAACGGTAAAACATTTAATGTATTAAAGTTCAGAAGTATGCGCATCGATGCAGAGAAAAAAGGCAAGCCACAGTGGGCCCAACAAAATGATCCCCGCGTTACTCGGGTAGGAAAATTTATTCGCAAATACCGGATTGATGAGCTACCACAAATTTTTAATGTATTAAGAGGTGATATGGGATTCGTGGGTCCTCGACCAGAAAGACCTGAATTTGTTCATCAACTATCAGACAAGATCCCTTATTACAACGAGCGCCACCGTATCAAACCAGGTATTGCTGGCTGGGCTCAGCTCTGCTATCCCTACGGTGCATCCGATAAAGATGCTCTACATAAGTTGCAATATGACCTTTACTATGTAAAAAATCATAGTTTATTTTTAGACATCTTAATTCTAATTCAAACCGTCGAAGTGATTTTATTTGGTAAAGGCGCACGCTAGCCGTTGTAACACAAACATCACTTACCAACGGCATAAAAACAACCACAATATAAATATAAGGGCTTTTCTTACAGGCCCTTTTATTTTTGTTGTAAAACTTGATAAGTAACTAATAAGAAAATGATTTTTTACAACTTCACAAGTAGTTTTCTTAAGTTATCCCGCCATAGCCTTTTTGTACGAATAGGTTGCCCTTTATTCGTCATGACCTGTACACATCGATCATCCCATAACTCAATCATTCTAAAATCTTTTACATTAGTTATTTCAAGCCCTGCAAGCCCATTTTTCTCTAACCAGCGTTCAACATGAGGTATATACTCTGGTATCGAGGCTCTTGCAGTAAAGATTCGAACTTCTTGACCTTGCATCAACCAACTCTTCACTCTTTCCAACATTGGCTTTATTGGCTCACCAATATGCTCAGGCCCTCTCCAGCGATCATAACGCGCTAATGTGCCGTCAAGATCAACCCCTATCCAACCAGACATAACACCCTCAGATTCATCAAACATCTAGAGAATTTGATTAATTTTTACACTTTTCATTCACGAGATTAAATGGAAGATCAAGCCATCCTGCTCGCCTTTAGCTCTAATAAGGCCTTGCTCAATAAACTACCAAAAACAGGTCAATTAATAGCCAGACCTTAAATACATGGTTGCTACAGCATACTCAATAATACCTGAAAGAATTGTACCAAAAGGCAGGCTAAATCGAGAAATAGCTTTAAAACAAACGTCAGAAATTATTACAGAAATGCTACAGTTGGTTCAAAGAAAAGCGAATATGCTCTTTTATTCAGCAGATTAAAAAAGCGGCCTAGCATTTGCTTAGTATTTAAACCAGCGTCACCTTATTGATCTGTTAATAAGGGAGTAAAAAATGACTCATATATGGTTTTACTTATTAGGCTTTATATTTGTAGGTATTTTACTCACCTACATTTTTGCTGCTGCTGCCAGACAGTATGTCTCAAAGCAGGTTTCAGACAACACGCCACCACCTGGGAAAATGGAGCAAGCTTTTACAAAAGGACGACAAGCAGGTGATCGCCGAAAAAATTCACAACCTGTGTTTTTTCCCTTTAGGGATTCAAGTGGTATTGTAGTAACAGGAGAACGCCGCTCACAAACTGACCGGCGTACGCCCTTTTAATAATGTGCTAATTTTCTGTTAACTTTTTAATTAAATCTTTAACATGGTTTACGGGAATAGCATAAGTAATTCCGCTTGGCTTTTGTAAAACAGATTCTTTTGTTTCTTTAACAAATACTTTATTTATTACACCTACCACTTCTCCACTCTGCCTTAAATAAACGGGACTGCCGCTATTTCCTGGGTAAGCTGTCGCATCTAACTGTAAAACATTATAGGGATGTCTTAAACGCTTAATATGCTGTATATCCAATTGCCTGGCATTCGCTGCAGGTATAACTATTGGTGTCACACTAGAAATAATACCTTGATGCGTAACTGGATATAAGCCAAGCACAGCACCAATAGGGTAACCAGTGAATGCAATAGCCTCTCCTTCCCTAGCCAGTTTAGCTTGACCTAGCGCTAAGGCAGGCAGGCGCGCTCCTTTAATTCTTAACAACACTAAATCATGAGCAGCATCTTTCTGTAAAACACGGGCTTCACGTAGTTCCGGGCGACGCCCCTGACCTACAAAAATAACTAGCTTACGTTTACCCTGATATTTTGCAGAATATATTTCAGGAATAGCATGGGCATTAGTGACAACATGATAACCATCATGCACAACAAAACCGGTAGCGATTAACTGTGCGGCAGGTGATGCCATGGCATCATAGGTTCCAACCCCAACAATTGATGGCTTTACCTTAGCAACTACATCAGGAAAACGTGCACCGTAAGCTAACTGACTTATTCCAAGCAGAAAATAGGCTAACACCACAAAAGCAGTTTGCTGCAATTGCAAAAAGATTCCATTCATTTTATAACCAACCAAATGCTCTAATTAGCTATGCTTATACCCAAAGCAAGTGTTTTAACAAAGGTTCCCATGTAATGGAAGCACAATATTCATCACCATCTTACTCTTCAGTAAAAGTATAAAACTGCAATAGCTACTTAATTAACCATGACACTCATAGTACTTACCTTAAACTGATTTCTTAAGGATGAGCAACTGCTAATGACGCAACTACTTCACGAACTCTACCAACATACGGATATTCATGACCCAGACCAAGTCGCTTTGGGATTTAAAGCACAAACAATTACCTACAAAGCATTAGCATCAGCTGTTCAGCTCACGGCAACAGCATTACACCAGTCTGATCTTAGACGATTTGAGCGTGTCGCGATTTACTTACCTAAACTTCCCGAAGCAGTATTTACCTTTTTTGGTTGCTCTATGGCAGGAGGCACATTTGTTCCTATCAACCCTATCCTCAAGCCTGCTCAAGTAAGATATATATTACAAGATTGCAATGTAAGAGTGCTTATTACACAGCGGGCACGCTTACAACAATTGATGGATGAGCTTAGACATTGTCATGATATACGTCTTGTGGTGTGTGTAGATGATGTGCCTGAAGAGCATCATCTACCCTGCCCAGTTATTAGCTGGCAGCAATGGTTAAATACAAGCCCGACACCAATAGCTACTGCAACCATTGACACAGACATGGCTGCCATTTTGTATACATCAGGTAGTACTGGTCGTCCTAAAGGTGTCGTACTTTCTCATCGAAATATGGTGACGGGCGCCCATAGTGTCGCTCAGTATTTAGAAAACACCTCCAAAGACCGCTTATTAGCGGTCTTACCCATGAGTTTTGACTATGGCTTAAGCCAGATCACCACTGCATTTAGTCGGGGTGCTAGCTGTTTTCTCATGGATTACCTACTGCCTAAAGATGTCATTCGTGCCATTCAGCGTTACCAAATTACGGGTTTAGCTGCCGTCCCTCCCCTTTGGGTGCAGCTTGCTGAACTGGAGTGGCCCGAGGAAACCAAAGACTCTTTACGCTATATCACTAACTCTGGTGGCGCAATGCCTACAGCTACATTAAGTAAACTTAGAAGCGCCCTGCCAAAAACCCAGCCATATCTGATGTATGGTTTAACTGAAGCATTTCGATCAAGTTACTTACCCCCAGGCGAACTGGAAAAACGTCCAACCTCAATGGGTAAAGCCATTCCAAATGCAGAATTACTTGTCATTAATGAGGCAGGTGAAGAATGTGAACCTCATGAACCCGGCGAGCTGGTCCATCGTGGCAGCCTTGTAGCCATGGGCTACTGGAATGATACGGAAAAAACCCAGCTGCGTTTTCGGCCTTCTCCAACAAAGCTATCTGGTATTCCTACAGAAGAGCTGGCAGTGTGGTCAGGCGATATTGTCAAAAAAGATGAAGAGGGTTTTCTCTACTTTATTGGGCGCAATGATGACATGATTAAAACTTCCGGGTATCGCGTCAGCCCTTCTGAGGTAGAAGAAGTTGTATATGCATCAGGCCTCGTCGGAGAAGTTGTAGCCCTCGGTATTCCTCATCCACAGTTGGGCCAGGCCATCGTATTAGCCGTTACTGCCTCCCAACCAGATAACACTGTTGATGAAGTCGCCGTTATCAATACTTGTAAAGCTCAATTACCAGGATTTATGGTCCCAACACAATTGCAGTGCCTACCCACACTGCCTCGCAACCCAAATGGCAAAATTGACCGCAAACTACTTACCAGTCAGTTCCAAACATTATTCGGAGTTAACGACTGATGGATAAAAGACCCCAACATGCTCCACTGTGGGGCATTTCGACACACAATAATGAGATGATGGTTGCTCAACGCCCTATCTCTGAAGTAGCTAATATTATAGGCCGTACACCATTTTATCTTTATGACCGCCAGCTTCTAACTAAACGGGTCACGGAGCTAAAAGCTTATTTACCTGACCCACTGAAACTGCACTATGCCATTAAGGCAAACCCTATGCCTGCTGTTGTTAATCATATGGCAGGCATTGTAGATGGCTTGGATGTTGCCTCTCAGCTTGAGCTACATACCGCACTTAATAGTGGTATGTCCGCTGACAATATAAGCTTTGCAGGCCCAGGCAAACAAGATCATGAACTACAATCCGCCATTGCTGCTGGTATTTTAATTAATGTTGAGTCAGCGCACGAGCTACAACGCATCGTCAAAATTAGTCAGCAATTACACTGTACAGCTCGTGTTGCCTTAAGGGTTAACCCTGACTATGAGTTAAAGACCTCTGGCATGAAAATGAGTGGTGGCCCGAAACAGTTTGGTATTGATGCAGAGCAAATACCAGATATTTTAAAAAACTGGCCCAGCTCAGTACAGTTTTGCGGTTTCCATATTTTTTCTGGCTCTCAAAATTTGCGCTCAGAAGCCATAATAGATGCTCAAACCAAGACCTTTGCCTTAGCAGAATCCCTCGCGCAATTTGCCCCCACCCCTATTTCTACACTCAATATTGGAGGTGGCCTGGGTATTCCTTATTTCCCTGGGGAAAACCGCCTTGACTTGGAACCAATTCGCGACAATCTACAAAAACTCATTAATCAGCACCATAAAGCCTTAAATCACTGTGAACTGGTGATTGAACTTGGACGCTATCTGGTGGGTGAGGCAGGCGTTTATATCAGTCGTATTATTGATATTAAAGAGTCCAGGGGAACCACTTTTTATATTGTTGATGGTGGGCTACATCATCACTTGGCTAACTCAGGTAACTTTGGTCAGGTTATTCGCAAAAACTACCCTGTGTTGCTTGCCAACAAAGTGAGTGATACCACACTGCAACCAGTACAGGTTGTTGGCCCACTGTGTACCCCACTCGATATTCTGGGTGATAAGGTGATGCTCCCAGCTGCTCAAGTAGGCGACCTCATTGCTATTACCCAATCAGGTGCTTATGGTCCCACAGCAAGCCCGCAGCAATTTTTAAGTCATCCATCGGTTACAGAGCTATTATTGTAAAAGCTAGCCCCTGCATATTTAATAGTTCTGAAATTTTGTACAACAAATCAGCACAACCTTAAAGTTACCCATCATACTTTAATATAAGGATGTGTTGATTTGTTGAGTAAGCACATCAGTACTTTACTTAGTTACTTCTTATTGAAAAAAATCAGAATCTTATCCGACGAGTGCGGTAGTTTAGTTTTCACAACACCTGCACTATTTGCCATCACTGTCACTTTTTCTGACCCTATTTGAATATCAACAGACTGCGCCATTGCCAAACCGACAATCAAAAGCTGCTTTGCCTGGCCTGTTTTTTTAACTGCAAGTACATCTGCCATTTCATGCGCTACAAAAACCACTGCACGATCGCCAGAAAGTACTGCCCTTGCCTGTTGCCCTACTGCCAAAAGTGACTTTAATGCGGGATAATCATGTTGCTTTTGTTTTAAGCGGGGTGTGAGCGATACTAAAAACTGATCAACGTTCTGCTGACCTGAAGACACAAATCCCAACCGCCATTGTGCTTGATCAAACCATGGTTTACTGGAAGCACCCTCTGCCTGATTTTTCCCATCATAGGTTGCACCATCTCCATCAGTATCCGCATAAAACCGATAATGAGGGCCACCAATGACTTCGGTCTTAGCATCAATAGGGAAGATTCGATCAACCGTTAGCTGAGCCGTCTTACCTTTGACCAGCACCCGATTATCATCACTCAGCATAATGCCATCATTTTTCTGCCCTTTAATTACCTTCACAGAATTGACTTCAGGCTTTACAAGCGTATGCAACAACCATTTTTTTCGATAGATTGGTTTAACCGCATGAATAAAATCATGGACCAATAAGCGGTCCTGAGGACGTAAATACAGCAACTCCCGTGTAACACGCCATACTTTTCCCTGCTCACCATTATCATCAAAGTGGGTATTATTATAGGCAGCAGTCAAGTCCATAAGCACATAGTCAAAATCTAACTGACTATCCTGCTGTAATATAACCCCACCTTCCCAGTGTGCTCCCTGGTAAAGGTTTTGGTACCAGTGTTTAATGTTTCGTACTGCACTTCCCGTTGGCATAGTCAACCGTTGTCCACCTGCGGCAATATTCTCCTTAAATAACTTATTGGGCTGAACATGCTCCCCAGGACGTAGAATTAATAAGCTATTTTTAGCAACCGTTCGTAATGCATAATTTAGACGATTTGGCTTATCAAACAATGTATAGCTACTGCTATTCACCGCTAATGGCTCACCTTTAAATAAGGTAAAGTGTCCAGCATCATAGTGTCCATGATGGGTAAAGTTATGACCTGCACGAAAACTGATGTATGTTGCATTGTTAGTCCAGTCAGAGCGAATGTAACCTAAGTTAAATGCTCCCTTACCAAAAATATCAAATCGCGGTAACCCTTCGCCAACATGCTTCAATGAAGGGCTCTCAACAAAGCGCGTTAATAATTTAGGCTCATTAAATAAACGAAATGCCCAACGATAACTGTCGTGATAACTGGAACCGCCAAATGCCTGTAATAAATATTGCGAGTAAGCAGTCAAAAACGGGTCTTCCGTCATTTGCGCAACAAAATCAATATAAGGGCGAGTGATATCTTTCAAATCAACACGCGCACCTTCGTCCCCCACATGCTCCACACGATGGTCAGGCCTCGTAGCATAAATATGCCAATGACCAGTGCGCCGCATAATTTCTTTTATTCGATCTGCTTCTTTCGTGTCACTCAAACCATTAAGATAAGCCCCTGCAGCAAGTGCCAGTACCAGTGCCCTGTTATTAATCCAATAGCTAAAACCTTCAGGCCATCCCTCTGTAAGCTCAAGCGCAGCCATAACATCTAAAAAATGGCGCTGACTTTGCTGTAACAGTTCTTTATGATCATCTAGGTCAGTGTCCAAAATCACTGCAATCAGAAATGCATTAGCTGCCATGGAAGCTCGGCCATGCCAAAGTGATAAATCATCCCCTTCCAGCAGCCGGATATATTTTTTAAGCTCCCTTTTCAAGCGTGATTGAATTTCTTGCCGTTGTTTAGCAGAAAACCCTGGGTACAAGGAGCCTAGATCATAAGCAAATGCTAACTGCCAAGCATTCCCATAGTAACCACTTTCAGCAGGTGATTTCAGATAAAAGTCAAACATTCGTTTAACCATTAAATCACCATTTTCCTTGGTTGGCGTTAATACCCAGCATGCCGCTCGAGCCATCACATTCGGATAAACACAGGGATTTACAGAAGATACCTTACGTTTCTTAAAGGTTGCTAAGCGTGTTTTTAACGTAGGATGCGTACCTGTTGCAGGGTCCCAGCCCGCCAAAAAAGGCAAAAATATACGAGGGTGCTGTTGCTTTATTTTACCGTCAAGCCCGTCTTTTTTTTCCCCCTGTACCAGCTTCCCGGCCAATAAACTTCGCTGATCAACTTCATCCATTAGCACCTTTGGTGAAAACTCAAAAGGCCAGTGACTTGCCAATTGCTCAGCAATAACGGCTAGTGTTGTTAGTAAACCAGTAACAATTAGGCCAATCCTAACAATTTTTCTTGGCTGCTTGCTCTGCAAAACGCACTGTTTCTTTCCACTAGCCATTCCTTATCCTTTTATACGTGGCATATCGTTCCTTTTAGAAGCTTTAAACAGGCAGACATAACGTTCTGTCATCAAAAGCAAACTCAGTCACCGTAACAACACATGTTGTTCTTGCCTTGAGCTAAATTGTAACGACATACTTAATTCACTTTAGTGAATCAACTATTATAAAAATCGCTATTTTATAAGGGAGTAATACAACGCTATGACTGCTAATTCAAAAAAACAAAAAAGCAAAAAAGGGGTGAGCAAATAATTGACAACAAGCACACTGTAGTGGCCAACTCAGCCAAAATAATACTTGATGTATAAAACGAATGTCCCTAATAAAGCGAAAGGATTACTTGCAGAATGAGCAAAGAAAGACTGACCATTCTTTGCAAACATATGGATTAATCGACATTACCAAGACTTCAGCCAAGTGAGTGTTTTCTCTGCCACTTCATCCCGCCAAGCAGCTGAGGAAAAAGTATGGGTCGCCCCACTGACTTCATAGCGTTCAACGTGACGCTGGTTGATTACCTGCTTCCAGGGACTAGATGCATTTAACAACTCACGAAACTCATCTGCGGTTAAGTCATTACCACTAAGAATAATTAAAATTTCCCCTTTAAACCGCTCAAGGCCAAGCCTCATACCTGTCACAAAATCAACGGCAGTCTCAGTGCTTCCATTAACTTTTTTCTTACCAGGCTCAGATGACTGTTCAGGGAATAAAACCTGCTTAATGTTGCCCCACAAATCACCAAAGGCTTTCGTAAAGCCAAACTGTCCAGAGAACACTTTTCGCCAAAGATCAGGGTTTACCAGTCTTGCCAGGTAATAATTTTTGACATAAACCTTGGCCAGACCAGCCTCCGAACGAACCCAGGGATTGAGCAACACTAAACCAGCAATGCGCTTATCCTGAAAGCCATACAGCAATGCGGCAGAGGCTGCATCACATAGCCCCCACAACACAACATCTTTTAAATGTGGTACCTGCTGATAGAAAACGTCAATCGCTGCTTGGATATCATCATTAATAAATTCAAACCCTGGACGCGCGCCCTCACTATCCCCCAAACCTCTATAATCAAAGCGCATTACAGGTATACCTGCAGCAGCCAAATAACGCGCCAACAATACAAACTGACGATGGCTGCCTACCCGAGTTTGAGGTCCTCCTACAATGATGAGTACCCCACGTGAAACACTTTCGTCTGTTGGTTTATGAATAATCCCCATCAAACGTTGCTGATGACAGGGAAAAATAACAGGAACTTCACTACTTACACTCATACAACGGCCTGCTCCTTAACCCGCGACAACCACTGTAGCGACAAAGCAATCATTTCAGGCACGTCCACTAATTCTTGTGTTGCCCAAAATGGTTCACAAACAATCGTCTGTAAATCAATATCAATAGCTTGTTTTCGCCAAATGTCCACTACTTTACGCGTAGCAGGTGCAGCATCAGCCTGTTCATCTCTTACCACATCAACCCAGCCAACCGTGGTTTCTGTGCAGGGAATCAGTGTTGATAAGTCTAAGCCTTCCAAATCATTGAGTAATGTGGCTGATAAATTATAGCCCGCCACCTCCAGCGTCCCTTCTGAGGCGATGATATCCTTTAACTGTTGTACCGTTTGGCGCTGAGTATCGCTTCTTACCATGCTTGCTGCCAGCCTTAACCGGAGAAACTGTTGCATAAACTGTTTGCCATTCGTCACTGGCTGCCAGGCAAGTACGCGGGTAACAGGACACTCAGCATGGTGCCGCATCCAGTCAACAGCAATAGGAACCCCTAACCGAAGCCCCCATAGCATGACTGGAAGCTGCGTTTGACCCTGAGTCAAATAGTTAAATGCTGCCAATAAATTGGAGCGCCATAAGGGCAAACTCGCTTCTTCTAACAGTCCCTGGCTATCTCCACATCCATGAAAGTCAAATACCAACACTTGCCATCCTGCCTCAGCCAGTGCCCTGGCTTGCATAGTGATCATATGCCGAGATTTATTCATTTCTTCAGCAAATGGCGGTACACATAAAACATACCCAACAACTGTAGTAGGCTTGTAGCATACTGAAAATAAATCACCTGACTCAGCAGGAATAAATGCCGGTATAATATCCATGATGCTTGATTTATGATGCCTGGGAAAATATCAGAGCTTTTGTTGCACAAACTGAGTTAAAGAGCCCAGCGTTTCAAACACCTCGGCACTTATCTCATCGTCATCGACCATAAAACCAAAATGTTCTTCTAGGGCCGTAATCACAGACACCACTGCCATAGAATCAAATTCAGGAATTGCGCCTAATAAAGGTGTATTTTCATTGGCAGCGGCCAACTGCTGATCAAGCTGCAATTGGGATGCTAATAACTGTTTAACCTCGTTTAGAACATCCATTCACTGTGCTCCATCTGAACTTACCAACATATACTTAAACTAACGTATACTTATAGACTAACTATACTAGTTATACGCTTATTCATTATAAACTAGCGTACTTACAGCACCATGTACTGGATGTACGCTTATTAAAAATGACCGTGGTATTCCGTTTGCTCTATCAAGGATGCAGCCGAAATTAGCGGCTGCTTTGAGAATAAAGCATTGCGACAGGCTTGGTGTTTTTTTATTACCTAAGCATTACACATGAATGAAGCATGTGCTTCTTCGGTCGCAGGATTACATGTTAGGACATGAGTTAGATAATAACACACTCCTGTGTAAAAACGTGCTTTACATTGGCAACCCCTTGCTATTAATGACCAGGATGGGATATGTACAGCAAATTTCAGCTTTTAGTCCATGAACTCGGTTGGCTAAATGCATTCCTTTATAGTATTCACCGCGGCATCAATAAGCTACATCGCCGCTGCAGAATTATAAAATACTATCTCTACAGCCAGCCTATCAGTCACAAAGCACTCCTTCCTGAGAGCCGAGGCAAGCAGTTTAACATTCAAGAAATAACTGCATCAGACCAACAATGCTGGCCTGACTTTCCCTGCCCAGAACGAGTAATTCGCTATCGTTTCAATCAACATGCTCGGTGCTTCGCAGCTTATAAAAATAACCAGTTTCATGGGTATATTTGGTATACCCCAGGCACTTATCAGGAAGATGAAGTCCGCTGTTTCTTTGAGCCTCTTCCTGCTAATGAATCGGTATGGGATTTTGATGTTTATATTGTGCCTCATGCCCGCATGAGCCTAGCATTTCCAAAGCTTTGGGATACCCTATGTGCTCACCACAGAAACAATAATATACAGTGGACATTAAGTCGCATTTCAGCATTCAACAAAGAATCTATACGCGCTCATGAGCGACTTGGAGCAAAACGAGTAGGCTCTGCCACCTTTATTTGTGTAGGGAAATGTCAATTAATGCTATCCAGTCACGCGCCTTGGATTTATATTTCCTTTAAGCAAGGTCCCAGACTTCGTGTTGCAGCCAAATAATCAATATTGTAAGTGCGACTATTAAGAGATAGACAAAAGGTCACTATGTAAACCCAGAAAAAGTATTCGCAAAGTGATGTAATATGTTATTTTAAACTCATAATCACATGCGATATCTGTGGTGCTGTAGTAATGCCCTCAGCTCAAAAACCTATGGAAAGGGTATATTTGTAAGAGTACCTTACAAATATGTAGTAAAAGCTTACCAGATATTGCCCATTGACTATGTAATATAATACTCAGAGGGCATAACCACTATGCGCATCATTGTGCTGATCATTTATGCAGCTTTTCTCACGCCAATAATGGCATTTGGCAAGTCTGATTGTGGCAGTTTAGAAAATCACTATGGTCCCTATGACTATACGAATCCAATGCATGTCAAAAATCGCTTAACGATTGTTGAGCGATACCACTTTAGCTCTGATGTTGAGTTTTTAAAGCGTGGCATTACTGGGGATGCGATGGGGGATGTCACCTACACACTTAGAGCATTTCCCAACCATCATCGTGCATTATTTACCGTGATTCGTTACTACACACAAAAAAACCGGCCAGAAAATGCAAAAAAGTATTTTACCGCTGAGTGCTTTTTTGATCGTGCGATACGCTTTAAACCAAATGATGGCACTGTTCATATGCTCTATGGCATATATCTACACCGACTAAAAAAATACGATGAAGCCCAGAAGTCTTATGAAACAGCATTAAAATTAAACACGAATAAAGCTGAAGTACACTACAATATGGGCCTGCTTTATACCGATATGAAAGACTACAATAAGGCACTTGCCCATGCTCACGAAGCCTACAAGCTTGGCTATCCTCTTCAAGGCCTTAAAAACCGACTTGTACGTGCTAACGCCTGGCGATAGCCTAATCAAGAGCAATTAGATGAATAATATTTATGCGAGCGGGGTCCTGACTCCGCTATGACTTAGCTGTTTTTAAAAAACTTATGACTTTTTGTTTACTTGCCAACCCTAACCCTTTCACTGTCCTTAAATTAAATGCCTCCACGCCCTGAACGTTCTGTACGCTTCTCATCCAGTCCCGCTTATAAGCTTCACTACCGATACCATAGTCAATAAGTGTCACCTTATCTTCATCAATCGAATGTTTGAACATAAAGTGCGATAGTATTGAGCCCACAGAGTAAACTTTGTAGTTCTCATCATAGGCCAGCTTGTAAATAATGGATGTTGACTGAAAAGTAATCCAAAGCTGTGCAGCAACAGGTTGCTGACCAATAGTCAAAACACCCAGGCGTAAAATTCCCAAATCTGCACAGAGCCTAATAAAGCTTGGCATAAAATCAGGATATGGCTCAGGTTTCTTCCAACTCTGATTATATACAGTGACAAACCCCGCTATACCCTGCTCAAGCGCTTCCCCCCCCTTGATCAGTTTTATGTCATAGCTATGTTCTTTGGCTAGTTTTTTCTCTTTACGCTTAATAGTGTTACGTAGTTTTGAGGAAAGGCTTTGATAATAAGAAGTAAAATCTTCACCGTTTAATTTCAAGAACCAGTTTTCATACTGAAAAAATGCATTAACAGAAAACTGCTTTGCTTTTAGAGCAGTCACAAATCCTGTAGTTTCCAGATCATGATCTTGAGTCAGCAATAATTCAACTTTTTGCCAGCGCGGCTGTTCTTGAGTTATATACTCAACCAATGACGAGATAGCTTGCTGGGCACAATGACTTTGCAAAACAACAACGCCATAAGCTAAAGAGTAAAAGTTTGTCATACTCCTGAGAGTTCGACTTGATGGCTGGGCAAGACAAAACAGCGCAACCACTGGCTGTTGATTACTATCCAGCACAAAATAAATACGAGGCTCTTCATTTTCGTGAACAAGCGCATTATTGAATAAATTTTCAAACCATTGCCAAGAGTAGAACAATGAGCAAGATGAGGGCTCGAAAGAGGTTGACTCACGCAAGTCAGCGGGAACAACAGTAAATGCTGAAAAAACCTGAACTGTAAAACTCATAAATTACTACTCAACTACTCATGAGACAAAAAACTAAGCCTATAATTTTTTCTTGAAGGGTGTACGTCTCAACACTGTGATCATTCTAACTAATCTAGCTGATCAAACATAATTTACCAACAGCACCAGGCCATCACTTTGTCATCATTCTCATAACGAAACTTAACAACTTCAACTTACCTAATGAAAAAATTCTCAGCCAAATACAAATTGCATCACACTTTTTGCCACTCAAATCAGTCAAAAAATAACTATTGAATTATTTTAAACAACATAGACATTCATTTGAAATAATTAAAAATATGATTTTATACTCTTCGCGAATCAATTTTTGGGGTTTGTTGTCAGCGTTCTTGACCACCAAGGATGGCATTTAATTACCCATAAATTTGCAATGAATACAAGGTTATGTCACTTTAGTTGCCAAAAGTGGACTTTTGGGCAAAAAACAATGGATTCTTGGCTAAATGAAGAGCTGTCAGGATGTGCATTTAAAGATCAGCGTTTGACAACTCGTTTTAAAAGTATTGTTGCTTGTTTATCCGAAAAAAGTGGTAAATCCATACCTGAGATATGTGAGGAGTGGGCATCCACTAA
>NZ_AUAF01000020.1 GCF_000428585.1 Zooshikella ganghwensis DSM 15267 | reverse complement strand
CAAGGGTAAGAGTGCCATATTAATAGCCAGGCAGTATGGAAACAAAGTAAGAAATTTTAAAGGAGAGAGATTTTGGGCGAGGGGCTACTTTGTATCAACGGTTGGTTTGGATGAAAAGCTGGTGAGGGAATATATTCGAAATCAAGATAGTAGGGATAAATATTTTGACCAGATGAACTTGTCGCTTTAGCGACTCATATATAGCCCCTTTGAGGGGCTCACCCGTATAAGCCACCGGCTTTGCCGGTGGTAATTTAACTTAAGTAATTTATGAGAATTTTAAGTTGTTTTTTAATATTTCTTTTAAGTGGGTGCTCTACTTTAATTGAAAGAACAGGGGGTATTGAGCACCATAAGCTATGCACTAGTATTGATGAGCTAAATAAGCTACTAGGAAAACCAAAATTAGTCTATGGGCATAACGATCACAATCTACCTAATCATATTTTTTTACGAACAAATAACCTTTCATATGAAAAAATATTAGTGCATGAAATTAAAGGGAAGGTAAAAAAGGCATCAGATGGCGTTCCTCAAATGTATTTAGCAATACTAACGTTTGGTATCTCTGAAGTTATAGTGGTACCAGTCTCCACCGTCAAAAGGATAAGCAGTAATTTTGAAAAGCATGATTATGTGTCAGTATACGACGAACATGGAAGATGTATATTAAGTGAAGTTTATGATACTAATGGTAATCAAACAATGACAGGGTGGTACTAAGTTAATAAATAAGAGCTGGGCAACAAAATATGAAGCTTACAAAGTGATATTTGCCAATATGACAGAAGCAGTTTTTCACATATTTGGTGCTGTGTTTATGATAATAATGAGTTGGCAGTTTTTTTTAACGCCAATACTTATATCATTACTTTTAAGAAAACTAAAAAAAATTGATTCTCGTGAGTGGAAAAAAATAACTATTCTCTCTACTAACCCCTACATGATAGGAGGGGAAGAAAAACATCGTTTACAAGAATATCTAAAAAATAGAGAGTTTACTAAGCATAATTCAGAAGCTATTAATAAAATTGGTGTGATTACACGAGTTTCATTTTTGATATCCAACCGCATTTTTTATAGCGTATTCTTAATTATTTTGTGTCTCCTTGGCAACCGTGCGGAGCCATATAAATTTTCATTCTGCGCATGCTAGCCAAGGGGACACTTTTCTATTTAACTGTAATCCAAGCTTAAAGTTTGGTGAGCAGTAGAACATAAGTCTTTATTAGTATAATACTTAATAACATCCGCTATTTCTTCACTATAGGGAAAGTTATTCATCGTAATATGATTTCCTCCGCTTGTGTGTGAGTAATTAAATTCAGAGATTAGCTTTTCCCATGACTGGTGTGATCCATCAGGGTATCCCATCTTAGACTCTTTATGCCCAACATAGTATACCTCTCCAGAAAAGAACTTTGGTCTGTATTGAAAAAGAGCCTTACTTTGAGTGAGCCAAGAATCTATAAGATCTTGGGTTATGTTAATGCTAAAGTTACTCTTACGGCCAGAAGAAGCAAATAAGCAAGAGATATAATCCAGTTTACTTTCCAATTTTGAAAGCTTTTCCAGAAGTGAGAGGTCTAACTCTACCTGATCACCAAATAAGTAATACAGCACATGATCACATGTGTTATGAGGTTCGGGTAGATCATCGGGAAATGGCGTGTCAATCATTAAAACAGGATTAATTTTTTCCGATTTATTTAGGGCTTGTTGAGCTATTTCAAAAGCAATGAGGCCTCCTAGAGAACTCCCACCTAAATAATAGGGTTTTCCATCACGATGCTGATTTATTTCTTTCTGATAGCATCTTGCCATCTCTTCAATAGTATATTCTTGCGTAGCTGAATGTTGAACCGAGCGTATACCATACACTTCAACGCTGTCCCCTAATGCATCAGCTAGTGGTTTATAAAAATATACTTCTCCACCTATTGGATGAATTAAGTACAATACTTTATCAGCTTTATTCTTGCTTAACGGTACAATAAATTCCCTATTTTTTGATGATTTATTAATAAGACGTTTGTTCTTTGATTGATACGAGTAATTAATCTCATCGATTACAATCATTTTATGAATGGCTTCTACGAACGCATAAAAGTTGGGTGTTTTGACTAACTGTTGAGTTGGAACTTCAATTGACAGCGTTTGGTTTATTTCTCCAATAAGGCTTACAGCCATAAGAGAGTCTCCGCCCAATGTAAAAAAGTCTTTTTCTTTTAACTCATCCAGATTAACGCTAAATCGAGAGTTCCAAATGTTATAAGTCGTTAGTTTTATTTTTTCTAAACTTAAGGCATTACTTTTATTTTGTTTTGTTTTATATTCTTGTTGCTTGATTGACGCTTCATTTTTATTTTTTTCTTTATTGCTTTGATTCTTAATCCAGCACTTCTTTTTCTCGAATACATAAGAAGGAAGCCCTCTTATAAGTGTACGGTGTTCTGTTTGGTAAACATTCTCTAATTGAACATTACATCCAGCCTCCCAGATTAACCCAAGACTCTCAGAGAAGGTCTTTTCATCTGAGTTACTATCTAAATGATGGCCTGTTGTTGATAATATTCGATCATTACTCCGAATTTCGGGATGAAGATTTGTTAGACTCTTCAGGACTTGCCCCGGCCCTACTTCAATGAATATCCCACCATGTTTTCCATCATGTAATTTTCTAACCAAAGTGGATATCCCGTCATGATATCGTACTTCACTCCTAAGGTGTTTAGACCAATAGTTAGGACTACAAGCTTGTTTCTTCTCAATCCAATTACCAGAAACATTGGAGATGTAAGGAATGCTTGGTTCATTAAGCACATGTTTTTCTATAACAGATTCGAATTCTTTCAAGATAGGTTCCATCATAAACGAATGAAAGGCATGAGATGTTTGTAATATTAATGACCTTATTTCATTCTTTTCACAGTACTCTTTTAATTTTGAGATTGATTGTACCGTGCCTGCTACCACTGTTTTACTATGGTGATTCAAAACTGCAATATCAACTTCAGAACTTTGAGACAACGACACGTTGTCGAGCAAATGCTTAGTTTGTCTTTCACATAATTCAATAGATAGCATATCTCCTTTAGGAAGTGACTGCATCAATGCTCCTCTACGACTAACAATTTGCAAGGCAGATTCCAACGAAAATACACCGGCTAAACATGCTGCAACATACTCACCAACACTATGTCCTATCATAAAATCTGGTGTAACTCCGTATGACTCCCAAAGCTTCGCGAGACTATATTCCACACTAAATAGCACTGGTTGACTTAATTTGGTCTGATGGATCAACTCAGAATTTTGCTGTCCGCTATTTGGATAAAGTACTGACTTTAAGTCAATGCCTTCTGTTGATCGAAGCAAAGAAATACAGTAGTCAAGTGCCTTTTTAAACGCGGGCTCATGAATATAAAAATACTGTGCCATATCAACATACTGAGAGCCTTGCCCAGAAAACATAAAGATCACTTTAGGTTGGCTAAGTGTACTAAACGACTGGCTTGGCCTTTGTGCTAGCTCTAACTGCTCTCTTAGGCTTTCCAGGCTTTGGGCTTGAATTATTTTTCGGTGGTTGAAGCTGTTTCTCCCTACTCGTAAGCTGAAAGCCAGATCTGCGACTTCTATTATCTGTTGCTGCGAAAGATGTTCATCAAACGCAGATAACTGTAGGAGCAGAGAGTTGGCAGACTTTGCAGAAAATGGAAATAAGTGATAACTACGCAAGCTTTTTGACGTTTTTCTACTATTTTTTGGAGCTTCTTCCAAAATTAAGTGAACATTACTACCACCAATTCCAGTACTATTTACCGAAGCCCTCCTCAATGTCCCATTATCACTTTCCCAGTGTCTAAGCCGCGTATTGACATAAAATGGAGACGCACTAAAGTCGATATTAGGATTAGGCACTTTGTAATGCAATGTAGGAACAAGTGATTGATATTTAAGGCATAAAGCTGTTTTTATAACTGAAACGACTCCAGCTGCTGCATCTGTATGACCGAGATTAGATTTAACTGATCCCAAAGCACAAGAATTTGCGCTAAGGTCCTGTTTAGCCAGTCTTCTAAAAGCAGCATTTAATGCCTTGATTTCCAAAGGGTCCCCTAAAGCTGTCCCAGTTCCATGTGCTTCAACATAACTAATTTGGTCTGTAGATAGTCCAGAGTTTTTTATGGCTAATTCAATAGCTCTATGCTGCCCATTAACACTAGGAGCGGTGAAGCTTACTTTATCGGAGCCGTCATTCTGCATTGCGCTACCACGAATTACTGCATAAATATTGTCTCCATCTTTCAAGGCTGTCGATAAAGGTTTGAGAAGGATCATCCCTCCACCTTGACTTATAACAGTGCCTTTTGCTTCTTTATCAAAAGGCCGACAATGTCCATCAGATGATAAAATCATTCCTTCCTGATACATATACCCTTGTTTACCAAACCCTCCTAGAAGTGAAACTCCGCCTGCAAGTGCAAGTTCGCAGCGACCTTCGCGGATATCCTGGCATGCTTTATCAATTGCAGCCGCTGATGTTGAACAGGCGGTTTGAACAACTACAGCAGGTCCTGTTAGGTTTAATTTGTAGGTTATTCGTGAGCAAAGAAAGTCAGAAGCATTAGCAATTAACGATTGGTAGGAAAAAGCGAGATCCTCTTGTAGAGTGAGCCCCTTATCTTGAAAGTGTGGATTCAAGTGCTCTTGTTCATACATGTTTTTGCTACAGCCGCCATATACGCCAATATGACGACTTTGGTTATCCAAATTATATGAAGCATCCTCCAATGCCTGATAACTCAGCTCTAAGAACAAACGATGTTGGGGATCAATCATGCTTGCTTCATGCTCGGAGTAGCCGAAAAAGTTGGCATCAAAATCTTCAACTCCTTCTAGCCACCCCTTCGCCCTCACATAATTGGGATTTTGATATATAAACTCAGGAACCCCATCTGCCTGCAACTCCTGCTCATCAAAAAAATATATTCCCTCCTGACCTGATTTTAAGTTTTCCCAAAAAGTTGTTACATCATTAGCCTTAGGTAGACGGCAAGACATGCCTATAATAGCAATTTCTATTTCTTTTTCTTGATCAGGTGTAGGAGATTCAGCCATTGCAGTTGATTTGTTTAATTGACTGAGCCTTAAGTTGCCTTGGCTAGAAATAAATGAAGCAAGTTTGTTGATCGTAGCATGACTTAGCAGATCAGTGACATCCACATTAAAGCCGTGTTTCTTCAATAAATGGGACACTTTAATTATGCTTAATGAATTTCCACCAGCATCAAAAAAAGAGTCATGTATGCCTATTTTTTCAAGCGGAAGTACCTCTCGCCATATTTGATGAATCTTCTCTTCTATAAATGTTTGTGGTTTCAGGTAGTTTTCGATTGAAGTACTGGTTACTTGCTTTTGTTGAAGTATACTACGAGCAATCTTTCCACTTGAAGTAAATGGAAAGTAATCTAGTCTCTCCCATAAGCTTGGAATCATAAACGACGGTAGTTTATTGGCAAGGAACGAATTTAATTCTTCAAGTGGAAGTTTCCTGTCAGACAAATAAAATACAACCAGCCGTTTATTTTCATCGCTCCCTTGTGCTATGACTACTGCATCCTTGATACCTTCATACTGTTTAATATTTTCCTCAATTTCTCCAAGTTCAATACGGTATCCTCTAAGTTTTACCTGACTACCTATACGATCCAACCACTCTACATTACCATCTTCCCGATATTTACAAAGATCGCCTGTTTTATACATTCGAGAATAAGCGACTTGATTGGGATCTGAAGAATCGATAAACGGATTGGATATAAAGAGTTGATTTGTTAACTCTGGCTGATTTAAGTATCCACGCGCAAGGCCTTCACCGCTAATATATAGCTCCCCTGCAACTCCAATAGGAACTGGTTCGAGTTGTTCATCCAATATATACAATCTTGTATTATCAATTGCCTTCCCAATAGGGATTGCCTCCATTTCTCGCTTCATTTGAAAGGTTGTAGATATAATTGTACACTCAGTCGGCCCATACACGTTGTAAACATTATGGTATTTAAGATAATAGCTTAAATCATTGGAGTTGGCTCTTTCTGAACCTGAAATAATTTTTTTTAAGCTAGGAATTCTAGCGTTGTTTAAACTTTTGATAAATGAGGGAGTTAAAAGTATCGACGACACCTGATTTTTATTAATATAGTCAATAAACTTCTCAGTATCGAGTTGTTCTTTTCGTGGTACAAGAACAAGGCAAGCCCCAGATAACAATGAAGAAAAAATGTCATAAATTGCTGCATCAAAAGAGTAAGAACTACATTGCCCAATATTATCTTTCTCACATATATTAAATATTCTAATAAGACTAAAAAGTGTGTTTAAAACAGATTTATGCTCTATCATGACCCCTTTTGGCTTACCTGTAGAACCAGAAGTGTATATGATATAGGCAAGCTGGCTACTACAAAAATCACCATTTAGTTTTTGCTCAGTTTGCCTTATTTTGTGCCAATCAAGGTCAAGATAGATTGTTTCCTTTACAATCGGTATATCAATATTTAATGTCTTATGCGTCAACAATACTGATAATCCGCTATCCTCAACCATATAGGAAAGCCTATCTTCAGGGTAAGTTGGGTCGAGAGGAATAAAAGCTGCACCTGACTTTAGGATCCCTATCATCGCGATTATCATATCAATTGACTTTTCTACACAAATACCCACAAAATCTTGAGGCTTAACACCTTTTTTTTGAAGATATCGAGCGAGATGCTCAGCTTTAGCATTCAACTCCGCATAGGTTACACTTTGATCATAGATTTTTACAGCAGTTGCTTGAGGGGTTTTGGTGGCTTGGACTTCAAAAAACTGATGTAAACCCTGCTCTTTACGACTATGTATTTCCGTCTGATTCCAGTCAACTAATATCGTTTTCCTTTCCGCTTTGCTCAGGATGGATATTTCTGAAACAGGAGTATGAATGTTATTTATTATTTGTTGAATGATTTTCTTATAGCTTCTGGCAAAGCGTTTTATTTTATCATCCTTAAAACATTTTAATTGATATTTCCACAATAATTTAAATCTTCCATTTTCATCAGGAACTATTATTAAACTTAAAGGAAATAGCCCCTCGTGAAATGGGACTGAGTATCCATTCACTACAAATGAAGAATATTGTTTGTGATACTTCTCACTTAAGACACTTTCCTCTGTGGATAATATTTCAAAAACAGCCTGAATAGGCGTTGACACACTTTCAATTTGAGGAAGGTTTAAATCCTGAATCAATTTTGCAAAAGGAATATCTTGGTTTTCTATGCCTTTCTTAACAATATTTTTCATTTTCTCCAATAACGAAAGGAAAGTTTCGCTTTTTGAAATAGAACATGTCAAAGGCAGTAAATTTGCAAAATAACCAATTCCATAATTTTCTTCAATTTTTTTTCTTCCTAAGCTAGGGCTACCAATTAATATATCTTTCTGCTCAGAGTATTTTGATAGTAAAACGCCATATGCTGACAGAAGTAGAGTAAATAATGTTGTATTGTACTCTATTGCAATTGAGCTCAAACTATCCACATCACACGCATCGAGATAAAAAGACTCTGAACCCCCAAAATCGCCGGAGTCTTTTTCTAGATTCTTATCAAATGGAAGCGAAATACTGAAAGAGTACCCCTGTAAGGCCTCTCGCCAATATGATAATTGTTCTATATACGTTTCTGATTCCAAAAACTCTTTTTGCCAGACAATATGGTCAAAATAACTAGTATCTTTTTCCTTCTCTCGAGGTGTTTTTTCCAAAATTAACTGCTGATAGATTTCAAAAATTCCTTGCAAACTAGATATCGACTGGCCATCAAAAATAATATGATGCACCACAATTGAAAAAATCCAGTTTTCTTCATCTACCTGATAAAGATGGAAGCGACAGAGCGAATCTCCTTCAATATTGAAAGGCTGTTGTAAATTTTCAACAATCAATTGCTTTATCTCTCTATCGCTAAACTCTTTGCCACGTAGGTCACTTAGTTCAAGTTCAATAGAAGACATAGCATTGTACAATTGGACAGGTAAATTCTCTTCGTTCAATCTAATTCGAGTCTTCAATATTGGATGTTGTTCAACAAAATGTTTACAGGCTTGTTCCCATAAGCTGATGTTGAGTTTAAAAGGTAACCTAAAACATATGGGTCCATTATAAGCATAAGATTGAGGATTCTTTTTTTGATAAGAAAATAATGCTAATTGATTAGGACTCAAATTTAACTCAAAAGTAGAGTTTTTTTCCGCTTCCAGTAATAACTCACTAAGCTTATCTTTCCAATGAATTGTGTACTCTTTCTGGATACATTGAAAGTGGTCACCTGAAATAGGAACTGTTGTTAAACAAGCATTTGTAAGTGCCAACCAATTTTTTTTACTATTGGGAAAATTTTCAGGATTATTTTTTTGTGCATCAAAAAGATAGATTCTGTTGTTACCTAAGTATTGAGTGGGCTGATAAGCGATTAATGCCCTCTGGTTTGCTTCATAAACCCTTAATGAATCACTCCCAAAAAAATCAGGTACCAAGTTTGATGGCATGGTCTTCACTAAATTAACAAATTTATCTCGACTTAATCCAGTAATCTTATCTTGAGAAATACTCATCTTTGGTGAAATTGCCTTTAGGCCTAGAGATAATGGGAGGGGTCTCCAATCAGAATATGTATCAATTAAGCCAAGAAACCCAACGCAATAGCCATCCACTTTTAGCTGCTGAGCAATTTCATAAGCAATCATTCCTCCGAAGCTATAACCCATCAAATCAAATGGACCAACCTTTTGAATTTTCAAAATCTGCTCTACAAAGAAGCTTGCTATCGTTTTGAGTCTAGAATATGGTTCTGCTTCACCACTTGCTCCCAAGCAATAACCTCCATATATTGGTCTATCAGTGACGCCATCTAGCAGGTTTCTATAAAGAAAGCTATTGCCCCATAATGCAGGCAAAACAAAAATAGGCCTACCCACTCCCTTTTTAATCAAAGGCATGTAATTAATATTTTCAATTAATTTGGAAGGTTTTGGTTCGGCTTCATTAATACTATTATTATCCGTTTCAAAGTTTTTCAAATACCTTGAAAGTTTGTCTAATGTTGGGTAGTCAAATAATGCGCTCATCGAAACTTGATCTGACCATTCAGCTCTTAGCTTATAAACAATTCTCATACTCATTATGGAATCCATTCCATAACTCAAGAAACTTTTATTTTCTTCAATTTCATTTTCGCCCACATCTAATGAATCAGCAATCCACTGTTTCACTTTAAGCATCAGCTCTTGATGGCTTAAATAGCCTATATTAGTTAAATCATTATCATTATTTGACGAATTTGATTTAATGGGAGTAGATAAAGTTTGGAGGAACTTTTCCTTATCGCCGTCGTTAACTATCACTTGGGGAAGACCAAGTTTCAAACTGGTTTCAAATGCATGCAGAAATGTCTCGTCTTTTAAAGCATTCATTCCCTTCAAATTGAGTAGATGTTCTCCAACTCCCTCAACAAGATCTATCCCACCATTAATCAAATAAGGCCAATTAATGCTAGTAACAAACTGGCATGGGTTTGAAAATGAATTAGAAAAACTATCCAAAAATGCATTGGCGGCTGCATAGCTTGAACTTCCTTCAAAACCCAAAGCTGATATCGATGAAAATAGAAACAATTGATCAAACCAACCTTTTTCTTGTAAATTACTTAAAACCAAAGTGCCAGTAATTTTTGGTTGAATTAGAGATTTAAAGTTGGTTAAACTATCATCTTGAACGTTGAGAGTATTTATCAAACCAGCTAAATGAAAAACACCATTAAGTGATATTTTTCTATTTTTTAAATGACTAAATAAATTAATAACTGAATCAAGCTCTGTAATATCAACAGAGTAATATGTTACGTTTATACCATGATGACGAAGTGAATCTAAAAAAGACTGCTTATCAGGGGTAACTTTTGACCGCCCTATAAAAATAATGTTAACTTTATATTTTTGTATCAGATATGTGGATAAGATCTTTCCTAAACCACCTAGTCCTCCAGTTATTAAATAAGTACCTTGCTGTTTGATTTTAGCTCGGTTGATCGCATAGTCTTGATCTGATAAAGTTTTAGTAGGGTATTCTGCTATATTATAAACATAACGTTGATCATTTTGATAAGAAATGAGTAATTCATTTTTTCCTTCTCGAGACTCTTTTTCTAGCATTAAATAGTTTAACTTAGATACACTATCTATATGAAACAACTTTAAGATGCTATGTGGATGTTCTATATTCAGAGATTTGCTGAAACCAGACAGTGTCCAATGTAATGGATTCTCATGTGGTAAGTGACCAGAATAAACGTATGTGAACACATAGTCTGTATGTCTTTTTTTAGTAAAGTTCTGGATCACAGAAACAACAGTATTAATAGTGGAATCTGATGATGACTGCAAATTTTTCAACGTTACAGTTTTAGGTATATCTAACCCCCACAGAAAAAATATTTTTTGTGGTAGAAGGCCCTTTTCTTCCATATCTAAAAGAATATTTTGAATGCTTTTTATACAGCCCGCCCTCAGAGTATAATTATTCGACCCAATATAAGAGTTGTGTTCGCCTCGTTTAATCCAAATGATATTTTCTTGTGATGATAACTGAGAGCTAAGGTTTGATTGGTCATATTTATCAATGAAAACCCAAGAAACTCCCTCATCATAAATACGCTTAGGCTTTTTTAACTCACATAATTTGCGGTTTTCCCAAATAGGTTGATAGTATGAAAGGTTACTAACTTCTTTATGTTGGACTGTATTCGCTCTTCCTTTCTCAATCCAGTATCGATGCTTTGCAAAAGAGTAGGTCGGTAATGAAACTCGTCTCCCTAACTTGGGAGGGTTTGCTTTTTGTTGACTTAGTACCTCTTTGTAATCTTGAATAAACCGATCACTAAATCTTCTCTGATCAACTACTTCAGATTGACTTAAAAAGACTTTTAAACTTTCAATAATATCAATGGTAGAGTCGACGAAGAATGCTAAAGCATGGCGCATTAATTCTCGTCCGTAATAAAGAGTAAATATAATATCATTAAAATCTGGTAATTTATCTTGATCAATGTTTTCCAAAAACAGTATTAGATCTGTGGCCCTTCTATTTAAGCTCTCATTATCCTGAGCAGAAATAACCAGTAGTGACTTTTTATTTTTGGCTGATATAAGTGGTTTTTTAAGATTACTCTGAGTATACTCTTCCAAAATGACATGTGAGTTTACTCCTCCAAACCCAAAAGCACTAACGCCTGCACGTCGGGGAGCGTCTCCACCCTTTAGTAAAGGGGAGATCCAAGGTTGAGTTTTTTTGATTATATAGAAAGGACTTTCCGTTAAATCAATATTTGGATTTATATTTTGAAAGTCTGCTAAGCCTGGAACTTGGTTATATTTGAAAGATAATAAACTTGCTATTAGTCCTGCGATTCCTGAGGCTGCCTCTGTATGACCAATGATCGATTTAACACTGGATAAACCACAATAAGCCTCTTGATGCTCAGTTGAACTTATCTTGCCCCACGCTTGTTTCAGGCCCTCAATCTCTATGGGGTCACCAACCGGCGTACCAGTACCGTGAGCTTGAAAAAATTGAATACTTTCAGGAGTAACGCCAGCATTTTCTTGAGCTTGCTGAATTGTTCTCGCCTGAGCCTTTGCATTTGGAGTTGTGATTGTTGTACCAGAACCTGTATGGCTTACAGCGCTTCCTTTAATAACCCCGTAAATATGATCTTTATCTTCAATTGCTTTTTCTAAGGGTTTAAGTAAAATCAATCCTGCCCCTTCAGAACGTACATATCCATCAGCTCTAGCATCAAATGTTTTACACGAACCTGTTGGTGATAACATTCCTGTAGCTGAATAGGTAAGATACATATCTGGTGTAAGCATTAGATTTATACCACCAGCAAGTGCAGCTTCACACTCCCCACTATTGATAGACTGAACTGCCAGGTGAACTGCATTTAATGAAGAAGCACATGCGCTATCTATATAAAGACTGGGACCATAAAAATTAAAATAGTGTGATATTCGATTGGGAATAATTGCAGGTTGAGCAGTTCCAGTTGAGTAATGAGGTTGAATTTCAATGCACTGTTGCCGAGATAAATCTTTGTAGTCACCATGAGAAATACCAAGAAAAACTCCAATATTTTTTTTCGCTAGGCAAGATGGAAGAACTCCCGCATCTTCAAAGCATCCCCATGCCAACTCCAGCATAATTCGCTGTTGTGGTTCCATACTCTTGGCTTCTTTTGAGGATATGTTAAAAAAAGGAGCATCAAATGCATCAACATCTTCAATAAACCCTCCCCATTTACTATTGGTTTTATTAATCTCAGTATATGGGTTTCCCCAGTATTTCTCCCAACTCCACCTGGTTTTTGGTATTTCTTTTATACATGACTTGCCTTGGACAAGATTATTCCAATATTCTTGATAGTTTTTTGCCTCTGGAAAACGACAAGCAATACCAATGATAGCTATCTCTTTTTGTTGCATAGTCTTTTATCCCTTTTATAACTTCGACGTTTGGTAAAAATTTTCCTTTCGTTAATTACAACTATCTCCATCAACTATCATGAGATAGGAAGAGTAAATAACTTACACATTATACAGCGAATATCGCCTATCCAATCAACTATCCCCTCTAGTACGCAACTTTCATCCAATTGATAGCAGTTGACATTGTAGTGAAATCACCCAAAATCGAGAAACTAACCGCTGAAGACTTTAGTCAACTAAAGCAAGTCATTGAGCAATCAAACTTATCTGATGGGCACAAGATGTTAGTTATTGGTGTATTGGAGCTGTGTTTATGGCTTCAGCAAAAACTGACGTTTTCGCAAATTAGCATTAGCAACCTTAAAAAGGCGTTTGGCATCCAATCAGAGAAGCATTCTCGAGGTACAAAGCCATCGGATACTGATGATTTAGAAGTATCGGCTGAAGATGAATCCAGCCAGGACGAAAGTACTGAGGCTAGCCAATCTGAGTCAAGCACCAATACAACAGACAAACCGAAACGCCCTGGTCATGGTCGATTACCAGCCAGCGCCTATACCGCTGCTGAAACGATTTCACTTGATCATCCTGATTATAAAACTGGTGATCCTTGCCCTACTCAGTGTGGAGGAAAGCTCTATCAAATCAAGACGCCTGGTGTCTTTATTCGAATTGAAGGCGGCCAATTGTTTAATGCTTACCGCTATGAGCAAAAACGGTTACGCTGTGCGGTTTGTGGTGAAATATTTAAAGCCTCATTGCCAGTTGCCGTTACTGAGAAATATGATGAGCGAGCAAAAGCAATGGTCACGGTTTTAAAATACCAGCTTGGCATGCCATTTTATCGGCTCGCACAATGGCAACAGCAAACGGGTGTTCCCATTCCTGATACAACGCAATGGGAGCTGTGTGTTGATGCTCACCAAGTCGCGACTTATGTTTTTAATGCCTGCCTCATTTTAGGGGCTCAAAGCCCTTTATTCTTTCAGGATGATACGACAGTCAAAGTACAATCAGTAATGACAAGTAAGGAGGTGAATCCTGATAAGTCAGATAAAAAAGGCACATTTACTACCGGTCTAGTGGCTGATCACCAAGGTCATCCTATCTATTTATTTTTCTCCGGCGTAAAAAATGCGGGCAATAATCTAACCGATGTATTAAACGAACGGGAGGAGGATTTACCTATTCCGTTTCAAGCTTGTGATGCCTTATCCCAGAATAACGTGGATAAAGCCTTAAAAACGATAGTCTGCCATTGTCTTATCCATGGGCGAAGAAAATTTGTTGAGCTTGAAGATAGTTATCCTGATGAGGCTAAAATCGTCTTGGATACGGTTGGGCAAGTTTATGCTAACGAAGCCCATTGCAAAAACCATAGGCTATCTCCTGAAGACCGACTGACTTTCCATCAGGAAAAAAGCAAGCCATTGTTGGAAGAAATGAAGCAATGGATGGAGCGGCAACTGGCGGGAGAAGAGCCTAAAACGCCCTTAGCGAAAAGCTACCGCTACTGGCTTAAACGCTGGGACACGTTGACCCGGTTTTTAACCCACGTCGGTGCACCGTTGGATACCAATACAGTTGAGCGTGCTTTGAAGCTGGCCATCCGTATTCGGAAAAGCAGCTTATTCCACAAAACCCTCAATGGTGCCAAAGTGGGCAGTGAACTCATGAGTGTTATCCATACCGCTCTAAAAAACGGCATTAATCCCATTGATTATTTAACGGCATTACAGCAACACCAAGCGCAAGTAAAACAAGACCCATTTGCTTGGTTGCCCTGGAATTACCAACAAACCTTACAAGCACTGGCAGAGGAAACTCCACTCGCCGCATAATAGTCACACTCATTTAAAAACCATTAAGCGACAACTGATTTCCAATCTTCCATAATGGCAGCGCGTCTCGGGTCGCCTTGATATAACAGAATTTGTAGCTCTTTAGCACTGATTTTATAAGTGGTGTCACCAGCCTTTGGCCACCATTTTAATTTGCCCTGGGAGAAGCGTTTCATGCAGAGCCAAAACCCTTGACCATCGTAGACTAATAATTTAACAGATTCTTTACGGCGATTAGTAAAGACAAAAATAGTCCCCGAATCGGCTTCTTCATTCAATTGCAATTTACACAAGGCAATCAGGCTGTTGATTCCTTTTCTGAAGTCCACTGGTTTAACGGCCAATAATAATCGATGCTGAGGCGTCAGTTGCAACATAATATTAAGCAATAAAACGAGTAATTAACGCATCAACGGCTTGTGATGATAATGCATTCACCTTCAATACAGTGCCATCAGGTCGCGTTAACTCAATGGATAAAATGTCAGATAAACATGATTCTGTTGCAGGTAATTTTGCAGTTTCACCACTAAAGTCAACCGCAATAAAGTCATTGGCTGGTGGATCTTTTCTTTCAGCAGACTTAGCTTTACCATTTAACCTTTGCTCTTGAACCCTTAATTGAGCATGACTAATTCGTAAAGTGGACAATATTTTTGATATTTTATAGTGCTCCTGAAGTGCAATAACATCACGCCAATATGCCTTTGGAAATGGCTGACGCTTACCTGGTCGCTGTCGCCAAGCATCAAACTTGTCTTGCACTGCCTCAAGAGTTAATGGGGCCTCGGTGGGGGTTGCTGCTTCGGTCATTGTAGTCCTCAACAAGGGGGGTAACTGTTGAGGCTAGGCTATCAAGAGTTAGCATAACAAAGCACGCACATCTGCCGAGGGGACACGATGTAATAGCAAGTACGTACGCAGGACTAAGCAGCCTTAATCGAGTTTAGATATAACTAAAATGGTGTAACATTTTAAGCAGTAAACTGAAGGTGGCATTTAAGCTGAAAAAATGAAGATGACATTATATAGGTGCCTCATCTGACAGCAGAAAACTCTTTAAACCACTTCAGCCATTGGGTTTAGGAGCTTTAGGGAAGGCTCCAGAAATGGGTTCATTAGACAACAACGAAGTTATGCCAACATTGTTGGCATAACTCCGAGTAGCTAAAGAGAGAATTATTTGGAGCAGGATAATACTTTATTGTATTACCAACTATTGGTCTGCGACCTATTCAACCGTAACTGACTTCGCCAAGTTACGTGGCTGATCAACATCGGTTCCCTTAATAATGGCCACATAATAAGACAGCAATTGGAGTGGGACGGTAAAAATAATCGGTGCAACCACTTCATGTACATGTTCAATATACATGACCTTGACACCCTCTCCCCCTTTAAGCTGGGTTGCCTGATCTGCAAACACATAAAGCTGCCCACCCCGAGCACGTACTTCTTCCATGTTTGACTTAAGCTTTTCCAATAAATCATTATTTGGCGCAACAACAACAACTGGCATATCAGTATCAATCAATGCCAGAGGTCCATGCTTTAACTCACCCGCTGCATAAGCTTCAGCATGGATGTATGAAATCTCTTTAAGTTTCAGCGCACCTTCCATAGCAATTGGGTACTGATTACCACGACCTAAAAATAAGCTGTGGTGTTTTTCTGAAAAATCTTCAGCAAGCTGCTCAATATCATCAGCCAACTGTAAAACATGATTAAGGTGATTAGGCAGCTCTTTTAATGCTTTAACAATTTCGGCTTCCATTTCAGCAGACATACCCTGATAACGGCCAATTGCTGCTACCAGCATTAAAAATGATACCAGTTGGGTGGTGAATGCTTTTGTTGAAGCAACCCCAATTTCAGCGCCCGCTCGGGTCATAAAGGCCAGATCTGACTCACGCACCAGAGAAGAACCAGGTACGTTACAAATAGCCAAGGAAGCCATATAACCCTGTTCTTTTGCCAAGCGCAACGCTGCTAAGGTATCTGCTGTTTCACCTGACTGAGAAATAGTCACAAACAAACAGTTTTTCGGAACAACTGATTTGCGGTAGCGAAATTCTGAGGCAATTTCCACATTACATTGCACCCCTGCAATGCTTTCAAACCAGTAGCGTGCAACAAGCCCTGCATGATAACTGGTACCACAGGCAATAATCTGAATTGACTCTACGTTGCTAAAAATATCATGCGCTTCATGGCCAAAGCTGGCTTCGATCACTTGTTTATCCGTCAGCCGCCCTTCAAGCGTATTGATAATAGCATCGGGTTGCTCATAAATTTCCTTCAACATGTAGTGACGGAATTTACCTTTATCACTCGCATCATGCGTTACTGTGCTTTCTGATTCTTCACGTTGAACAGGCTTTCCTGATTGATCATAGATATCAATCTTGTCACGGGTAATCTCTGCGACATCACCTTCTTCAAGGTAAATAAAGCGACGTGTCACGGGTAATAAAGCCAGTTGGTCTGAAGCAAAGAAGCGTTCACCAATACCTACTCCTATTACCAATGGACTGCCAGAACGTGCACCTATCAGTCGGCTTGGATCACGACGATCCATCGCAACCATTCCATATGCTCCTTCCAACTGTTTTACTGTCTGTTGAACGGCTTCCAGTAAACTACTTGTGTGCTGTCGCACTGAGTGAATCAGGTGAACAATTACTTCCGTATCTGTTTCAGAAATAAACTCGTATCCCTGCTTTTTGAGTTTTTCCCTTAGAAATTCGTGGTTTTCAATAATACCATTATGGACAACGGCAATATCGCCATTGGAAACATGTGGGTGAGCATTCCGCTCACTAGGCTCACCATGTGTTGCCCAACGGGTATGCGCTATTCCGGTACCACCAGCCAAAGGCTCAAGCTTTAATGCATCTGCCAACTCTGCCACTTTGCCTAAACGACGTAATCTATTCAGCTCAGTTGCCTGGTTGACAATAGCCATACCCGCTGAATCATACCCGCGATACTCTAGACGACGAAGCCCTTCCAGTAGTATCTCAGCAACATCCCGTTGAGCAACAGCCCCAACAATTCCACACATAACCACGTTCCTTATACTTAAAAACCAGCTACAGGTAACACGTCTTATTTTTACGTGCTGTATTATCTAGCTATTTCTTTTTTGGTCGTTGCCAACCATCAATGTTCATCTGTTTTCCACGAGCAACCGCAAGCTGTTCAGCTGAAACGACTCGGGTAATGGTTGAGCCAGCTCCCACTGTAGCACCTTGAGCAATGGTTAGCGGGGCAACCAGTGAGCTGTTAGAGCCTATGAATACATTATCTTCGATGACTGTTTTGTGTTTATTTACTCCATCATAGTTACAGGTGATGGTACCGGCCCCAATATTTACATCAGCGCCAATCTCTGCATCGCCTACATAAGTCAGATGGTTTATTTTACTGCCAATACCAACATTGACCTTTTTCGTTTCTACAAAGTTACCTACTTTAGCTTTTTTGGCTAGCACTGTTGCAGGACGTAGACGGGCAAAAGGTCCCACTTCAGCTTCTTGACCTACCTCTGCAGATTCCAATATAGAGTGTGCTTTTATAACGGCATTATCAGCTATAACACTATCACTAATAACACAGTTAGGGCCTATCACAACGTTATTGCCAATCGTCACCGCACCTTCAAACACAACATTGACATCAATAAACACATCTTGCCCAACATTCACATCGCCCCGCACATCCAAGCGGTATGGATCAGCAACCGTTGCACCTGCCAGCATTAATTTTTTTGCCTGCTCAAACTGAAACCATCGCTCTAGCTCTGCTAGCTGAACACGATTGTTAACCCCTTGAACTTCCTGTTCACAGCTTGGATGAACTGCATTAACAGTCAACCCGTCAGCAACAGCCATTGCCACAATATCGGTTAAGTAATACTCCCCTTGTGCATTATCATTGCTCAGCTTAGGCAGCCAGTGTTTTAGTTTTTCTGTTTTTACCGCCATGATACCGGTATTAATTTCTTTGATGGCCAGTTGCTCAGGTGTCGCATCTTTATGCTCAACAATAGCCGTAACCTGTTGTTGAGCATTGCGTACAATACGCCCATAACCTGTCGCATCAGCTAACTCAACGGTGAGTAGTGCAAACCCACTTTGCTTAGCTGACGTCAATAAGTTATGCAGCGTATCTGCCTGAATAAGCGGCACATCGCCATATAAAATCAGCACAATATCGGATTCATCAATATGGGAGGTGGCTTGAGCAACAGCATGCCCAGTACCTAACTGTTGCGCTTGGGTTATCCAATTTACCGCATAGTGATTGAGGTGATGTTTTACAGTATCTCCTCCATGGCCTACGACAACATGTAATTGTCGTTTATCCTGCTGCTGCATAGCTTGTTGAGCCGTTAGCATGACGTGCTCTAACATAGGCTTACCCGCCAAAGAATGAATGACCTTTGGCAAGTTAGATTTCATTCGAGTGCCTTGGCCCGCAGCCAAGATGACAATATCAACATTCATGATTAGTCGTGAGGTACTTGTTGGTAATTTTTACAGATAGGGACTTGTGACAGCCCCAATTTTTTGAAAAACCGTACAATTAAAACGAACTATTTAGATGGCAATGTATGCTTTGCAAATCCTACACCATCGCCAAAATTAAAAAAGCGTCTTTAGCGAGAGTTCAATCATAAAAAAAGGGTAGCATAGCTACCCTTTTTTAAACCGGCTGGTTATCTGATCAACGCTTGTGCCGAATATGTTGCAAAGTACGCAGTTTTGCAGCGGCTTCTGCTAGCTGGCTAGCGGCACGAGAATAGTCAAACTCACCACTTTGGTTAGCTAAAGCATGCTCAGCCTCTTGCTTAGCACGAACTGCTGCAGCCTCATCAACGTCGCCTGCACGCAGTGCTGTATCTGCAAGCACCGTGATGGAGTTTGGTTGGACTTCAAGGAAGCCACCAGAAACATAAAAGATTTCTTCTTTGCCACCTTGTTTTACGATTCGAACAGGGCCAGGCTTAAGGTCAGTCAACAGGGGAGCATGGCCAGGGGCAATACCCAGGTCACCCAGGTTACCTGTTGCAATAACCATCTCAACCAAGCCTGAGTAAATCTCCTGCTCAGCGCTGACGATGTCACAATGTACTGTAATTGCCATCGCGGTATGCCTCGCTACGGCCTAAGCCGGTAACTGCTAATTTGCTACCGGCTGCAGGCGCATTAAAGTTTCTTGGCCTTTTCAACAGCCTCGTCAATACTACCCACCATATAGAAGGCCTGCTCAGGTAAGTCGTCGTACTCACCTTCCAGAATACCTTTAAAGCCACTAATAGTGTCTTTAAGTGATACGTATTTTCCTGAAGAGCCAGTAAAGACTTCCGCTACGAAGAATGGCTGTGACAAGAAGCGCTCAATCTTACGTGCACGAGACACAACCTGCTTGTCTTCCTCAGAAAGCTCATCCATACCCAAAATGGCAATGATATCTTTCAACTCTTTATAACGCTGAAGAACAGACTGAACACCACGGGCAACGTCATAATGCTCTTGACCAATAACTAGTGGATCAAGCTGACGTGATGTTGAGTCCAGAGGATCTACCGCAGGGTAAATACCCTTTGCCGCAATATCACGGGACAATACAACCGTCGCATCCAAGTGTGAGAAAGTGGTGGCTGGTGATGGGTCAGTCAAGTCATCGGCAGGAACGTAAACAGCTTGAATCGAGGTAATAGAACCTGTCTTCGTTGATGTAATACGCTCTTGAAGCACACCCATCTCTTCAGCCAGTGTTGGCTGATAACCTACCGCTGAAGGCATACGACCTAGTAGCGCAGACACCTCAGTTCCCGCCAGGGTGTAACGATAAATGTTGTCGACAAACAACAATACGTCACGGCCTTCATCACGGAACTTCTCAGCCATGGTCAAGCCAGTCAAAGCTACCCGCAAACGGTTTCCAGGTGGTTCATTCATTTGACCATATACTAGCGATACTTTGTCCAGTACGTTTGATTCCTGCATCTCGTGATAAAAGTCATTACCCTCACGAGTCCGCTCACCTACACCGGCAAATACAGAATAACCACTGTGTTCAATGGCGATGTTACGGATAAGCTCCATCATGTTTACGGTCTTACCCACACCAGCACCACCAAACAGACCTACCTTACCCCCTTTGGCAAAGGGACAAACCAAGTCAATAACTTTGATACCAGTTTCTAACAGCTCGTTAGCTGCTGCTTGCTCATCAAAAGAAGGGGCTTCACGGTGAATTGAGGAGCGCTCTTGCTCACCAATTGGCCCTTTTTCATCGATCGGATTACCCAATACGTCCATGATACGACCCAGGGTTTCTTTACCCACAGGTACTTTAATTGGGTTGTTGGTATTCTTAACATCTAAACCACGGCTCACACCTTCTGTTGAACCCATGGCGATTGACCGTACCACGCCATCACCCAGCTGTTGCTGTACTTCAAGGGTTAAGTCTTTGCTCTCAACTACCAGAGCATCATAAACCTTGGGTACAGAATCGCGGGGAAACTCTACGTCGACCACGGCACCGATAATTTGTACGATACGTCCGCTACTCATCGATGGTTCCTCATATTCAATAACCTGAACCTGTTCAAACCATTAAACAGCGGCAGCGCCGCCAACGATTTCTGAAATTTCCTGAGTGATTGCTGCCTGACGGGCCTTGTTATAAACCAGCTGTAGCTCATCAATCAGATTACCCGCGTTATCTGTTGCGCTTTTCATCGCAACCATTCGGGCAGCCTGCTCACAGGCATTGTTCTCAACAACGGCCTGATAAACCTGAGACTCAACATAACGAACCAGCAAGCCATCTAATAATTGCTTAGCGTCTGGCTCATACAAGTAATCCCAATGATGTTTTAAAGTTTTGTCATCACTGGCTTGTAGAGGAAGCAACTGCTCACTGTTAGGCTCCTGAGTCATGGTGTTCACAAAACGGTTAAACACCAGGTACAGGCGATCAATTCGACCTTCTTCGTAAGCATCAAGCATTACCTTAACGCCACCAATTAGGTCAGCAATGGAAGGTTCATCACCCAAACCATTGATAGCTGCTACCGCATTACCACCATAGTGGCGGAAAAAGGCACCAGCTTTGCTGCCCACGAGGCAAAGATCAATCTCTGCACCTTGGTCAGCCCACTGTTTCATTTCAGTAATGGTTTTTTTGAACAGGTTAATGTTCAAGCCGCCGCACAGACCGCGATCAGATGACACCACGATAAAACCAACCCGCTTGACTTCTCTTTCCGTCATGTAGGTATGGCGATATTCCGGAGTTGAGTTGGCAATATGGCCAACCACCTCACGAATGCGCTCAGCGTAAGGACGGCTGTGTTGCATACGATCCTGTGCCTTACGCATTTTACTCGCCGCCACCAACTGCATAGCGCTGGTGATTTTTTGTGTGTTTTTGATGCTCGCAATCTGCGTGCGAATTTCTTTTCCGACTGCCATGTAGCACCCTTTCAGGTTGAAAACATTACTGATGCCAGTAATGCAGCAGCGGATCAGCCAATGACTAACGCCTTTGACTGATACCTAACTTACCAGGTTTGAGTCGCTTTAAACTTCTCAATACCTTGCTTGATACCTGCTTCAATTTCGTCGTTGTAGTCACCAGACTCATTAATTTTATTCATCAATTCAGCGAATTCACTGTTCATGAATGAAATGAGTGCAGCTTCAAAATCAACGATTTTCTTAAGCTCAACGTCTTCCAGATATCCTTTGTCTGCTGCGTAAATACTGACGGACATTTCAGCCACACTCAGCGGCGAGTACTGTTTCTGTTTCATCAGCTCTGTTACACGCTGGCCATGCTCCAACTGTTTACGCGTAGCTTCATCAAGATCTGAAGCAAACTGCGAGAAAGCGGCCAACTCACGATACTGAGCCAAAGCAGTACGGATACCACCCGACAGCTTTTTCATAATTTTCGTCTGTGCGGCACCACCTACCCGAGATACCGAAATACCTGGGTTGATCGCTGGACGTATGCCAGAGTTAAACAAGCTTGTTTCCAAGAAAATCTGACCGTCCGTAATAGAAATTACGTTAGTTGGTACGAATGCAGAAACGTCACCCGCCTGCGTCTCGATAATTGGCAACGCTGTCAGAGAGCCTGTTTTGCCTTTAACTTCACCATTGGTAAACGCTTCTACATATTCAGCATTTACTCGAGCAGCACGCTCTAGCAAACGAGAGTGTAGATAGAATACGTCTCCAGGATAAGCCTCACGGCCTGGTGGGCGACGCAATAACAATGAAATTTGGCGGTAAGCCCATGCCTGTTTGGTTAAGTCATCATAAATGATGAGTGCATCTTGACCACGATCACGGAAATACTCACCCATTGAGCAACCTGAGAAAGGTGCCAAAAATTGCATGGGTGCAGGATCTGCAGCACCAGCAGCAACCACAACGGTGTGCTCCATAGCGCCGTGCTCTTCTAGCTTACGTACTACGTTAGCAATCGAAGACTGCTTTTGACCAATTGCCACGTAGATACATTTAATACCTGTACCTTTCTGGTTGATAATAGTATCAATCGCTACTGCAGACTTACCAACCTGACGGTCACCGATAATCAACTCACGCTGACCACGGCCAATTGGAATCATCGAGTCAATCGCTTTCAAACCTGTCTGCACAGGCTGATCTACCGACTTACGTGCAATTACCCCTGGTGCTACTTTTTCAACAGGCGCCGTCAATTCAGCATCAATCGGTCCCTTGCCATCAATAGGGTTACCCAATGCATCTACAACACGGCCTAAAAGCTTCTCACCAACAGGTACTTCAAGAATACGACCAGTACATTTTGCTGTTTGGCCTTCAGCCAAACCTTTGTAGTCGCCCAAAACAACAGCACCGACTGAGTCACGCTCCAAGTTCAGTGCCATGCCAAATACACCACCGGAGAACTCAATCATCTCTCCGTACATTACGTCAGCCAGTCCATGGATACGAACAATACCATCAGATACGCTGACGATCGTGCCCTCATTACGGGCTTCTGTTGCGATATCAAGCTTCTCAATTCGCTGCTTGATAATATCGCTGATTTCAGATGGATTCAGTTGCTGCATGCTATGCCCCTTTAACTCAGGATCTCATCGCGTCGGCCAATTGATCAAGCTTGGCACGGATACTGCCATCAATTACCAGATCGCCAGCTTTGATGATAAGACCACCTAACAGGCTCTTATCAACCTTATTCTCAACATTAATTTCACGACCAAAACGCGAGCTGAGTGATTTTGCCAGTTTATCCTGCTGTTCAGCTGTCAGTTCAAAAGCTGAAGTTACTTGTACGTCAACTTTCTTCTCTTCTTCAGCCTTTAACTGCTCAAACAGGCCAGCGATGTATGGCAGCAAGGTTAAACGTTTATTGCTAGCTAAAGCGTGAATGAAGTTTGCTCCGTGGCTATCAATTTCATCACCACACATATCTAAAAAAACGGCTGCCCGGGTTGCTCCATTAACATCAGGAGAGGACAGCAACTGTTGTACCTTAGGCTGCATGGAAATTGCAGCACCAAGATTTAACATTGCTGACCAGTTTGACAGGCTTTTTTTAGCCACAGCAAACTCAAACGCTGCTCTTGCATAGGGTCGAGCTAAGGTGGTCAGTTCCATTTGGCTAACCCCTGTTATAGCTCAGCGGCAAGCTGGTCTACGAGTTTGCTTTGCGCTTTCTCATTAACCGCTTCACCAAGAATTTTTTCAGCCCCGGCAATTGCTAAAGTTGCTACCTGAGCACGAAGCGTTTCGCGTGCACGGTTAACTTCTTGTTCAATTTCTGCCTGAGCCGCAACCTTCATCCGTTCACCTTCAACTCTTGCTTGCTCTTTAGCTTCTTCAATAATCTGAGATGAACGCTTATTTGCCTGCTCGATAATTTCAGCAGCCTGTTGCTTTGCTTCACGTAATTGTTTGCCGGCTTTATCTTGAGCCAACTCTAAATCACGCTTGGCGCGATCCGCAGCCTCTAAACCATCGGCAATTTTCTTTTGTCTCTGCTTGAGTGCTTGCATGACTGGAGGCCATACATACTTCATACAGAAAATAACGAAAATCGCGAAGGCCAGAGACTGTCCTATAAGGGTCGCATTGAGATTCATGCCAACACCTCTCGCTGTATTTTTATAGGACAACTAATGCACAAACGACTGGCACTAGCCGTTATTTGCATAAATGACCTAATTAACTAAACCAACAAATGGGTTAGCGAAAGTGAAGAACAATGCAATACCCACACCGATCATTGTAACCGCGTCCAATAGACCCGCTACGATGAACATTTTAATTTGTAGCATTGGTACCATTTCAGGTTGACGAGCAGCGCCTTCAAGAAATTTACCACCCAACAAACCAAAGCCAATCGCAGTACCTAAAGCACCCATACCAATTAAAAGAGCTACTGCGATCGCTGTTAAACCAACTACAGTTTCCATTTATTTCCTCCCGACAGTCGTCGTCTTTAGTTAAAGAAAAGTGATGACAAAAACCGATAGATTAATGGTCTTCATGAGCCATACTTAAGTAAACAATCGTAAGCATCATGAAAATAAACGCCTGCAGTACAATGATCAAAATATGGAAAATTGCCCAAGGTACTGAAAGGAACCATTGCGCCCACCAAACAGGAATCAACGCAATTAGAATAAAAATAAGCTCGCCAGCATAAAGGTTGCCAAAGAGACGTAAGGCTAAAGAAACTGGTTTCGCCAGTAACCCAACAAACTCTAACAAGAAGTTAAAAGGAATCAGTGACCAGTGGTTGAAAGGGTGAAGTGTTAACTCACCAACAAAACCACCTACACCTTTAACCTTGATGCTGTAGTAAATAATCAACCCAAACACTGCCAGCGCCATCGCAATGGTGGCATTGGGGTCGGTAGTGGGTACCACCTTCATGAAGGGAATGCCAAGCTGAGTCGCTATGAGTGGCAGCCAGTCAACAGGCACCAAGTCCATAAGGTTCATTAAAAAGACCCAGACAAAAATGGTCAATGCAAGCGGCGCAATCAACGCATTTCGACCGTGGAAAGTGTCCTTAACGTTGGTATCAACAAACTCCACCATCAACTCGACAAAATTTTGCAATGCACCAGGCACACCACTTGTTGCATAAATTGCAGCTTTTCGAAACAGGTATAAAAATAATACCCCTAGAAAAATCGACCAACCAAGCGTATCAAGATGAAGCGCCCAAAAGCCCATTGCTTTTGCTTCCGCAGCATTATGTGCGATCGTCCATGCAGAGTCAGTTAGCGTTTCAACCACCTTACCGTGATGATCAACCCGCTCAAACCCTTCTGGCAGTCGGCCAAATGTCAAATTCTGTAAATGGTGCTGAATATACTCAGCAGATGTTTGGTTTTCAGTCGCCATGGTATGCTCTCGCAGTAATCCAATAAGCTAAAACTTTATTATCCAGGCAGTAAACCAGTTCACCATCTGAACAACTATAAAGGTCCCAAACAAGGCGAAGACATTAAGCGGCTTTATGAAAATAAAGACCAACGCAAAAATTATTGCAGTCAAAATAAACTTTCCAGCTTCACCTTTGTAAAACGATCTGGCTATTTTTTGTGCAGCACGAGCACCTGAGTACGCAAACGCTTTGCTCACTAAATAGGCATTGGGCAACAGAGAAGCTAACCCACCCAGCAGTGCTGAATAGGCTACAACTGTGCTATGTAGCCATAATGCTAGTGCGACCAATACCGTAATTAAGAGTTGTATAATTATTACACGGTATATGGGCGGCTTTCTTAAATGGGGTGCGGTCATGCAGCTAATGCCTTAGCAGCGAAAACACACAACACCTCCAACCAACTGACGTGCGCTACTCGCCTACAACTGTTCAATAAGGCCCCCTCGAGCTTACCAAAGGCCCCCTCGAGACCTCAAAACATAATTCAGTTAATTTTTGGGGCTTGAAGTATATTGGGAATGGCTCGAGTGTTCAACACTCACCGGGCTTAATGAACCTGGCTCATTAGTCAAATACACTAAGCGTCGAGATAGTCCACTGAAAAAGCTGTATTATTTAATATGATCTAATACACCGTCTAGCTCATCAAGACTGTTGTATTTAATGATAAGCTTGCCTTTTCCTTTAGCCGTATGTTGAATAGCGACAGGCGCTCCCAACTTTTCACCCAGGTCCTGCTCCAGCTTTTTAATGTCAGGATCAATAGGCGTACTTTTATTGTCTTTTACTTTTTTGTCTGCCTGAATATGCCGTACTAAAGACTCAGTTTGTCTGACAGATAATCCTTTCGCGACAACACTTTTGGCAGTTTCTGTTTGTATAGACTTAGGCAAGCCTAACAGCGCTTTAGCATGCCCCATATCCAGGTCACCATGCTCCAGCATTGTTTTGACATCATCACTTAACGTCATTAAGCGCAGCAAGTTGGTAATAGCCACTCGCGACTTGCCAACTGCATCTGCAACCTGTTGCTGAGTGAGTCCAAACTCTTGCTGAAGGCGCTGCAGAGCAATGGCTTCCTCAATCGGGTTAAGGTCCTCTCGCTGAATATTTTCGATTAGTGCCATCGCTATAGCTGCTTCATCAGGCACATCGCGAACAACTGCAGGAATGGTATCCAAGCCAGCTAGTTGACTGGCACGCCAGCGCCGCTCTCCAGCAATAATCTCATACTGATCAGCACCAATAGGTCTTACCACGATGGGCTGCATAACCCCTTGCGCTTTAATGGAGTTAGCCAGTTCTTCTAAGGCATCAGGGTGCATATCGCGCCGTGGCTGATAGCGTCCCCGCTGAATAAACTCAACAGGAAGATGCATAAGCTCTTTCTCTTTTTGCTCGCCACTCTCTTCACTAGAGTCTGGCTCATTATAAGATGAGCCTCCTAGCAGAGCATCTAGGCCTCGGCCCAATCCACGCTTTTTAGCTGCCATAGGAAATAATCAACTTTGTCCAAGGGTTAGAATACTTATGCAGACTCTTGTTTAAGCGGTGTTTCCTGGCGTCGAAGCATTTCTCCAGCCAAGGCAAGATAAGCAACCGCTCCACGAGATGCTTTATCATACGCCAGTGCAGGCATACCAAAACTAGGCGCTTCCGCCAGGCGAATATTTCGAGGTATCACCGTCCGATAAACCTTATCACCAAAATGATTGACCAACTGTGATGATACTTCATTAGCCAAACTGGTTCGCGGGTCATACATAGTACGTAACAAGCCTTCTATTTTTAAGTTGGCATTTAAAACCCGACTTATTCGTTGAATGGTATCAAGTAAAGCGGTTAACCCCTCCAGTGCATAATATTCGCACTGCATAGGAATAATAACACCATTAGCTGCAGCCAGTGCATTGACGGTTAACATATTCAGAGAAGGAGGACAGTCAATAATAATATAGTCGTATTTAGATGCGGTCTTAGCCAGTGCATAACTGAGTCGCTTTTCTTTATTAGGTAACTCCAACAGTTGTACTTCAGCTGCAGTCAAATCACCATTGGCTGGTAACAAGTCAAATCCACCTGATTCACTTGTTACCAATGCATCCACCACCTCTTTTTGTCCCGTTAGCACATCATAAACAGACGCCGAAAGCACTTGCTTATTAACACCACTCCCCATGGTTGCATTGCCCTGCGGGTCAAGATCAACAAGAAGCACACGGCGCTTGGTGGCTACTAAAGATGCAGCCAGATTGACGCAAGTGGTAGTCTTACCCACCCCGCCTTTTTGGTTGGTCACTGCAAGTATTTTCGCCACCTTGGATGTCCCTCAGTTCACTTAATTTAAACAGGTTTATTACTAATTTTAATGAGGTGACGCTGCGCATCACACCCAGGGACAGATAACTGATAAGCTTCAATTTGCTCTGTCATTTTTGAATCGAGTTGTGCTATTTCTGCTTCAGGGTAAAGTCCTTTCATTGCTAAAAAATAACCCTCATCAGCACATAAATGATGCGTATTTTGTAACATATCACATAGTGACGCAAAAGCCCGTGACACAATTATGTCAAATGACTGCTTCACCTCAAACTCTTCTGCTCTAGATTGCACAACAGTAACGTTATCCAATTCTAACCGAATTTTTACCTGGGTTAAAAAACGGGTTTTCTTACCATTGCTATCTAGCAGTGAGAAATGCTTGTCAGGAAAAAAAATGGCTAATGGTATCCCGGGTAGACCAGGGCCTGTTCCCACATCCAGAATGTGATCTTTGTCGATATACGGTGTAACACTTAGACTATCCAGCAAGTGTCGCTCAACCATTGTATTGGGATCTCTAATGGCTGTGAGGTTATAAGCCTGGTTCCATTTGACGAGTAAACCCAAATACGTCATCAACGCATCTACTTGACCTGTCGTCAGCGTCAAGCCCATCTGTTTTATACCGTTGACCAGGAGTAAATGTTGTGATTCCACCATACTTTTATTACTTATCATGAAATGGGTTTTACATAATACAGCAACTAAAAACTGAGTGGATTAAAATTAAAACTAAGACTGTTACCAAAATATTGATAACAGTCTTAACCACTCACGAAAGTCGACTTACGGCTAGAAGTGAAAATTAAGCTGACTTCTCATTTAACAATGAGCGCTTCTTCAGATGGACAATCAGTAGAGAAACCGCAGCAGGGGTAACGCCAGAGATACGTGATGCCTGTCCAAGTGTTTCGGGCTGATGTGTAATTAACTTTTGTTTGATTTCATTCGACAGGCCAGGAATGTTGTCATAATCAAGGTCCGCAGGTAAACGTGTCTCTTCATGACGACGAAGCTTGATGATCTCGTTTTCTTGGCGAGCGATATAACCTTCATACTTTACTTGAATTTCAACCTGCTCTGCTACCTGGCAATCGCTGGATACAGGTTCACCGACAAGGTTTGCAATGTGCTCATAACGCACTTCAGGCCGGCGTAACAACTCAAGTAAATTGTACTCATGGGTAATTGGACTGGTAATCACTTTATTGAGCTGCTCAGCTTCGACAGAGGCTGGTTGAATCCATGAAGTTTTTAGTCGCTCCTGCTCTTTCGAAATAGCGTCTTGCTTCGCTGAAAATACAGCCCAGCGGTGATCATCAATTAATCCGAGTGAGCGCCCTTTCTCGGTTAACCTTAAGTCAGCATTATCCTCCCGTAAAATGAGTCGATACTCTGCACGACTGGTAAACATTCGGTAAGGCTCACGGGTACCATGCGTGATTAAATCATCCACAAGCACTCCAATATAAGCCTCATCCCGACGCGGGCACCATGCTTCTTTTTCTTGCGCTCTACGTGCAGCATTCAAACCGGCTAAAAGTCCTTGAGCAGCCGCCTCTTCATACCCTGTGGTACCGTTAATCTGACCAGCAAAGAACAGTCCTTGGATAAATTTAGTCTCCAAAGAGCTGTGCAAATCTCTTGGATCAAAAAAGTCATACTCTATGGCGTAACCAGGTCGGGTTATATGTGCATTCTCAAAACCTTTAATAGACCGAACCAAGGCCAGCTGTACATCAAACGGTAAGCTGGTTGAAATACCATTAGGGTAAAGCTCATGAGTAGTTAGGCCTTCAGGCTCTACAAATACTTGGTGAGATGCCTTATCCGCAAAGCGCATTATTTTGTCTTCAATCGAAGGACAGTAACGTGGTCCAACTCCCTCTATAACCCCAGTGTACATGGGTGAGCGATCTAGACCTTTACGAATGATCTCATGGGTTTGCTCATTTGTATGGGCAATAAAGCAGTTAACCTGTTGTGGATGCTCATCCACTCGCCCTAAAAATGACATGACTGGCAATGGCGTATCACCTGGCTGTGGTGTCATGACAGAAAAGTCGACTGAACGTGCATCAATGCGAGGAGGCGTCCCTGTTTTTAGACGCTCTACACAAAAGGGTAATTCTCTTAAACGTTTAGCCAGAGCAATAGAAGGCTGGTCACCTGCTCTACCACCAGAATGGTTTTCCAAGCCAATGTGAATAACGCCCCCCAAAAAAGTGCCTGCAGTTATTACGACACTGGGCGCATAAAACTTCAGCCCCATTTGGGTAACAACACCTTCAACCTTCTCTTGATGAACAATCAGGTCATCAACTGCTTGTTGAAAAATATCAAGATTGGGCTGATTTTCCAGCATATGCCTAATGGCCGCTTTGTAAAGCACCCGATCAGCTTGAGCACGGGTTGCCCGAACCGCAGGTCCTTTACGAGAGTTAAGAATACGAAATTGAATCCCTGCACGATCCGTTGCTTGGGCCATTGCACCACCCAGTGCATCAACCTCTTTTACCAAGTGGCTTTTACCAATTCCGCCAATAGCAGGGTTACAGGACATTTGTCCAAGTGTTTCAATATTATGTGTTAACAGTAATGTTTTAACGCCCATGCGTGCCGCAGCCAATGCAGCTTCAGTACCTGCATGACCACCACCCACTACAATCACATCATAGCGTGTCGGATAATCCACTATTTCTAACCTCGACTTTTAGCAACATCAACTGCTAGCAAAAACTTTATAGCACTGAGTTCCTTCGCAATTTTCTGTATATGGCTGGCACTTTACACACAGACAAAGTCAAACTAGTGCTTGCTGCAAAATTTGCTAATTATAAAAGGAAAACGTAGAAAAATAACTATAAATTTGGCGCTGAAAACACCTTTTATCGCTACCACTATGATGTTTTTGCTATAAGCTAAAAAGACTTAATCAGCTTTTGCTAGCTTCTTCCAAGCTTGCAGTATCTTCATCGTATAAATGCTTACTTGGGTCGAGGAATGCTAATCACTTTACCCATCACCGCATACTCACTACTTCCTAAGCGAGCTAAAGGGTCAACTCGAAGCGCATCAATCTTACTCCGCCCTTTTGTATCTTCTGCAATAACCTCATCACTCACAAAAAGCTGATGAACTTCAGCATAGATAACCCTTTGTTTATTTCGACCCAGCTCATGGACTTGATTAAAACTGCATGCCATTGCAATGTCACAACACGCTAGTCTGGGAACGTCAAACCCTTCAAACGGCACTAGATCTAACCCTAGCTCATCGACTTCAGAGGTTTCTGCTGGCAGTGTTCTGGATGAGTCAGTAACCAATTGCGCCAAATGACTTTTAGCAATATGAATCACACAGTTTTTGCGGGCAATTAAGTTTTCACTAGTATCCTTATATTCACCACCAGGCTTTCTACCTATGGATAGCATAACTAGTGGTGGATCACTACAAACAGCATTAAAGTAAGAAAAAGGAGCCAGGTTATAACTCCCCATCTCATTCACAGAGATAACCCATGCTATGGGTCTTGGCACAATACTTTGAGTCATCCAATGATAAATTTGAGCTGGTGTTAAACTTGAAAAGTCAATCTGCATGTACCCTCCCTCTTCTACGAAACCACTCTCTTTACGTCAACTGTTTTACATCACTTTTGAACCGTGAATAACCAAAAAGCATAAAGACCACTGGTGTCAAAAATATCTACATTAGTCGCTAGCTTAACCCAATATGTGACGAGGTAAATATCTCCTGTCTTATTTTTTGTCATTATTAAAGCTCGAATACTTTTAATCAGCGACTCAAGGGTACCTCTAAAAAAGTGTATTTTTAGAGGCTCCTCAACGAGTTTTCGCTATTTATCACAAAAATACATTCGAGTTTGGAAAAGAAGAAAACGGTTTTTATAACGTTTTAATTTATTTGTGTGTTATGCCAGCAAACTATCCAAGCTGTTTCAAATAGTTTGCATACTTACAGCGGTTATAAATCTAAATGATGGAGTAAAGATAGGATTTTCTCCTCAAGTAGAAATAAAAACTCTCTTAAAACTAAAGCCGTTAATACGGTGCGCTTGCTGGCATAGACTTGAAACACCTGAGGAATAAACATGAGCCGAATTAGCCTTAAAATAATGTTGTGTGCTGGTGCTATCAGCTCACTTGCTGCATTTCCCTTGACCACTCTTGCTGCGCAAATTGTAAATCTGGAACAAGAAACAGAGTTTCAGGCATTTCGTACAATTGCCCCTCTGCATGAGGTTTTAAACCTTGAATCTGAAAAAGATATCAAATCAGTTGCTACCATGAAGCTGGCTAATGGTGTCACTAAAACCAAGTACCAGCAGCTGTATCAAGGTGTACCTGTATATGGACAGTCGTTTGTTGCAGCCAAAGACAAGCGGGAAGTTTATAGTGATTTGAGTGGTTTTATTGTCCAAAGTCTAGCAAACGATAACCTCAATACGACACCTAGTTTATCCACAACAGACGCATTACAAATCGCTCTGAATGCTAAAGGTTTTAGTCAAGATAACTCACGCGTTGAGCACCATGATAGCCAACTGTATGTTTATGCAGAAAACCCTGAAAAACCTCGCTTAGTCTATGAGATTTCCTACTTTACTCATAACTCAGGTGCACCAACACGTCCCTTTTACATCATTGATGCACATACTGGAGAAGTCGTTGAGCAGTGGGAAGGCCTGAACTTTCAAAAGGCAACGGGCCCAGGAGGAAACCCAAATACTGGTAAATATCATTATGGTACTGACTACCCAAATTTAGAAGTAGATAGTCAGTGTCGTATGAGTACAGAGCACGTCGAAACCCAGGATATGGGCAATGGCCAAAGTCGTGGTCGTGTACATCAGTTCAACTGTCCAGAAAATACCGCAAGGGAATCAAATGGTGGTTACTCACCTCTGAATGATGCCCATCACTTTGGGCATGTAGTATTTCGTATGTATCAAGATTGGTATAAAACGAAACCGTTACCTTTCAAATTAACCATGCGCGCCCACTATGGACGCAATTACGAAGACGCCTTCTGGGATGGTCGTGCCATGACATTTGGTGATGGAGGGAGCACACTCTATCCACTTACTACACTCGATGTTTCCGCTCATGAAGTAAGCCATGGTTTCACCTCAAATAACTCAAATCTTGCCTATCGAAATCAGTCTGGCGGGATTAATGAGGCCTTCTCGGATATGGCAGGAGAAACAGCTGAGTTTTATAACTTCAAAAAAGTTGATTGGATTATCGGTGCCCAAGCCACAAAAAATAAGCGTGGTATAAGGAACTTTAAAAAACCTAGTGATCACCACGGCTCTATTGACCATGCAAGAGAATACCGCCAAGGTATGGATGTTCACCACTCATCAGGGGTTTATAACCGAGCTTTTTATAATCTTGCTATAACCAAAGGCTGGACAATTAAACACGCCTTTGAAATCTTTTTAATTGCTAACAAGATGTACTGGAAAGCAAACACCAACTTTGAGCAAGGCTCATGTGATGTCATGCGAGCTGCGAAAGACAAAAACTGGTCGGTTGGCGATGTAAAAGCAGCCTTTAAAATAGTTGGCTTAGGCAGCAACTGTAATGTACCAGATGGTGGCAATAAACCTGACGACTCAAGCAATCCGAACCCAAACCCAAATCCCAACCCGAATCCAGGCACAGACTACAAAGTACTTACAAATGCTATGGGTGCATGTCTAAATGCAAGCAGCTCAATTGTTAAGGCGCCGTCCTGTAGCTCAAGCAACGCTAAATGGCTGATTGATGATAAAGGACTTGTTCATCCCTCAACAGCACCAGATAAATGCCTGCAAATGCCTTCTTGGTATAGTGGTAAAAACCAAGCAAAAATTGGTAGCTGTGATGCAAAACAGCTCAACCAACGCTGGGTTTTATCTGCAGGAAAAATTAAAAACTTAGCTTACCCTACATTATTTATCACTCACTTTGAAAAATACGGAGATTGGGTAGGTGTATGGAATAACCAACCTGACTGGAAAGGTCAGCAGTGGAAGTGGAAAAATTAATAATATCTATACTAAGAACACGCTTGATTAAGCCCGCCTTATGGCGGGCTTTTTATTCAAAATATTTTACACTTAGCCACTTCTACTTAACTCAACCTATTGATTATTAGCAGTTATTCCAAATTGGCACTAGTTTTGTACTCAATTAAAACTATCTTATCACTACGTGGAGGACAGGCTGGTGCAAAATCCAAAGTTTTTTCAATACTCCCGAAGCCCTCACGATCAACAAGAAATTATTCTAGAAGACTTCCTAGGAAATAAACAAATATTCGAGATAAGCTCATTTTCATTTAGCTGCGAATGTACTGACCAAGACCTTGCAGCAAATACATTTGACTTAACAATCAGACAGTTTTTTATTCAAGCTGAACTACGCTCTTCTGACGTATTTTCGCTAGGGGAAATGATGGTGATAACACTGCACCCTGCACACAGGACACTAACCATTTATCCCGAACAACTCCACAACTTCTCAATACCCAACTATATTTGGCTTAATTTAAACCTACAACTACCTGCATCTCCTAGCCACTCAGAACGGCATGGTTATTTAATTGCTACAACAATTGACAATATTCACTCTACACCCGCCGCATCTATGTTAATGGTTCGTAACAATGGAAAAATACTGCTTGTAAAGAGTCGTCAACGAAACTGGATTTCTACTAACTAAGTACTTTACATCGTTTTGACAAATACAACATAGATAGTAACCACCTATATAAAACGAATGCATCATAGGTTCATCAAGATAAACATTATTGTTACCGCGCTTCACACAAAAAATTTAATCTAATAAATGACTTGGAGCAATAAAAATAACTAAATGCGCTTGTTTCGTTTCTTTATACTCCAAGTCTCGCCATTTCATTTAGTTTCTAACTCTTTTAACTCACTTTAACAGTCAAAGTGCCACAATAACTTTTTTATTTGTGCTAGCTTGCCCCGTAAGTCCATTGCTACTCATCAACACAGTATTTAAATAAGTAAGCAGTAATTTGTATCTGTCTGGCAAAGTTAATTAATATCTTCTATGGAGCTTTTGTTTGAAATATCAACATTCTTATGATAAAAACTGCACATATTACGTTTAGATTATATTGACAGCTTCTATTAAAGACAGCTTCTAAAAGAGTAGGTGAACTTAGACTGTTTGCTTATCCTCTTACTAACACTTAGCTCCACGAGCAGTAACCAAACATGACCGACTCTCTTCAAGATGCTATTAAGCAATACATTGGATACTTGTCTTATGATCCAAGTAATACGCTTATTATTCGCAAGTTGGTGGAGCTTTACCTGGAAGCAAATACCCCTCATAAAGCGCATGAAGTCATAAGTCATTACACTGCTAATGAAGACATTCACTTATCAATTGCAAAATCAGCGCTTGCATCTTATCAAGGCAATGATGAAGAGGTTGTGGCTCTACTGCAACATCATACTGGAGTTTACGAAGAGGCTGTTATTTATTTACTGGCCTTAGCTTACCTGCGCCTCAACCAATATGATAATGCTTTTAATACTCTGCAAGTAATGCCTGTAGAGCAAATGGGTATCCCTACACGTTTATTATTTGCCAGGGCATTACATAATTTAGGAGAAGTACAAAAAGCAATAGCGCTTTTGGAAGAGTACAAAACGAGTGCTGAATGTATAGGCTACTTGGCACTGTTATACTGGGATATTGAAGACTTTGATAAAGCACATACCCTTGCTGACAGCGCGTTAGCTATTGACCCTAAACAACTTGAAGCAAGTATAGTAAAAGGGTTCCAGCTTTTATCAGTGGATAACTTATCAAGTGCCCAAACTACGTTTAGCCAAATACTAAAATTGAAGCCTAAAAGTGGAAGAGCTTGGCTTGGCACTGGGCTTATTTGTATGCAACAAAACGACCTTAATAGTGCTATATCTGCTCTTCGCAAAACAACGCAGTATATGCCTAATCATCCAGGAAGCTGGAATACACTAACATGGTGTTTGCTGATCAATAATCAGCTAGATGAAGCAGAGCAAGCAGCCCTAGAAGGATTAGCTATCGCACCTGCGTTTTCTGAGTCACAAGGTATGATGGCTATCGTACTCTGTTTTCAAAATCGCTTTGACGAAGCTAAAGCTTACTACCGTAAAGCATTACTACTGAATACCGACTCACTTGCTGGCCTTTACGCAAAATACTTAATTCTTGCCCGCTTAAGCCCTGAAGAAGCACAAGATGTATTCCAACAATTAATGAATATTTCTATTACCGAGCAAGTTACCGTTGGGTCTGTTCTGAAAAAAAATATCAATCGTCAAGAAAAGCACTAAAGTATCAAGCCCACTTTATCCTTAAAAATTTACATCACCCAACCATTGTATGTTGGGTGTAAGCCTAGTTAAATCATAGTATAAATCACGACTTAAAATGAATCTTGATGTAGCGAACTCGTTATTAGATAGCATGCTTTGGAATACTGCAAAAGTAGCTGCACCTGTTTTGATCACCAGCTTAGTTGTTGGCTTAATCATCAGTATTTTTCAAGTAATCACACAGATACAAGAAATGACACTGACGTTTGTACCTAAAATGTTGGCTATCTTAGGTGTCCTTTTTATTTTTGGGCCATGGATTCTAACAACGATATCAAGTTACGCTACTGCATTATTTAGTGAAATACCGAATTACATAGGCTAAGGGCTAAATACGATACTCATAAAAGATGGTAATTAACTTTGATGTTACATGGTTATATGCACTGTTACTGACAACAACAAGGATTGGAATCGTATTATTTGCGTTATTTCAGGCTGGGGGAATCAAGCTACCTTGGTTAATTAAAGGTACACTCTCGATTACTCTTGGACTTATTTTATTACCATTTGTTGATCAATCTGTTGGATTGGGCCAGCCAGATATAATACATCTTATCCTTCTTATGGTTAAAGAAGTAATACTGGGTATGCTGTTAGCAACAGGTATATATTTTGTTTTTGGTGCTATTAACCTTGCTGGTCGGGTTATTGATACTCAAACAGGTATTAATGCAATGGCCGCATTTGATCCACATTCACAATCAATGTCTGGTTTTACTACACAATTACTTAGACTCTTGGTTCTATCTGTATTCTTTTTTACTAATCAGCATCATAATCTTTTATATATGTTAGTTTTTTCTTTACAAAAACTAAATCCTCTCCAATTTTATGAGGTAAATATAGCTCACGCCATCCAGTTCTTACCCAATGTATTCTTATTTGGTATAAGGTTAGCCGCACCTGTTATTGCACTCGTTTTTATTGGCGATATAATGTTTGGTTTATTGTCAAAAACAATGCCTCAACTTAACGTATATTTTCTCACCCTGCCAATCAAAATTTTACTAGGACTATTGTTGCTCATTTGTCTGCTACCATCATTTACGAACCTCAATATCGACATATTAGGTTCACTCATTGACTACTGGCAGTCAGTACTTAATTAAAAGGCAGTTCTAAACTCTATGTCGAGTAATACTTCTGAAAAAACAGAACAGCCTACCCAGTTTCGTCTTCAGGAAGCCAGGAAAAAAGGCCAACTTGCTAAAAGCATGGAAGTCACAGGTTTAACTGTGATAACAGTGTTTGTCTTAGTCGTTAGTGGTTATGGTATTAATAGTATTATAGAGATAGCTAAGTCGACCCAGGCAACATTAGACCTAACAGAGTTTGCCGCAGACAAAAAGACTATTTTCGACGCTATAAAAGACTCATTCACGATGACCTGTAGTATGCTTTTTTCATTAAGCGCTATTGCTGTGGTGGCAGGTATACTGGGTAACGTTTTACAAACTGGAATAATATTTTCTTCAGCTCCCTTAAAGTGGGATATACAAAAAATCAATCCAATTAAAGGCTTCAAAAAACTATTCTCCATAAAAAGCTTATTTGATCTTTTAAAATCAGTCATCAAGATAGCTATTCTGGTTACAATTCTTTACTTGTATCATGAAGAAATTGTTAGCGCTGTTATTAGGTTGCATCAACAAGAATTATATCAAGGGATGATATCAATACTTCATATACTTTCTAAACTATGTATTACAGTCATAAGTCTACTTTTAGCTTTATCTATACTTGATTATTTATTCACGAGAAAGCAGTACATAAAGCAACTCAAAATGACCAAACAAGAAGTTAAGGATGAATATAAGCGGCGCGAAGGCGATCCCTTAATCAAACAAAAACGTAAAGAACTTCAAAACAAACTTCGTCAACAAACTGACGGACTCAATAATGTCAAAAACAGCGATGTAGTGATTACAAATCCAACTCACATAGCAGTTGCAATCAGCTATCAACGTAATAAAATGGATGCCCCTAAAGTCGTTGCAATGGGAGCTGATAATCTTGCAAAGCAAATTCGTTATGAAGCAGCAAAAGCGAGTGTCCCTATTATTGAAAAACCCACTCTTGCAAGAGCATTATACAAAAAAGCGGTCATTAACAGCACAATACCAGAGTCAACATTTTTAGATATAGCCATTATACTCCATAAAATTTATCAGCAAAGAAACTCTCTTACCAAGACTGAATACAACGAATGAAGTCAATAACAATTAAAGATTTGCTAGGCTCACAGAGTGAGCTACTGCTTGTGGTTGCTGTTGTTGGCATCCTTCTCGTACTTTTTACTCCAGTGCCCGCTGTTGTTCTGGATATACTACTAATTACAAACTTTAGTTTTGCCCTGCTTATTTTATTAGTCACCTTTTATATCGATCGCCCTGTTGACTTTTCTACATTTCCATCGTTACTACTCATTGCTACCCTATTCAGGTTAGCACTAAACATTTCTGCGACTCGCCTTATTTTAAGTGATGGTGATGCCGGACAAGTTATAAACGCTGTTGGTGAATACGTAGTTGGGGGCAACTATATTATTGGCCTTGTTATATTTTTTATTCTAATCGTTGTCCAATATGTTGTAGTCACTAATGGTGCTCAACGCGTTGCAGAAGTGGCTGCTCGCTTTACCCTTGATAGTTTGCCAGGCAAACAGATGAGCATTGATGCTGAGCTCAACATGGGTATTATCAATGAACAAGAAGCGAGAAAAAAACGTTCTGACCTAGAAAGAGAAGCAAACTTTTATGGTGCAATGGATGGTGCTAGTAAGTTTGTCAAAGGAGATGCGATAGCCGGGATTATCATCGTTCTGATTGATATTATAGGCGGTCTATCAGTAGGTATTGGGCAGAATGGTTTATCTTGGTCTACTGCACTGCATACTTATACTTTAATGACTGTGGGCGATGGACTGGTAACCCAAATACCTGCATTAATTCTTTCAACAGGTACGGGCATTATTGTTACTCGTGCTGCAAGTGACTCCTTTCTTGGTCAAGAAGTTAGCCGACAAGTAACTCGTTATCCAAAAAGCTTAATACTGGTTGCTGTCGCATTACTGTGTATTATGTTTACCAAAGGTATTCCTTGGCTTCCTGTCTTTGCTGTCCTGCTTGTAGTCAGTTTATTGACATATAAAGCTATTATGGCTCACCGCCGTGCTGACATAGAAGAAGACACAAGCCAACAAGATCTTCAGGAAAGTGAAGGCGAATCATTATACAACCAGTTAACTATTAGTCCCATAGAGTTATCATTGGGTAAAGACCTTGCTAACCGGTTTGGTGAAGAAAACAGTCTACTCTCTGAAAAAATTAAGTCTTTCAGAAAACAGTATGCCTTAGAAAGCGGCTTGGTTATTCCTAAAGTAAAAATGATTGCTGATAGTAAGCTCGCCGATAATCACTATGAAATTCGTATTCATGGCTCAAGAGTCGATAGCAGCAACTGTTATTTAGATCGGTATTTAGCTATTTCAACTCAGTCAGATATAGCACTGGAAGGTATAAAAGACAAAGACCCTTCTTACCAACTACCTGCTGTATGGATTACCCAAGATCAAACAAGCATTGCAAAACAGCAAATGTGTACAGTTGTTGATGCAACAACAGTTGTTTTCACACATTTTTGTGAAGTTATAAGAAGACATGCGGATGAGCTGCTAACACGAAGTGAAGTTGAAAAGCTTTTGATACCTATAAAACAACATCATACCTCTTTATATGAAGAGGTTATTCCAAACATGTTGACACTGACAGACATCCAAAAGGTGTTACAACGTCTTGTTAAAGAAAGTGTAAGTATCAGAAATATAGAGCATATTCTAGAAGCACTGGCCGATCACGGTAAAACAACAAAAGACCCTGTTTTTTTGAGTGAGTCTGTTAGACAAAATATGGGAAGAAGTATTTGCGAGATGTTATTGGATGATAGTAATACCCTTCACGTAATGTCATTGTCACCAAAGCTTGAACAACAACTTGTCTCGCAACTACAGCCTGCAACAGACCAGACAACCAATATTCACCTTGATCCATTGTTAACAGAAAGACTTGTTATAGCAATAGCTAATACTGCAGAACAAATGGCCATGAATAATTTAAAACCCGTGTTATTATGCTCTGCAGCCTTACGACCACACTTAAAGTTAGTAACAGAGAGAACGCTTAAGCATTTAACAATACTCTCAATACAAGAAATACCTCCAGTTATTGCAATAACATCTTTTTCAACAGTAGATATCCAAGAATCGAAAAGAGCTAATTAATTATTGGTAATTTCATTCAGCATTTTGAATGTCTAGTTATGCTAAAGGTTTATACATGTCAGACTTAATGAGTGTTTTAAATATATCTGCTAGTCAGGATCTGCAATCATTAAACAATATTACTCATAACCTGGCCAACACAAATACCAATGCTTATAAAAGATGGATGAATGTCAACAAGGGTATTGCATCAGAGAACACTTCATCAATCGATTTATCTACTGGTAGCCTTCAACGAACGAATCGTTATAAAGACATTGCGTTAAAAGGCAGTGGATTTTTTGTCGTTAAACACCAAGGACAAACTTACTTGACTCGTCGTGGTGAGCTAGAAGTTAGTAAAGAAGGCTACTTGACGTTATCATCTGGTGAACGTCTTCAAGGACAAAGTGGTGATATCCTATTAGAACCAAAAAGCTTTAGTGTTGATCAACAAGGTAACATTATTCAGGACAATGTTGTTAAAGATTCGATTCAAGTAGTGAGTGCTGAATTAAGCGGCAAGCAGTATTTGGGAAACGGTTTATTTCTTTATGAAAATACCACCCCAATACAACAACAAGATAAAGACATACTTCAACACCATTTAGAGTCTTCTAATGCTGTTGCCATGGATGAAATGGTAAATCTTATCACGTTAAGTAGACATTATGAGTCAGTTTTTCAGGTAGCCAATGGCTATAACAGCTTATTGGAAAAAACGATTTCTGAGTTAGGTGACTTTTAATTAGTTAACTTTTAATTAAAGTTTTTTATTAGGCATAAAGTAATGATTGATGCAATACATATTGCTGCCAGTGGTATGCATGCAGAGCAAAAAGCTTTGGATGTTATTGCAAATAACCTGGCAAACTTAAATACAACGGCATATAAGAAAGGACGCCTATCATTTAACGAAGTGATGCAGGTTCAACAGGTTGATCACAATTCTCACCAAACAATTCGTCAGGGTGCAGGTGTAACTTTTAACCAAGCTTCGGTACAGTTTGATAGTGGTGATCTAAAGCCTACAAATCGTAATCTTGATGTGGCTATTGCGGGTGATGGTTTTTTTGAAGTCGAGTTAACCAGTGGTGAATTAGCTTACACACGTAATGGCTCATTTAGATTAGATCAAGATGGTTTTTTAGTTAATCAGCAAGGTAATTTACTTGCGGATAGAATTCAAATACCGACAGATGCCAAGTCGCTAACAATCAATGAGTTAGGTGAAGTCAGTGCACAAGTTGGCTATGAAAATATACCGCTTGGTTCAATACAGGTGGTCAAGTTTGCTAACCCTGAAGCACTAGAGACTGTTGGTAACAGCATATACCTCGCTAATGAACAGTCAGGAACGCCATTCTATCTCTCTGCAGGCGAAAATGGTGCAGGAAAAATCCAACAAGGTTTTTTGGAATCATCCAATGTGGATCTCACAGAAGAATTAATGCAACTTACTTTGGCGCAACGCGGCTATGAAGTGAAAGCGCAGATTATCCGTGCAGCAGATGACATCATGAGAATAACAAATAGCTTAAGATCATAAAAAAATGCTTAAGAATACGTTATTATCAGCCATTATTATCAATCTACTGATACTACCTATTCTTCCCATAAGTGCTTTGGGAGGTACGTTGTTCCAACTACCTCCTGCAGTGATTGTAAATGAGTCAAACCCAAAGCTGAAATCAATTGTAAAGCTTATATCAACGACAGAGTCATCCACAAAAATTGACAAAGTCTTAAATCAACAAATTATCTTGGGATTAAAACCTGCACAATACACAGTACTCACTAAAAGTAAATTAGAGCGTAACTTGGCATTAGTGCTAAAAGACTTTCAAATACAAAGTTACGATACAGTAAAAGTGACTCGGAAAGGTTATTCAGTAGCCATAAATGAACTAGCGTTACAAGCTAAACGTTTTTTGCACAATCAGTTAGTACCACTTGCAGAAGATATTGTTATTGAATTAGTAAGTGATATACCTGATGTCTATGTAAGTGAACAAAACTATACTTTAAGCTTTAAACGCAACCTTGATAACCAGTTTTTGAAACGTACTTGCGTATGGGCAACTATCAAAACAAGTAAAAACAGTAAAACAGTTCCTATCTGGTTTAGTGTAACGTTAAAGCAGCATGCTTGGGTTTTATCTCAAACTCAACAGGCCAATAATCATTTTCATCAGTCTCAGGTTTCTCGACAAATCGTTGATATTGCAAAAACACCTGTAGCAAAATTAGTTAAAAACCCTAAGCTTCTTAAATATCGTTATAAGCGTAGCTTACCTGCAGGCACCGTTTTACTTACAACTCACTTAGAAGAATTACCAGCGGTTGAAAAAAATGCGGTAACCCTTGCAAAAACAACGCATAGTGGCATAACTATCAAAACCTATGTAAAAGCACTCCAAGATGGCAATATCAACCAACGTATTAAAGTGCAATCTTTGAGTTCAGGTGAAAATTTTTATGGTATAGTAATCAACACCAACATGATTCATGTAATTAATTAAAATGAGAAAGTTTAAACTTACACTGCTAGCTTGCTGTATTTTTTGCAGCCAAGCCAACGCTACATCTCTTTATTCTGAAGACACCTATCAGTCGTTAGTCGAAGATCCTATTGCTAAAAAAGTAGGTGACAGTGTTACCGTTTTGGTAGTTGAAAAATCTTCCGCAGCAACAAATAACCAAAGTAATAATGATCAAAGTGTAAATGTAGGTGGTAAGTTTTCAACTTCTACGCGAGAAGAAAAAGGCAGTCTTGGGCTTAACTTTGGATATAATGGTACAGACTCAGCAACGCGTTATGGCAAGCTACAAGCCCAAATAACAGTCGATATAATTGAAAAAGACCGGCTAGGTAGATTAAGACTTGAAGGCAAACAAAAAATATTGATTGATGGTGAAGAGCAGTTTATATCTGTGAAGGGCTGGATTAGACCAGAACATATAGATTCAAACAACAATATCTTATCGACTAGAATTAGTCAGGCTGATATTGAGTATACTGGCTTTGACAATGATGAACCCAGCTTTTTTACTCGATTTTTTTCTTGGTTAGGCTTTTAAATGAAGCAGCTTGTAGTAATTTTGACAATGCTTTTCGCATTAGCAGCACATGCAACCCCCATTCAACTAAAAAATCTGGTTCGAATAGAAGGTGTGCGAGAAAATGCCTTAACAGGCTACGGCATTGTAGTTGGATTAGCAGGTACTGGTGATAGTAGACGCAGTCAAGCTACGGTTCATTCTATCTCAAATGCATTACTTAGGTTTGGTATTCGTGTTTCCGACTCAGATATCAGTAGTCGTAATGTTGCAGCCGTTATGGTAACAGCCAAACTCCCTGCATTTGCCAATAAAGGTGATAAACTTGATGTTAATATTGCATCTTTAGGAGATGCAAGAAGCCTGGTGGGAGGTACCTTATTACTTGCCCCGCTAAGAGGAGCGGATGGTAAGATATATGGTTTAGCACAAGGCCCTGTTTCCGTAGGTGGATTTAAGTACGACCTATACGGCAATATAATCCAAAAAAATCATCCTACTGTCGCAAGTATTCCTGATGGACTCAGCGTTGAAAAAGCCATAACAAATAACATTGTAAATCATAATGGCGACATTACACTTTTACTAAAAGAGCCTGACTTTACAACCGCAGCCAGAATAAAGCAGAAACTAAAACAAAAGTTAAAAGGTGTACATGTCAGCGCAGTAAGTCCTGGTAAGATTGTTCTACGTCAAAACAGCCAATATGATTATGTTGACTTAATAGCGACAATAGAGCATTTGACAATTATTCCTGATAATGTGGCTAAAATAATCATCAATGAACGAACGGGTACAGTTGTGTCAGGAAGTGATGTTATAATCGATAGTATTACGGTTTCTCATGGTAATATCGAACTATCAATTACTACTGATTATGTTACTTCACAACCTAATATAAATATTCAAGCCAACATCAACTCATCATCTGGCATTAATACCACTGTTGTGCCCGATATCCAAATTGAAGTGAAAGAAGATGTTGTTACTGCCATTTCAATGCCATCTGGAACAACCGTAGGTAATTTAGTGACAGCATTACGCAAGATACGTGTGAGTACACGGGACTTAATATCTATCTTGCAAGCAATAAAATCTTCCGGCGCTTTACATGCAGAACTTATCATAAAATAGCGGAGCATATATTTTATGAGCCTATTACTAGAAACATCGACAGTAAGCCTTCTTAATAAGTTTTTAGAAGGAACGCTGCTGGAGCATAAGTTAATTGCAAATAATATTGCTAATGTAGATACTCAAGGCTATAAAGCAAAAACTATCAAGACAAATAATAATTTTACAGCGCTAATCAATAGCTTAGATAACTCTCACTCTTCACAAAGTGCGATTAACAGTATCAAGCAGTGGGTTCCAGAGCACAACATACAATCAGACTCTACCGCTAGCAAAATAGAGCTTGAAAAAGAACTTGCAAAGTTATCTAAAAATGTCATTCATTATCAAGCAATTCTTACAGCCAAAAGTAAATTAAATAACATGCTAACACTGGCAATAAAGGAAGGTAAGTCATAATGGATAGCTTCGCATTAAGCGAAATAGGTATGTCACTGCAAAAACAGCAGTTAAATCTAATTGCTCAAAATGTTGCACATGCAAATACTGTTGCAAGGCCTGGAGAAACTTATAGGGCGCTAGAACTTGTAGTCACTAATTCATCAGAACCATTTAGCATCGGTCAAGCACAGGTAAAAGAAATAAAAACACAGCCAATTAAGACATTCAATCCAAAGCATCCCTTAGCAAGTAGCGATGGCTTTATTGAAAGACCCAATATAAATATGGCCGACCAGATGATGAAGATGATGATGGCTACTCGTGCTTACGAAGCAAACTTAAGTGTTTTCAACGCTAGTAAAAAAATGGCACAACTTGTATTAGAAAGGTAGCATGTGAATATTGAATCAATAGAAGCAATTAATGGCATTAGTTATAACCAGCTTCAACCTAAAACAGCCATCAGTGGCAGTGGCTTTGATGCTATTATTCAGCAAATAAACTCATTAGATCAGCAATATAAAACAGCTGAATCTAGCGCTTTAAAAATGGCCTCAGGTGAGATCGAAAATTTGCATCAAGTTATGCAGCAAATAGATAAAGCTTCCCGTAATCTGAACCTGGCAATTCAGGTCAGAAATAAGTGTATTGAAGGGTTGCAAGAAATTATGCGTCTACAAGTTTAAACTGATGAATACTTTTATGAATATCTGGCATAGCATTAGCCAAAAGAATCGAATTTCATTTATTTTACTTGTAGTAGCAATTCTTTTGCTTGCTGCAATATCTTTATTTTTGTTGTTTTCTCAAAACTACTCATTACTCTTCAGTAACTTATCACAACAAGAGCAAAGCCTGATAGTTAAAGAGTTAAATCGTTCAGGTATCGATTATACGATTGATGATCAGAATAGCTTATATGTTGATCCTGATCAGCTACACAAAGCTCGCTTAGCAATTGCTAATAGTGGGTTAGAGCAAAATCAACTACCAGGGCTTGAGTTATTCGACCAAGCAGACTATGGAATTTCTAAATTTGCACAGAAAATCAATTATCAGCGCGCACTTCAAGGAGAGCTTGTTCGAACCATCAATACACTTGAAGAAGTAAGATTTTCAAGAGTTCATATAGTGTTACCTGAAACCAGAGCATTTAGAGCAAACTCGTCTAAAGCAAAAGCTTCGGTTACATTAGCGTTACACCCTGGTAAAAAACTCAGTCCTTTGCAAATCGAAGGTTTACGTACTCTTGTAGCATCAGCAGTGCCAAACCTATTGTCTAACCAGGTTACAATCATAGATCAAAATGGACAACAACTATCTACTGACGCTAGTAAATTTTCTGCTTTTAGCGCTATAAATCAAAAAAGAGATTTAGAGCTATTCTATCAAAAGAAAGTAGAGCGTTTATTAAGAAGAATTGTCGCTAACAGTCAGTACACCGTTAATATTGATATTGCATTAAATCAGGTCAGTGAGTCAATCCATCAAGAACATTCCATTCCTGTGCGTGAAAATGGCAAAGTAATCGTTAGACAAACAGTAGAGGATAAAAAGTATCAATTTGCTAAAGATAAGCAAAATGATATGGCTTTAACTGACAGACTCACAGATGAACATATAAGAAGAGAGTATGTGTTCTCGAAAGAAACAAGAACAAAAAAGCAGCCTGCAGGTACAATAAAATCTATTACGGTAGCAGTATTATTATCATCTGAGATAAGCAACACAGATCAAAATAAGCTTACAGATTTAATTTCCAAATCTGTTGGTTTACAACCTGGCCGCGGTGACAGCATTTCAGTTAGCGTTATCCCTGCATTGCAACTACCTGAGTCAAAAGCAAATAACGATGAATATAATCCACAGCCTATTTTTGATACACCTAATTCCGAAAATACGTTCTTTCAAACCCTGGCTGATAAAGTTCTTGAAAAGAAAGAAGTCGTATCCCTTGTTTTTTCACTAACCGGTATTACCCTATTTCTAATCGTTTTACTTACCATTAGGAAGAAAAAACCTGAGCGACTTACAAAAGACGAAAGACAGCAATTACTACTTGAAGTAAAGGATTGGCTAAAGGTGGATTCAAATGAACGATGAACTGCCTTCTGAGAAAATAGTTGCACTTAAGCTGGCTCAGTTAAGCTGGCTTGATCGTTACTGGATACTACGTAAGCTCGAAAAAAAACAGCGTGTCCGGATTAAGTCTATTTTAAAGACTGTTAGCAAAGCAAAATATGCAAATCTGTCTTTTGACGAGACTAATGAGCTAATAAATCAAGCCACTTCAGCATTTACTTTGAGTGATACCGCTAGTAGCAACAACTATCTTCCTAAAAACAACAATGTACAAAGAGAAAGCTGTGTTCAAAATAAATGCATGACAGCATTCGAAGGCTTACCACCCTTTTTATATAACTATGCAGTCGATAAAGTAAACGGTTATGCTGAGGCTAATGGAAAGATTACAAAGCATACACAAGAAGCGCTTAACAGACTTATTGAAGATACGTTAGTAAAAACTGAGGTCTCTTCATGACAAAAATTTTTCGTGATGAACTGATAAGAAAGTCAAGTGAGGAAGCCCATAGCTTAGCCAATGGCGACAACAGTCAAATTTCTTTAGAAGAACATCATGAGCACATGAATAAGCTACACAAGCTTATTGATCAGCTAAGATCTGAAAATACAGCTCTTCAAAACAAGCTAGCAGAGGTACAAAAAGATCTATCTGAAACAACTGAAAGCCAATACCAAAATGCGCGACGTGAAGGCTATAAAGCAGGTTTTGAAGAAGGTCTTAAGAAGTCAAAACAAGAATTCAGTGACCTCAATGATTCGTTGAATGAATGTTGTACCTTATTAAAGCAAAAAGTTTTAAAAGAAATCGAAAGTCATAAGTATGCTTTATTCACGATGCTTCAATCTTCGTTAACCAAAATTTTGGGAGAAGCTTACACGAAGTCAGAAACCATTGTTGCACTCATTAGCCAAGCCGTACAAACTGTTGATAATCAACACGAACTTGTTATCTATTTACATAAGTATGATTACAACAGAATCAAACTTTGTACTCCCGAAATACAAGCTAAAGCCAAGCCAGTTAAACTGACATTTGCTGTTGATGACTCAATACAGGCTGGTGGCTGTATTCTAAAGAGTCAATATCAAGGATGGGATGCTCAACTAAGTAATCAGTTATCCAGTTTACTTGAAAGTATTTCTTTTTTATTCGATGACAAGTAGAAATGCTCACTAGTCTAATAGAACAATTTGAGTCAGTCGTAACAAGAGCCTCAATAATTACCCCAATAGGCCTTGTTTCCCAAGCACGTGGCTATGCTATTGAAAGTGATGGTCCTGATGCCGCACTGGGTGAGCTATGCACTATCACCAATCATAACCAACAGCCTATTTCGGCCCAGGTTATTGGATTTAATAATGGTAAACTCACATTAATGCCGTTTGGTCAAACTACCGGTATTCGGCTGGGTAGCCGTGTTATTGCTCAAGGGAAGTTTCCATCAATAACACTCAGCAATTCATTAATTGGCTGTTCTATAAATGGCATTGGTGAACCGCTTGATGGTTCTGAAAAAGTTGATATTGGAGAAAATATCAGCCTCGAAGGTGCTGCTCAAAATCCTTTACACCGACAGTTAATCGGTGAGCGCTTAGAAACAGGTATTCCCTTAATCGATATTTTTTTACCCCTTGGTAAAGGACAGCGTATAGGTTTGTTTGCTGGCAGTGGTGTTGGAAAAAGCACCTTATTGGGGAAAATCACCCAAACTCAGCTTGCAGATATCATCGTTATAGCTTTAATTGGTGAGCGCGGACGAGAGGTCAATGAATTTATCTTTCACACTTTAACTGAAGAACAACGAAAACGCGCAATTATAGTTGTTGCAACCGCAGATGAGCCCCCCATAATGAAGATTATGGCTGCAAATACGGCCATGTCTATAGCAGAATACTTTTGTAAAAAAGGCAAAGATGTCTTACTTGCGATGGACTCTATTACACGCCTCGCAATGGCACAAAGAGAACTAGGACTTATAGTAGGTGAACCACCGACATCCAGAGGATATACTCCTTCATCTTTCGCAACGATAGCCAGGCTCGCTGAGCGCGCAGGAAACTTTAAAAAACAAGGCTCGATTACATGTATATTCAGTGTTCTTGTAGAGGGAGATGATCATAATGAACCTGTTGCTGATCATGTTCGCTCAATACTTGATGGTCATATAACACTTTCCAGAGAAACGGCTAATCGAAACCTTTATCCCTCAATTGACCTAATGCAAAGTGTAAGTCGACTTTATAACCGGCTCACATCAGATTACGAGCAAAATATCATCAATCGTTTTAGAAAATCATTGGCTGAATACAACCAAATTCGTGAGATGATAGAGCTAGGTGCTTATGAAAAAGGTAAAAATCAAGAACATGATCATACTATCTCTTTATACAAGAAACTTGAACCCATACTCTATACAGATAAACATGCAGTAAGAGTCGAAGTACTCAAGCGTATTAGCAACTACTTATAAACTGATAGTCCTATTAATGAAGCTAATATCAAGTAAAAAAATTACATTTATAAAGTACTTACTTTTAAAGTGCTCAGAGCGTACTCAGGGTTATGTACAGTTACTTGATCATCTTTCTAGGATGTTGAAATCAAATAGTTCTCAACTTAAAACCAATCAAGATCAAATAACATTACTAGAGAATATGCTAAATAGCATCTTAACAAGCCCTAAGCATTATCAAGCAGATAAGCATGAACAGTTGCTTGGCTACTACCATAAACTTTCTCTAAAGTCAGAACAGCTCATATCAATCAAAGATAAGCTTAATAATGATTATAGATCTACTCATCAAATACTTTGCAAAGAGCTACATACCAAAACTAAACTGACTGAAAAGCTTGCAAACTCTATGAAAGAGAATCAGCTTTTTTTAGAAATCAAAGATATCGAAGAAAATTTGGAACTTTATATTACTCAATCCTTTTATGTAAGTAAGTAACAGTGAAAGCCACAATACACAATAGTTTTAACCTGCTTAAGACATGTCACTCAAACACCCAAGAAAAGAATAAAAAGCAAAAAGTGCTACAACAATGGGAGGAAACTTTACAGTTTGTAAATAAATCTTCTGTAAACGATCAAAGCCGTCGTCTATCAAAAGAATCTCTTAGTAGCAAACATATAAACGCAGCTCTTCACCAAGCAAATCTTGAATCTAAAATAGTACGTAATAATATAAATACAGGTTTTGTTGTTAGTAAAACTCAGATAGATGTTCCACTATCTAATAAACATATTGACTGTTATAATAGTGGACAGAAAAACCTTATGTCAGACGGCAAAGCCGAAACAGGCTTACTGACTGTAAAAGATGCAGATATATTCGTTTCAAAGAGCAAAACAAGAGTAACAACAAAGCTTTCTGAAACAATGTCAAGACTGTTGCCTGTTGAAAGCGCAAAACTTTTATATGATAGCGACGGTAAGTTAAAGCTGTATATAAGAAATTATGTATCTCAAGAGTCCCAAGACAAAAAGAAACTTATTTCGAAGATTAAGTCTTTGAGCAAAGAGCTTAATGTAAAGATTGACTCTGTTGTAATCAATGGTGTCAATACAACTATTTCCATATAACGAAGTATATACCTAAATCAAAGGTATAGCCTCGCTAATAATATATTCGTGAAAAGTATAAAGAAAAACTGGCAGTACATACACCATGACTATAGATGCAGTAGGACAAGTAAACTCAACCAATCAGTCTGTACAAAATAATACTATTAGTGTTGAAGAGTTTCTCAATGTCTTCATTACTCAGCTAAATTACCAGGATCCACTAAATCCTGTAGATAACCGTGAGTTCATGGCACAAATGGCTCAGTTTTCACAACTTGAGTTAGAGCGATCAACAAGAGATACCTTAACTGAACTTACCCAACTTTCTGCTAATACGCAATCTATTGGTTTAATTGGAAAAACAGTCGAAGCCGTATTTGATAATCAAAAACATGTAGGTGAGGTAACCACGTTACGCTTTGTACAAAATACTCCACTTCTCACCATCAAAAAAGAAGATGGTGAGCTTGTTCCTGATATCAAACCATCAATGATTTCAATTGTTCGGTGATAACCAAGCAATGTCAACTTTAAGTATTCTTTATAAAAGTTTTTCTGGGTTACAAAGCTTTTCCCACTCTTTAAATAATCTTAGCCATAATGTTGCTAATATCAACACACCTGGTTTTAAGGGCACTTCTGTTCACTTCCGAGATATGCTATCAGACCAGAACAAAGGTGGTGGAGTTCATTACACAGGAGAAACCTTAAAACTAACTCAAGGTGATATTAGTCGTACAGGTCAGGACTCTCACTTAGCCATCGATGGTAAAGGCTGGTTTGTGCTAACTGATGGAGAGCGTGAATACTTTACTCGTGCAGGGCAGTTTGAGTTTGATCAATGGCAGTTAGTTGATAAGTCTACAGGATATAAAGTATTAGGTATTCGTGATGGAAATATTCAAAACTTCAATCTAAATCACTATAATATTAGTTCACCTCAATCAACTACAAGCATCCAACTCAAAGGTAACTTGAATGCAGGTGCTGCAACAGGAACAAAAGTTCCTGCAGAGGGTGAAGAAAAACTAGAAGCCGTTTATTTTAATAAGCTTGGAGAGAAACATACACTTTACTTTAGCTTTACGAAAAAAACGGGTAATGAGTGGACTGTAGCAGTAAAAAAATCTGAAACTGAAACACTTGCAACTCATACGATAAAGTTTAACGGTAACGGCTCCCCGCATGCGGATAGTGCTAACTTATCAGTCAAAATTGATGACAACCAATCAATTAAACTAAATATAGGTCAGTCTGGTACTTTCGCTAACTTAACAGGCTATTCTTCAGCTAATTCATCTGTCGCATTCAATGCTGAAGATGGAAGAGAAGCAGGTCAGTTGAAAGGTTTATCATTTGACCATACAGGTAAACTGTCTGTTGAATACACAAACGGTGATAAGCAAGATACTTTACATGTACTATTAGCAAATTTACCTAATGATCAATATTTAACCTCTGTTGGTAATAGTATTTTTGTCTATCAAGAGAGATCTGAAATCATATATGGTCATGGTGGCCAAAAAATGTTTGGCACAATAAAGGGTGGCTCCATCGAAAAATCAAACGTTAATATGTCACATGAGTTTTCTGAAATTATTATAGTGCAAAGAGGTTACCAAGCTAGCTCTCAAGTACTTAGTGTAACTAATAAAATGATTGAAGAACTTTATAACAGTGCTCGAGGAAAATAGCATTGATTTATCCTCTAACACTCTATAGTAATGAACATTTATTTTCACTAGTGAGTCACTTTAACTCTCTTTATTCAAAATGGGTTAAAAAGTGGTTTATTTCATGTGATTCATCATTAGCAGTAGATATACCAACAGAGAGCTTATTACTTGATAAAAAAAATGAAATAAATAATAAGTTTAACATTCCTTTTTACGGTTTTGATAACTGGAATAAAGTATTATACAGCTCTCTGTTTGAAGATGAATGTTCCAATGATCAACTTACACACCCTCTCTGTCAATCAATCCTTAATGAGTGTCTTTCAGACTTATTAACTGTTTTAAAGGTTAGCTCACTGAGTGATATCGATGTTGACCAATCAAATATTCTGAAGTTTGGCAGTGGGTGGTTAACTATCAAATTTTTTATATCGGAAAATAATTATTTTTCTTTACTCCTCCCTTCTTCGTTTATTAAACCAATTTTAAAGCTACCAGTAATAAAAGATAATAAAGCTCAACTAACAAGTAGACTTAATACTATCTCAGATAAAACTATAATATTGAAAGCTACATGTGATTCTATTTCTTTAACAGTCAAAGAACTAAATAGCTTACGTACTGGTGATGTAATCTCATTAGATACTGTATCTGGCAATACCCTTTTTCTCAAATCTCATGAGAAAAAAGAAGTTTTTACATGCAAACCATGTAGTGATAAAGATAATAAAGCTGTTTACATTGTTGACAAAATTTTATAGTTATTCCGAGGTTACCCATGAAGCATGAATCTATTGATTTATCTAAAGTAAGTTATACAAATAATGATACTCCTTCGCCCAAAGAGTCTCTTTTTGATAGAATTCAGCCATCAATTATTGAAAGCTTAAATATTTCAATCGAAGCAGAGCTAGGTTCTGCTGAAATGTCTGTTTCAGATTTTTTTGAACTGAAAAAAAATGATGTAGTTACACTTGATACATTAATTGATCAGCCTTTAGAGCTCAAGGTTAATGGACATACCATCGCAACAGGAGAACTTGTTGTTGTAAATAATAACTTTGGTATCCGTATTATTAATATTCTTGAGAATACTTTATGAAAAGCTTGTACGTTTTGGCTTTACTGTACTCTTTATCTACTACGGTTTTTGCCACAGTAGATAAAATACCAGAAAACAATGAAAAAATTGTTTTTAAGAGTGAGTCAGTAACTGAAAACTATAAGCTTACGCAGTATAGTGTAACTATTGGTGCCATTTTATTAATAGCAGGAATTCTCATCTTTTATAAAAATAAAATTTTACTAAAAAATAATAATCAAAGTACTTTTGATTTTAAAATCATTGATCAAAAGAAACTAGACTATAAAAATACTATAACTATTATTAAGATAGAAAACCAGCACTTTATTGTTTCCCATAATAGTAATTATAATCAAATAGTACCTCTCTCCCAATCATCTCAGTCTATAAGTGATCAGACATCATGATTAAAAAGATATTCATCCTTTTAATCTTATTAAGTATTGTTCCAATTGCTAGCAGCTCAGAAGTTGTTAATATCTCTGGATTATCTATCGGCTTTGACAATACAAGTAGTGATCTTTCTTCACCACTTCAAGTAATTTTATTACTCACGGTTTTAAGCTTAGCACCAGCCTTATTAATGATGCTGACGTCTTTCACCAGAATAATTATTGTCTTATCAATGATGCGTCATGCTTTAGGTCTCCAGCAAACTCCTCCAAATAATGTATTAATAGCATTAGCATTATTTTTAACATTTTATACAATGCAACCTGTTTGGCAGCAAGTAAATAATCAAGCACTCCAACCTTTAAAAAATGGAGAAATTACTTCTATTCAGGCAGCAGAAATTGCATCTCAACCTATAAAGCAATTTCTGCTTAAACATACCAGAGAGCAAGATCTAGCAATGATTCTTGAGCTATCTGGTAGCGAAATGCCAAACTCTGTACAAAGTGTTGATTTAATTTCATTAGTGCCAGCTTTTTTATTAAGCGAGCTACAAACAGCTTTTCAAATAGGCTTTATCATATTTCTTCCCTTTTTACTTATAGATCTATTAATTTCAAGTACATTGATGTCAGTTGGTATGATTATGTTACCTCCCATGATGATATCTTTACCAATAAAACTCTTAGTTTTTGTATTAATCGATGGTTGGTCATTAATCACTTACGCTCTCGTTGGTAGTTTTTTTTAGAGGCTTTAGTCTATTCTCATGACGACTAAAGACTCAAAAAATATTGATTTTTTTTGGAGGAAATATAAGCAAGATACTTGTAAAGAAAACTTTGATAAGCTCATTGAAATATATACCCCTCTCGTAAATAAAATTGCAAATATCTATTATAAAAAAGTCTTTATTTCAGGGATATCTTTGGATGACTGTATTCAATATGGATTTGTAGGCCTTATAGAAAGTATTAAAAACTATAATATAGATAAAGGCTCTAACTTTGATATTTATGCATCTTTAAGAATTAAAGGTTCAATTTTGAATTCTGCACATACATTTTCTGAGTTTTCAAATTACTATCACTGGAAAAGAAAGCTTGAAAGTCAGCATAATAATGCAATGTCACAATCTATTGTTAAATTAAACCTTGAAACAATTATTAATATTACTATAGACTTAGGAATCAAATATTTTTTATCAAATGACTTTGAGTGTTTTATAGTATCAAGTGAAAACAGTATCAATAATACAAGTAAAATAGATGCACCTCTAGCGGTATCTATCTATCGTGCAATTGAATCTTTAGATGAAATATTAAAGCATATTATTATTCATCACTACTTACTTGATGAGTCTTTTCAAGAAATTGCTGATACTTTAAGCTATTCCAAAGCTAGAGTCTCACAATTACATAATATCGCAATATGTGAGATCCGCTCAAAATTTTTATCGCCTAACAAATACACATTTGTGTAAAAGTTACTTTTATAATTATAAGCTTTGTAAAATTTTTCTCAGCTCTATAAAACTACTATGTGTATCGATTATTTCAAAGAATTTTTTTGTGACATTACTAATCATTCCTTCCGAAACACAATCTGCGCCTAGTTTTTCTAATAACAATACTGTCACAAGCTGTCTACAGAGTTCTTTATCAGATAATTCATTCAGATTTGTTTTTGAAAACTTTGATGCTAATACTTCATTTATTGACTCTTCTTGCTCAATTTTAGCCGAAAAATGATCAGTTCCACTTGATTTTCGATTGCTTAGTTTAGATAGTATACGAGATATACTATCTAACTTATTATCAATTTTCATTGTTATCTTGCTGATACTTCGATATAAATATCTTGTTTATCGCACTATCTTTATTTACTTTACTTTCCAGTAAGAATTCACTTTCTTCTTTAAGATTCTGCTGTTCTTCTCTTATGTTATTTTCAGTAACTGTTCGTATTATATTCTCAATATCACCATTTAAAGGTTTATTTTCATTATTAGCTTCTATTCCTAATTCTAATTTTTCTATCCCTAAGCTAATATTTTCTTCCTGTAATAGTAAGAGACCCTCAGCAAATAGTTTTAAGTAATCTGTAGCATTACTTTCTTTCAATTCAAGCCACACAGTAGCTGCTTCTTCAATTTCTGATATAGTCAAATATAACAAGCTTAACTGAAACTTTGCTATCCATAAGTTAGGATCTTTTTCTAATGCAATTTTCATTTCCTCAATTGCATATTGATATAGTCCTATTTCAGCGTGTTCAGCCGCCAACATATAATAATAAACTGCACGTTCTTCTTTTTGAATACATTCTTTCAATAGTATTATTGCTTGAGCATGATCTCCTTGCTCACTCGCAGAAAGTGCACAGTGGAATATCTCATCTAAATTCAAATTATCAGTAAACTTCATCTATAAATCTCACTTTTCTTTTAAAAGTATTCTATTCTAATAAGTTTAAATTTACAAAATGTAATAGTTTGTGTAAAAATCATAAACTATACCACTTAGACAAGCAGTACTTAATTTCCTCTAAACTTGGAGGCTGCTTCAAACAAGCATCAACAACACCAGACTTAATAAAGCCTTGCTGTTTTTCAACATCAAGACAAGCTGAGCAAAGTATTAACCTCATTTCATATAAAGCTGTGTCATTTCTCACATAGTGGCAAAAGTCAATACCATTTTTAATCGGTAGTTCTCTTAATTCGCTGTCGCGGTACAATTGCTTTTGTAACCTTTCAATTGTTCTTCTACTATAGAGAGGCATGCACCAGTCTGTAATTGCAAGATCAAACTTAAAAAATTTATTTCGAAGTAATGAAAGACCAATATTGCCATTTTCACATACAGTAATATTGGTTATAGAAAGCTTATTTAATATATTTTTGATTTGAGTTTGATATTCTTGTTGATCATCAATAATGAGTACAGACAGCTTATTTACATTCATAAAAGTGTATTATATTTCTTTATTTGTGTTCAAATATACCACTCTTTTTTGGTATACTTACCTGGATCGCCAACAGATTTTAGCCGGTATAGTAAACTGAGTCTGACTTGTTTCTTTACCATCTAGCAAGTTTTTTGTAATTGTATAGGCGGTATAAGCAAGAGAAGTACAGTCTTGTGCTACTGAATCTATATCAATGGGCAAACAATCAAGTATATGGTAGTCATCAAACGTTGCTATTCTTATATCAAAATCGAGTAATTGGTGATCACGTAAATAACGCAAAACCCCTTCAAGTATGGTATAGGATGCAGTGAATAAGCTATAAGGTGGACGTCCTAATTCTTTTATACATTCATCCATCATTTTATAGCCTGATTGAGGCTGATAATCTGCATGCTTAATCCAGCCAGGTCTGAGTATTAAGCTTGCTCTTTTTAGTCCTAATTTATAGCCATCAAGTCGTTGTTTACTTGGCGACAGTTCTAACTGACCACCAAAAAAGTAGCATTCTTGTCTCGTATTTGATATTAGCTTCGTTACTACATCCGCAGTTGCATTACAGGCATCTGAACATACAAGTGGTAAGCTTGAGTTGCCGATCTGTCTGTCTAACTGGATAACTGGCAATTGATTTGTGAGTTTTATATAAAACTGATCATTGGTCATAGCAGAGCCCACAATGAGAGCATCTACCTGTCGTTCAACAAGGTGAGTTACGACTTTTTTTTCTAAACTTTGATCATCTTCTGAACAAGCAATAAGCAACTGTAAACCATCTTCTCGGCAGTGCTTTTCAAGTTCTTTAGCTATTGAGGCAAAGCCTAAGTTTGTTAGATCGGGTATGACCAAACCTATGGTATAACTACGCTTGGACTTTAATGAACGCGCATGAATGCTTGGACGATAGTTATACTCTTCAACTATCGCTAACACTTTTTTACGGGTGGTTTCGCTAATTCTTAGTGCTTCAGCCTTTCCATTAAGAATGAAACTAACTGTAGATTTTGATACACCAGCTTTTTTCGCTATTTCTGCTAGTGTTATTCGCTTTTTCTCTTTCACAACCCACCTGGCCAGCCCTATGTGAGTCGACTATTTTATAACACATTAGTTTGATAGACGAATAAAAATAGCTATGATGGTCAGTTACCTTATTAAAACCCTTACCCCCATTTACACTGAAAGCCAAAGCTATACTGGAGACACCGCCATAACTTTAGATTGTATTAAGCTTTGTATATCAATTGTTAGAAAACTAGTAACTATTCACTTTTTAGTACATTACTCTTTGGAACAACATGCATAAGAACTTACTAATGCACACCTCGAACAAAAAATCTTGTGGGAATGAGTGGATATTAATATGTGACTGGGGTTGCAGTTAAATGCTCCTCGGCAATAGCTCCTGCATTGCTCTACTATATGACATCCATGTCATTATGCATAAACTGCATTCCCACCATCCTTGGCATTAAATTACCCACAATTTTGGGCGAGTTCAAAGCCTGCCTTCAGCTCATATAGTCTATTAAGACCACGCCAAATGACTGTATTACCTGGAGGTGGGTCATTTGACCTAGCTAAGTATCCACCTAACTTGGCCAGTCGAAGGATATAGTCTTGTAATGTCTCTGGCTTCTTCTTTTTTAATGTAATTTTCCAAAATAAGCCTTTCTACATTATCAAAGGCCAGTTTAGGTGCCAGCCTTCTATCTTCCCTATTGAGCATCGTTAGCCAATGAATTCGCCA
>NZ_AUAF01000019.1 GCF_000428585.1 Zooshikella ganghwensis DSM 15267 | reverse complement strand
CCCTGATCGGTGGTGAAGGTGATGACCATTACTACTTCTTTGCCAACAGTGGGCAGGATGTGATTGATAACACCGGTGGTGGTAACGACTGGGTGTTCTTCAATGATGTGGGGCGTGATCGCATCAGCTATCACCGCGATGGTGATGATCTGGTGATGTTGGTCGATAACGATCTGCAGCAGAAACTCACGGTTACCGGACACTTTACTGGTGGTGATCTGGCGATTAGCTATATCCAACCGGGTGATGGTGGCTATGCGATCCCAGCATCCCGCATTGAAAGCCTGCTGACTGAGTTACCTGCAGGTGGTGATACGGGGACTGGCGATGGTGATACCAGCGGTGGTACCGACAATGGCGGTGATACCGGCACTGACAATGGTACTGGTGATACAGGCTCAGGTGAGACCGATAACGGTGGCAATGACAACGGTTCAGATGATGTGATTGATCCCAGTCGCTATGACACCGAAGTGGTGGGTACGGCACAGGGTGAACAGCTGGTTGGCCGTAACAACCGCAACCTGATCCGTGGTCTAGCCGGTGATGATACGTTGTTTGGTATGGGCGGTGATGACATCCTGTTGGGTGGCGACGGTGACGACTTTATCCAGGGCGGTAATGGTCGGATGAATGGGGATGATGGTAACGATACCCTGATCGGCGGTGCCGGTAACGATGTGCTGGCCGGCTTTGCCGGTAACGATACCTTAAAAGGTGGCGTGGGTGATGATCACTACTATTACCATGCCCAAGGTGGTCAGGACATCATCGATAACACCGGGGGCGGTACTGACTGGGTGTTCTTTATCGATATTGACCGTGAGCGAATCAGCTATCACCGCAATGGTGACGATCTGGTGATGTTGGTGGATAACGACCTGCAGCAAAAACTGACTGTGACTGGACACTTTACCGGTGGTGATAAAGCCATCAGTTACATCCAACCCGGTGATGGTGGCTATGCCATTCCCTCATCTCGGCTTGAAGGTATGCTGACAGCATTGCCAGCAGGTGGTGCATCTGTTGCCGCAGCGGATGTCCAGCCTGCCAGCAATATTGATGGTTTAATTAATGCCATGGCGAGTATGACCGATGGGGGGGCTGGTGAAGCAGCATCAGGCACATTGGTTACTTCAAATGATCGCTTGGTATTAACTTCATCGCATCAGTAAAGCGATAAAAAAGAGTAGTACTGGTCGTTGAGCTTTATCCCACCACAAGTATTGAAGTTTGTGGTGGGACACTACCTGAAAGGGTATAAGCAACGGCTGGTGCTGTCTCATTTACTTCGGTATTATGCTCTGCCTTAAATCACAAAAGCAGCTTGGAAGCTACCACATTTTTCAATGTGTTTTGAATTGGTAAATCACTTTATTTGGGTCTTACCAACGGTATGCATGCCCATAAAGAAGGGTATAACAAAGGAATTGTTTTGGTATTAAGGAAAATAGATTTACATAGTAAGCAGTGATGGTTTTTATCTTCAGCGAGATTTTAAAAGTACTCGTGAAGGATCAGTTTGCAGTTAAATAAGGTAGTCAATGACTGAGCAATCAACCTCGCTACCGCGGGACGTTAGTACAGCACTAGGCTGTATAACCACACTGGGTTTGTTATTTCAGGAAATAACTGACACCGAACAAGCCAATGAACTTAAACAACAGTTTCAAAAACAACGCTTAGAAACAGCGGCAAAAGCATTTGCCAAAGCGTTAAAATTGAAAGTTAAAGTGGCTAAGTGTGAGTATAAAAAACTTTCTCAAGATCAACTGCCATTAGCCTTTGCCTCGAAGGACGGCGAGTATTTTGTACTGGCTAAAATTGCTGATGGTAAGGCATTAATTCAACATCCTGATAAACCCCAACCAGAAATAATTCCAGTGGATAAGTTAGCTGAGATATGGGCTGGGAAAATAATTTCAGTGTCAGGTGAAAAACGTCAGGCGGGAGCAACTCGGCGGTTTGATATAACCTGGTTCATTCCTGAGTTTGTTCGCTTTAGACGCCTTTTAGGCGAAGTCCTTCTGGCCTCGGTTTTTCTACAGACGTTAGCTTTATTAGCCCCACTAGGCTTTCAGGTGGTGATGGATAAGGTATTGGTCCATCAGAGCCGATCCACGCTGGATGTATTAGTCATTGCTTTAATTGTTGTGGGTATTTTGGAGGTTGTATTAAAAGGCTTAAGAGAATACATATTTGCTCATACCACCAATCGTATTGATATTCATCTAGGCTCGAAATTATTTAATCATTTAATGCGTCTCCCCCTGCTGTATTTTAAAGCACGCAGTGTGGGTGTTACGGTTATGCGTATTCGGGAGTTATCCACAGTCCGCGAGTTCATTACTGGGGCTGGTATGACGCTTATTGTAGATTTAGCGTTTACCTTCGTATTTTTTGCAGTGATGTATTATTACTCGCCATTTTTAACGGGGATAGTGTTAGCTTCAGTGCCCATTTATTTATTGCTTTCCTATTTAGTCACTAACCCCATGCAAAAGCGCATTGAAGAACAATTTCAGTACGGTGCGCTAAATAATGCTTTTTTAACTGAAACGGTATCAGGGGCTGAAACGGTTAAAAGCCTAGCGGTTGAACCACAAATGCAGCAGCGCTGGGAAGGTCAGACGCAAGACTTTGTTGATGCAAACTATCGTACCCAACAGTTACAAAGTTTTACTTCACATGGCGTAATGTTAATACAAAAAGTCACGATGGCATTGGTGCTTTGGTTTGGTGCCAGGATGGTCATTAATCTCGAATTATCTATAGGTCAATTAATTGCATTTAATATGATGGCGAATCATGTCAGCCAGCCTGTGATTCGTTTAGCTGAGTTATGGCAGCAGTTTGTGCAGGCTAGAGTATCTGTTGACCGGTTGGGGGATGTACTGAATACTCCGATGGAGCAGCAACAAGGCCAAAAGGATTTAGTGCAACGTGTAAAAGGCTCGGTGTTAATACAAAACTTGATGTTTAGTTATCGCCCTGATTTACCTCCAGTATTAAAAGGTATTAATTTAATGATTAAGCCTGGAGAGATTATTGGGGTTGTGGGTCCGTCAGGTTCAGGGAAAAGCACATTAACTAAACTTATTCAGCGTTTATATTTGCCACAGCAAGGTGATATTTTTATTGATGGGGCAAATGTCGCACAGCTTGAGCCATCGAGTCTGCGTCAACAGATTGGGGTGGTTTTACAGGAAAACTATCTCTTTAATCGTTCTGTCCGGGATAATATTGCTTTATCAAACCCTGCCGCACCGTTAGATGAAATTATTGCTGCGGCCAAATTGGCCGGTGCGCATGATTTTGTGTTAGAGCTACCAGATGGTTACGACACCATTATTGCGGAAGGGGGAAGCTCATTATCCGGTGGACAACGGCAACGTATTGCCATAGCCAGAGCATTATTAACAGACCCTGCCTTGCTCATTTTTGATGAGGCTACCAGTGCACTGGATGATGTTTCCCAAGAAATTATTCAACGAAATATGCGCGACATTTGTCGTGGTCGTACTGTGATCGTGATTGCGCATCGTTTATCTACAGTAAGAGAGTGTCACCGCATAATTGCACTTGCAGATGGACAAATTGTGGAAATGGGCCAGCATGAACAGCTATTGGCTCAAGATGGACTATATGCCCGCCTGTGGGCCCAACAGGAAAATATGGAACAAGAAAATAGTATTACGGCTTAGCGCGTAGTGCTGTTTTTAGCTGAAATATACCCAAAACGAAGGGTTTTTAGGGGCGGCCGTCAAGTGATGAAGCCCCCGGAGCTTATATTAATAAGTGACTGGGGTGGCAGTTAAATGCTCCTGCATAAACTGCATTCCCACCATCCTTGGTGGTCAAGAGCGCAGACAACAAACCCTAAAAATGATTCGTGAAGGGTATAAAACGGGTATACCCATAGCAATTGGATTTTATACATGAAGGGTAAAAGTGGCGTCCTTCTGGAGTAGTAAAGTGAGTATTAAACAGCATTTAAAAGTCGCACTTTCTGCATGGCGACAGCAGCGTAAAGAACCTAAACCGGAAAAACGAAAAGCCCATGAATATGATTTCTTGCCGGCTTATTTAGAGGTAACAGAGCGTCCACCTACCCCTTATGGACGTGCATTTTTACTCGGTATTTGTGCTTTAGTGATTATTGCGCTGGCGTGGTCCATTCTTGGCCGTATCGACATTATCGCCAGTGCTACTGGTAAATTAATTGTCAGCAGCCGTACTAAAGTTATTCAGCCCATTGAAACGGCTGAAGTCATTGGTATTCATGTTCAGGATGGACAGTTTGTCAAAAAAGGTGATGTACTGATTGAACTTAACCCGACAGGTGCTGCTGCCGATGTAAAACGCCTTACGGAACAACTGCAGTTTGCCAAGGTGGATATTGCGCGTTGGCAGGCATTGCGGCAGGAAAATCCAGTAGACTCATTTAAACCTGAAATAAATGCACCAGAGCACTATGTTCAGCAGGCTCGGCATTTATTACAAAGTCAGGTGGATGAGCGAGAAGCGGCGCTGGAAACCATTGATAGTGAACTGAGTCAAAGTGCGGCTCAGTTAACTTCAACCAAAGCAGAAATTATTAGCCAAAGCAAAGTATTAAGCACTAAAGAAAAGCGTTTGGCAGCACAGCGTAAATTGGTGGAGCGGGATGCATTTCCTCGGTTACAGATGCTGGAGCTTGAAGAGGAAACACTGTCATTACGCAGCGAGTTGGAAGTTTTACGCAATAAAGTTAAAGAGCTTGAAGCAGCTGCAGTGACAATCAAAGATCGACGCAAGCAAACTATACGGCAGTGGTCACGTGAGGATCGTCAGGAATTAAATGAAGCGCAAAAGCGGGTGGCAGAATACGCTCAGGAACGTATTAAAGCGATTGAAAAAAATCGTCTACAAACGTTAAAAGCTTCTGTTAATGGTGTTGTCCAGCAATTGGAAATTCATACCATTGGTGGTGTTGTCAGTCCTGCACAGCAATTATTGGTTATTGTGCCTGAAAATGCATTGTTGGAAGCTGAAGCACTGGTTTTAAATAAAGACATTGGTTTTGTGGTAGCTGGGCAATCGGTAGAAATAAAAATTGATAGTTTTCCTTACACAAAATATGGAACAATTGCGGGCACCATTAAGCATGTGTCACGCGATGCCGTTGAGCATGAGCAGCTTGGTTTAGTTTTCCCGGCTCGTATTGAAATGGAAAAAGACGTTATCAATGTGGATGGTGAAGAGATTAAGCTTGGGGCTGGTATGAGTATTACGGCTGAAATTAAAACAGGCGATCGCCGGGTGATTGAATATTTATTAAGCCCCTTACAAGAATATCAGTCAGAAGCGTTACGGGAGCGTTAAACGATGAATATGGACGCTGCATTGCCCCGTCATATGGCTGAAGGTAATGGAAAGCTTAATGACAATACCCAGCCACTTGATAGTGCCATCTATTGTTTGGTTCAACTTGGTAAACTGTTTGATATTGCGGTTGATCCTTTACAAGTGGTTCACCGGCATGGCAAATATCATACGGTTTATGAGGCATTAGATGTTGCTCGTTGTGCTCAACGACTGGGTTTACGTACCCAGCAAGTGTTGGTTAAACCAGATCGGATTGAGCTGACACCATTGCCGGTAATGGCAAAGATAGGTGACAGCTTTTATGTGATAGAACAATGTGAAGACGGTGTTGTTTACGGGTTTTGCGGTAAAACCCAACAATCTTGGCACCAATCATTGGATGAGTTAAAGCGCGACTGGCCTGAAGAATGGATTTTATTTTCACGTCAAGAAGAAACAGGGAATAATCAGCAAAAACCTTTTGGTTATAGTTGGTTTATCCCGTCAATTAAAAAGTTTTGGCCGCAGTTTCGTAACGTTATTTTTGTCTCGCTATTTATTCAGTTGTTTGCCATTGTGACACCGCTCCTTTTTCAGGGGGTTATTGATAAAGTTTTAGTCAGCCGAAGTTTGGCCAGCTTAGAAGTATTTGCTTTTGCTATTTTGGTGTTAGCTGTTTTTGATCCTTTATTTGGTCTTTTGCGTTCCTGGTTATTTTCTCATGCGGCGAGTCGAATTAACTCAGAGTTAAGCTCCCGGCTTTATCAGCATTTGTTAGGGTTACCGCTCAATTATTTTAAGCAAAGACAAACCGGAGAAATTATTGCTCGTGTTCGGGAAATGGACCAAATCCGTAGTTTCCTGACAGGCTCAGCACTAACCTTTGTTCTGGATTTATTTTTTATTGGTATTTTCTTAGCACTATTATTTTCCTATGCCTACCTACTGGCCTGGATCGTCGTCGGTTCCTTGGTTTTGTACTCATTATTTTGGCTTTGTATCACTCCCGTGATGCGCGATCGGGTTCAGCGCACGTTTGAAAAAAATGCCACAAATACTGCATTTTTAACTGAAGCAGTAACAGGTATTGAAACGATAAAAACCTCAGCGACAGAACAGCAATTTTGTCGTCACTGGGAAGATAAATTATCAGCTTATGTAAAAACATCGTTTAAGGCCGCAACACTGGGCATTTGGGCTGGACAAGGTATTGGTTTGATTCAAAAAATTACAGCAGCACTGACCTTATGGTTTGGTGTTGACTTGGTAATGACCGGTGATTTATCAGTGGGTGGCTTGGTGGCTTTCAATATGCTGGCAGGCCATGTCACCATGCCTATTTTACGATTGGCTCAGATTTGGCAAGACTTTCAACAGACAGGCGTATCGCTACGTCGAGTTGGGGATATCCTAAATGCACCTGTTGAAGCAGTCGGCAGTGGTAAGTCAACACCGCCTGCGATTAAAGGCGATATTGAGCTTAGAAAAGTTACATTCCGTTATCAGGATAATGGGCCTGAAGTGCTGCGTCGCTTGGATTTATCCATTAATGCTGGTGAAATGATTGGTATTACTGGGCTTTCAGGGTCAGGTAAAAGCACCATCACCAAATTAGTACAACGTTTGTACGTTCCGGAAAGTGGCCAAGTGCTGATTGATGGTATGGATTTAGCCGTCACTGACCCTGTTGTGATTCGCCAGAAAACAGGTGTCGTATTGCAAGAGAGCTTTTTATTTAATGGCTCAGTAAAAGATAATATTACTTTAGCTTACCCTGAAGCTACGGAAGAAGAAGTGATTCATGCCGCTAAGTTGGCAGGCGCTCATGATTTTATCATGCAGCTGGCTCAGGGATATGAGACACCTGTAGGTGAGCGTGGAGGTAGCTTATCCGGTGGTCAGCGTCAGCGTATCGCAATCGCAAGAGCACTGATTACGAATCCAAGTATCCTCATTTTTGATGAAGCCACAAGTGCTTTAGACTACGAGTCAGAGAGTGTCATTCTGGCGCAACTCCCTGAGATTGCCAAAGGCAGAACGCTGATAATGATTGCTCATCGTCTTAATACACTACAACAGTGCGATAATATTATTGTTCTGGAAAAAGGGCAGATTCTTGAGCAGGGCCTTCATCAACAATTAATTGACTTGGAAGGACGCTACAGCCAGCTATGGAGTTTACAAACTGGAAAAAAATAGGATGAGTTATCGAGCATTAGCTGTATTATTTATATATTAGTGAATGAATTACAATAATATAGCTCTTATTTCCTTTGTTGACCCTCTGATCTCTCTGGTCCTGATTATTGGTATATAGCTGATAGGATAAGGTAGTTGAGATCAGGTGTTTAACAGCTTTGCAGATCTGTTAGCGGAAGAGCTATTGATCATGTGCATGAAATTGATAAGGAGAGTATATACCCTTCACAAATGATTTCTAGGTTTTGTTATCTTCACTCCTCGCCCCAATCACCAATTAATATAAGCTCATGGGGCTTTGTCACTCGATGGCTGCACTTAAAAAATATACGTATTGGGTATAGGTGACAGCATTAGAAATACTGATGCATAATATGGGCCTCTCTATTAGCTGGAAGTTCATGGATTGTAGTTATGGCGTTATCAAAAATTGACGCTGAAAAGCTAGAGTTGTTTAAAAAGACATGTAAAGCACATAAAGAACATATTTATGGATATCCCTGTTCAACAGATTATGACTATGGTTCACTTTCCACATTTTTAAGTTATTCAATTAATAATGCTGGTAATTGTATGAGTGTCGGCAATTACCTTATTAATAGTTTTTCTTTTGAAAGAGAGGTCGTTGAGTGGTTTAGTATACTTTTTAACCTTCCTTTGGACTTAGGTTGGGGGTATACAACTAACGGGGGCACAGAAGGGAATCTGCAAGCCTTGTATATGGCACGCGAAAGACTAGATAATCCTATCTTACTTTGCAGTAAAGCTGTTCACTACTCCATTGATAAAATCGCCAAAATTTTAAGTTTGTCTATTCGAAAAATAGCTGTAAATACACAAGGGGAAATAGATTACGAAAGCTTAACTAGGGCGATTAAAGATCACCAGAGAAACTCAATCATAATTGTGCTTAACTTTGGCTCTACCATGGTAGGTGCATATGACTCTCTAAGCAAGATAAATACAATTATTAATGACTTGAAATTAAGTCGAGATAGGGTGCATATTCATGCAGATGCAGCACTAGGTGGTTTTATTTTGCCCTTTGTATCTGAGTATCAAGAGGGTTTTTTTGATAAAGGCTTAGACTCATTAAGTTTATCAGGACATAAAGTGTTGGGTAGTCCAATCCCTTGTGGGCTTATTTATTACATTTGAAAGTCACCTGCGTGCAATGACATCAAGAGTCGAATATATCGATTCCTTAGATCTAACCATTAGTGGATCACGCAATGGTTTAACACCTTTGTTGATGTGGTATGCAGTCAAATCAGTTTCTTTTGAAGAACATCAAAATCGAATAAAGCTTTGTTTAGAAATTGCCTCTCAAGCGACTAACGTTCTTAATGAACTTGGTGTTCCTGCATGGAGAAATTAATTTTCAAATATAGTCGTTTTCCCTAAGCCTAGTGAAGCTATTTGGAGAAAGTACCATTTGACGGTTGAGAATGCTATAGCTCACATAGTAGTAAACGGACATGTTCGTGCACTTGATACTTTACTGCCTGCTCTGAAAGATATCGCAACTGATCTTCACAAAACGACACTGCTGTAAACAGTATCTTCTTCAATTATGGAATACACGAAATTAATGAAGATGAGATGATTTATTAGAAGAAAATTTATAGTAAGTTCTTTTGATGATTGAATGAGCGCTGTACTTAGATCTATAAGTATTTGTTATATACAAAGGCCAGCAGTGCAGCGCTCTTGGTCAACATAAAAACATAGCTTTTAGAGTACTCTACTTTTATTAAGCTGTGACCTTTTCAATTTTTTTTTCACACATTAGATTATTTGGATGTTGTGTCCAGTTTAAGTAAGGCTTTTTATTCTCTTGCGCTATCATAGTAATACAATCATGTTCTGGACATACCATTTCGCATAAGTTACAGCCAACACACTTTTCTTCAATAATAGAGTATATTTTTTGGTTTTTATATATTGAGGGTTGAATAGCCTGGTGGGATGTATCCTCACAGGCTGCATAACAACGACCACAGCCAATACAAGCGTCAGGGTTAATATTGGCAATAGTCTTATAGTTCAAGTTTAAATATTTCCAGTCGGTAATATGTGGGACCGCTATGCCAATAAAATCACTTAGCGCTTGATAGCCTTTATTTCTCATCCATTGTGTTAAACCATCAGTTAGTTCGTCGATAATAGAAAAACCATAGATCATTGCAGCAGTACAAATTTGCACATTGTGGGCACCAAGGACCATAAACTCAGCGGCATCATGCCAGGTTGTAATTCCACCAATGCCTGATATTGGTAGCCCTTGGGTATCCAGATTTCTTGCTATTTGGCTAACCATATTTAACGCAATAGGCTTTACTGCAGGTCCACAGTAACCCCCACTTGTAGTATAACCATCAACATTTGGCCGAGCCTCAAATGTATCTAAGTTGATCCCAGTAATTGAATTTATGGTATTTATGAGTGAAACAGCATCAGCACCTCCTCGCAGGGCGGCATGAGCAGGCTGTAAAATGTTTGTGATATTGGGCGTCAACTTAACTATCACGGGCATACGGGTGTAATGCTTACACCACGCTGTGACTTGCTCTACGAGTTCAGGTACTTGGCCAACAGCAGAGCCCATTCCTCGTTCAGGCATACCATGAGGACAGCCAAAATTTAGCTCTATTCCATCTGCACCAGTATCTTCAACTTTTCTCAGCATTGTGCGCCATGCTTCTTCTTTGCAGGGTACCATTATAGAAACAACAATAGCACGATCAGGCCACTTACGTTTTATAGCACGGATTTCTGAGAGATTAGTGGCAAGTGGTCGGTCAGAAATTAACTCAATATTATTAATGCCAATCAGATTACCGTACATATCGTGATGAGCTGAGTAGCGTGATGAAACATTGACAGGGTGAGGGTCTTCACCCAAAGTTTTCCAAACAGCGCCTCCCCAACCAGCTTCAAAGGCGAGGTTAATATTATAGGCTTTGTCAGTAGGAGGTGCAGAGGCGAGCCAAAAGGGGTTAGGTGAAGAGATTCCTGCAAAGTTACTAGCTAAAATACTCATTTAATTAATTTCCTGTAATATAAGCGTGAATATTTTCTGCTGCTTCCTTACCTTGTTGTACTGCATATACGGTAAGATCCTGCCCCTTAGAGATACAATCACCTCCTGCAAAAACACCTGGTAGTGAAGTTTGGTAGTTATCATTAACGGCTATTCTATATTGCTGAACTGATAAAATGTTTTGGTTGTTTTTAAAAAGAGGTTGTGTAGATAGATTTTGACCAATCGCTTTAAATACGTAATCAGCCGTTAAGGTAACTGTTTCTTTGGGTGTTTCTGGAATATGAATATCAAAAGTAACCGCTAACTTTTTGTTTGTTAATGGAGCGATTTTGACAGGGTTAAACCAAGTTTCTTTGTGAACATCATGTAGCTGAGCAAGTTGTTGTTCTTTAAGAGTAGCAGACATGTGTTGATGTCCACGCCGATAGGCTAATGTAACTTTACCTGCACCAAGTTTTTTTAATTGTACTGTCACATCAACTGCAGTATTTCCACCGCCAATGACGATTGCAGATTTACCATTTAAATTCTGTTGAACTTGATGCTGACGAATAGTGTGAATGAAGCATGTTGCATCTAAAACGTTTGGCTGTAACTCGCCAGGTATATTTAGTTTTTTTGACTTAGCTAGTCCAATAGCTATAAAAACTGCATGATATTGGTCCAGTAAATCATCCAAAAAAAAGTTTTCACCTAATGTCTTTTTTGTAAAGACATTGATGTTTCCTATTGCAAGTATCTTATTAATTTCCAATTCTGAGTAATTGTCTACCAGTTTATAGGCGGCAATACCATATTCATTTAAGCCACCTACTTTGCTTTCTTTTTCAAAAATATCGATACTATGACCAAGTTGAGCTAACTTATGAGCACAGGAAATACCAGTAGGCCCAGCACCTATAATTGCAATCTTTTTATTGGTATCGCTTTTACGTGTAAAGGGATATTCCCCTTGTAGGTTATCAATAGCATGCCGTTGTAATAGCCCTATTTTTACAGGGTTTGACTCTGGATGAGTATTTCTGACACAAGCATGCTCACATAAAATTTCGGTTGGGCATACTCGAGCACAACTACCTCCAAATATATTTTCTTCTAAAATGGATTCTGCTGCGCCTTGTAGATTATTTGTACTTATTTTTCTAATGAAGTTAGGGATGTTAATATGGGTTGGACATGCGGTTATGCAGGGTGCGTTATAACAGTAAAGACAACGAGATGCTTCTTCCATAGCTTCTTTATTGGTCAAAGGCGGCTCAATATCATCAAAATAATAATTATTATCAGTAACTGTGTTTGAGAAGTTAATTTTTTGTCGCATGTAATCCCCATATTGATCAAGCAATAAAGATATTATTTTTGGGAGTTATTGCGTATGGCGTACAGATCTAGGTATAGTAGAAAATAAAGTATGCCTTGAGCAAAGACTGAACATTTTATACAGAGTTGTCTGGGTATTATGAGTGCTGACGCTATAAACTATCTAATATAAAACTCAACGACTCCTTGTATACCCTTCACGAATCATTTTTATGTGCGCTATCCATAGCGCTCACCCTAACGGGCCAGCGAAGCTGTTCTAATGTGTTCCCGACACATTAGTAGGGTTTGTTGTCAGCGCTCTTGACCACCCAGGATGGTGGGAATGCAGTTTATGCGGGAGCATTTAACTGCCATCCTCCTAAAAACCCTTCGTTTTGGGCATATAATGGTGACTATCTACTTATTTTGATGTGCTTGGCGGTATAAACAAGTTCCCAAGGGAAAATTCTAAAATGAATAGATATTAAGGTTCAACTGTATCTTCCCTAAGATATAATATTATTACTTGTAATCATATGTTTGATGAATTGCTATATACCCTTCGCGAGTTGATTTTACTCGTGCTATTCATGGCGCTTACCCAAACGGTCCTGCGAAATTGTTCTAATATGCTCCCTGCTCATTATTAGGGTTAGTTGTACCCTGTAGGGTATAGAGATCATCACTCTTGACCTCCAGGGATTAGTTGTAGGTATATTACTCGAACTCTTTGTCGATGTATTTAAGCACAATTTTTTTTCGAAGACCTGACTGTTTTATCTTTTGATACTCGCGATTAAACTGGTTAAGTAGCTCTTCAGCATTAGGCCAAGCTCTGCTAATTCCTGCATGAAATGTTCTTACTTTACCAATAGGCTTAGGGATATAGTCAATAACATTTTTCCACTTCTTATTTTGACCTAAATAAAATTTACATTGGTGTATTTCACAAATAATGAGATCAACACGTTTGTTGAATAAATTCTTTAAATGCTGTTTTTCTGGCGTTTCTAAGGCGGGTGACTTTCGAGCAACAAATGATTTATTGCGGATGGCCTCAAGGAAAACCGGTGCATAGTTATAACCGTCAGTATAACCGATAACGTAACTTTTTAAGTCTGTGATTTCATTCCAGGTTATATCCAGTTCCTTCCGTTTAAAAAACACATCCGCAATTTTTATCAGATAGTCAGTAAATAAGAACTGCTTTATGCGAGCCTCGTTTTGCGTAAAAGTAAAAAGAATAGCAAAGTTGCCTTCAGCTGCTTCTTTATAAGCACGTTTCCAAGGTAATATGGTTACTTCTGGGGTGTAGCCAATGGCTTCTACTGTCTGGGTTACCAGTTCATAACTGATCCCTTTGATTTCACCGTCGTCATCTAAGTAATTCATAGGGGGGAAGGTGGCGAAAATAATCGGTAATGTTTTCCCTTGGCTGATGCTTGGATAAACTAATATGATTGTTAATATAAAAACTGAAAAATATATGTATAAAGAGGTATTTTTAATGCGATAAGAAAACATAATACCTCCTCAAAAGGCGACGTATTGGGTATATATTCGTATAAAAATATAAAACGAAATTATGTAGTATTATAGCTGTATTGTAGATAATGGAAAAACTGGCAAAGGTCCAACTTGCTGATCTATTAGGTAAGCTTATTGATCATTAAATGAAACTGATCACTCCTTAAATATATACCCAAAACGAAGGACTTTTAGGGGGCTGGCTTACTACTGTGAAGCTAGCGATAGCAGCACTAATTGAAATCAAAAGTGCTAGCTGGGCCATCAAGCGAAGAAGCCCCAGAAGCATATATTAATAAGTGACTGAGGTGGCAGTTAAACGCTCCTCGGCAATAGCTCCTGCATTGCTCTACTATATAACATCCATGCCATTATGCATAAACTGCATTTACACCATTCTTAGTGTTCAAGAGCGAGGACAACAAACCCTACTAATGTGTCAGGAACACATTAGAACAGCTTCGCTGGCCCGTTAGGGTGAGCGCTATGGATAGCGCACATAAAAATGATTCGTGAAGGGTATAAATTGACAAAAGCTTGGTATTGCTTATATTGCATAGGTGTTTCATAACACAATGAGTATATAGATACTTTGAGGTGTAATTAATATGGAGTGCAGCCCAGCTATTCAATCCTTCTCTCAAGAAAGGTTATTTACTTTAGTGACAGAGGATTTGGTTAAACAAGGATGGTCCGTTCAACAAAATGCTTTACCCAGTGTATTATTGCAAGGTTTGGTTGACGAGATTAATTATTTTGATAATAAACAATTGTTAATGCCTGCTGCGATTGGGCGCCATAACCAAAAGGTGCTTGATCAATCAATTCGCAGTGATAGAACATTATGGCTTGATGGACGATCACCAACACAGATGGCATTACTAAGTTTGCTAGATGTATTCAGGCTTAAGTTGAATCAAAATCTCTGGCTTGGTCTGGATGAAGTTGAATGCCATTATGCTATTTACGACAAAGGAAGCTTTTACAAGCGTCATCTGGATGCCTTTAATAGGCATGAGAGCAGAGTCGTCAGTATTGTTTTTTATTTGAATAGTGGTTGGCTTGAGGCGGATGGGGGGGCTTTAAAACTATACTCGGTAAAAAGCTCTAAAGTCGTGAAAACGGTGTTGCCAGAAATAGGTACCTGTGTTTGCTTTATGAGCTGTGAAATTCCTCATGAGGTCCTACCTTCTTTGAGATCACGCATGAGTATTGCGGGTTGGTTCCGACGGCAGTCCGTGGCAGAAAAAAGTCTTGGATTGTGAGCTGTAACATAAGTGAAGAGTTACCCACGAATTATAATCGGTAGCTTATACCTAACACGGTGGGTAAATTATTTTGGGAATAATGTAAGCATAGATGATTAAAAAAGTTGTAGATAAACTAATTTTTTTGGTATTACTTAGTGCAACCTTTTGCTCTGTATTAGCGTACTGGGGAAGTAGTCATTGGTGGCTGGAGTTATTAACACACTTTCGAGCATTTTATTTTTATAGTGCTATCATAGTACTTTTATTGCTACTCGTAACTTGCCGGTTGTTTCCTGCGGTATTAGCTTTGCTTGTTCTCGGGCTAAACTGGCAAGTACCAATGCTTTACCTGCCGCCATCAATGTTAGTTTCTAGTGCGTTAGAATCCTCCCCAAAGTCAACTGGCAAAAAGAAAAAGTCTATAGTCATTTATCATGCGAATGTACTGTCATCCAATACTCAGTACCAAAAACTGGTACAACAGCTGTCAGATTATCAACCTGATATTGTTGTATTGCAGGAAGTCACTGAGGCATGGTTAAAAGGCATTGAAGATGGCATTAAAGACTATCCATACCAAATAACTAAACCTGAGGAAGGTAATTTTGGTATTGCCTTACTCAGCCGTTTTCCATTTAACAATAAGCAAACAGTACAGCTCAGTAATACCGGAATACCCAGTATATTTGTTTCTGTTCAAACACAGCAAGGCGAGCTTTCAGTGTTCACGACACACCCCTTGCCGCCGGTGAGTGTTTCCTATTCTTTGTTAAGAGACTTTCAGATTGAAGCAACTGCAAAGTTTTTTCAGAGTGTTGCTGCACCCTACCTGTTGGTGGGGGATTTAAATACAACCCCTTGGTCCCCTGTTTTTACACGTTTGATGAAGCAGGCAAAGCTTAAAAATGCGAGACAAGGTATTGGCATTCTGCCGACATGGCCTGCTCCTCTGCCACTGTTACAGATACCCATTGATCATGTACTGCATAGTGAAAATATCGAGATTATTTCAATGGAAGTTGTTGGTCATATTGGCTCAGATCACTCACCAATTGTGACTAAACTTCACTTGGTGGATAAAGGTTCTGAGCTAGAGGCATTAAATAAAGTCGCTGATTAAGGAAGTGTGCTCACAGACCTGTGGGTAAATTATATAACTTATTGATTTAGATAGACTTAAAATGTCTTGCATTTGTAACTTGTATGACATTTATCTTTCATTAAGATGGCTTATGTTGGTGGCAGATAAAAGGCTAGAGGAGCCTGACCATGAAAGTTGCCTTTGATTTTTTTGCCAGCCGTCAGAACCCAGAAAGTTATCAAAAGCCGTTTGTTGTTGAGCTAACAGCATTACCTGCGAAGGAAGATATTGTTCGCTTTGAAGGGAAAGATTATACGGTGTCGCTACTTGAATGGAACTTATCTGATAGCCACCAGTGCTCTAGTTGTGTTGTTACGGTGAAATGTCACCGTAAAGAGCTGTACGATACATTTCGGCATAATACCCATGCAATGGTACCAAGTGCTGATAGAACACTAGCAAAATACTATACCCTTCGTGAATAAATGTTTTCTAAAACCAGCATATGGTTGGTATGGATTCTCAAAGCTTTACCCTTTAACTAATAATCGGTCCAGTGCTTGAGTGGTTAATAGCCTTTTTAACAAGGCAAATAGATATGTTGGAAAAGTTACCCGGTAACGAGCTTTTGGTTTTTTGCTTTCTAAAGCATGTATCAGCTTTGCTGTCACCTTCTCAGGGCCTAACGTAAATGGTGTCGTTCCTTCAGCTTTCTCTAGACGCTCAAGCTGAGCTTTATAATTCTCAACGTGTACACTCGTTTGCCAATCAATGTTTTGCTTGAACTTTGCTGCAGCATTAGCTCGAAACTGAGAAATGATTGGTCCTGGCTCAATCAGTGAAATCTTAATAGGCGAGTCTTTCAATTCAAGACGAAGTGTATCTGTTAATCCTTCAATTGCGAATTTCGAAGCATTATAAGCGCCTCGATAAGGCATACACACAAACCCCAAAACGGAACTGTTTTGAACAATTCTGCCATGGCCTTGTTGACGCATCACCTTAAGCACTTTTCTCGTGAGGTGATGCCAGCCAAAGACATTCGATTCAAACTGTTGACGCAATACTTCTGTTGGTAAATCTTCAATGGCTCCAGGTTGGCCATAAGCACCATTATTGAATAAAAAGTCTAGAGTACCGTTTGTTCGTTGTAGAATTTCCTCAAGTGCTTGCTCAATTGAACTTTGGCTATCCAGATCGAGTTGTATACTTTCCAGTCCTTTTTGATTGAGTGAGTCAACATCTACTTGTTTTCTTGCCGTTGCGAAAACACGATACCCTCGTTGCTGCAGAGACTGAGCAGCGTGTTGCCCAATCCCTGACGAACATCCTGTGATAAGAATTGTTTTTTGAGACATAGCCTAATGACCTTTAGAGGTGCCCTAATAGCTCAGTTTTAGGTTATGCGGAACCAATAGCCAACCTGATCTTTGTTCTGGGCTTCACTCTTTGCAAATTTTAGTTTCAACTAAATTGATTAGCTCTGGAGTTATTTTAACCGCTTTACAAGCCAGTTGATGACATTCTATAGCTTTTTCATGGGTGCTTGTTTGGGGTAATAACCTCGTAAGCGTATATTACGATTTATTTCTCTGGAAATACTACTTTTATCGGGCCCAAGTTTTTCAGTGATTGCTGAACGGGTAAAACCAGCTGCTAAGTAAGCTGAAATTTGGTATCGTTCTTTTAGGGCCATCAGCCTGTAAGTCTTAGTCATTAGCAGCTCCAGTCTTGTTGGAAAAGAAAAGCTGATTAGTATAGCAGATAGTCCTTCTCATCCTAGATATTGTTGATTTGCACTTGTTAGTTGATGCTGCGTTTTATAAAAAGCAAAGCTTGAAGAAAAAGCAAAACAGCTTGAGGGACCTAGTCAGTATAAATCTGAATTTCTTGCGAATACTAGTCATGAGCAGCGTACTCCCTAAAACAGTTCTAGCCAGTGCTTTAAAAAAATAATGATGCAGCTAGCCTTTCGAAAGAAGAGGTTGAAGACGCTAGCATTATTTATGAGAGTGGCATGGGGTTGCTTGAGCTATATGCAGGAAAATTGCACATACAGTTCATAGGAGGGCATCACCGGGTGACAGGCGACGCCTATCCGATAAAAAAAATCCCTTTCAGGTATGATCTCCAGGAGGACATTGTCAAAATAATTATTCCTGATTAATAATTCTATTAACACTGTTAACTAGTTCTTCTCCACCTGCGCGGAAATAGAACTTTGACCAGATCTCTTTTGCCTTAAATTCCCAATCTCCTGTTTCATTCTCGGGAGAGATAAATATCATGCCTTTACTTTTTGCAAGATCTATAAGCTGTTGTTCCTCTTTGCTCATTATATCCCATATATATTCCTCTGCCTCCATAGCGGCTTTTTTCACAAAGATCTTACTTTCTTTAGTTAAACTTTGATAAAAGTTTTCAGATATAAGGTGTGGTGCCGTAAACAGGAAATAACGAATATTAGTGACGTATTTTAAAATCTCCCATACTTCCCTATCTTTTTTAATGCCTGAAAACATTATATTCATTGGGTTCTCTTGACCATTAATAAGTTTAGCCTCTAAAGCCGGGTATACTTCTGGCCAAGGTAAGGGATAAGGCTCTATTCCCCATGATCTGAATGTTTCCACCATAAATTGGTTTTGAGGTACTCTGATCTTTAGTCCTCGCAAATCGGCTGAGCGCTTAATAGGCCGTTCACTATTAGCCAATAAACGATAGCCCCCAATAAAGAAACTCAAAGGTCTTACGTTTGATTCAAGGGCTGATCTAAGAGCAATCTCCTCCATTTTTTTATGGCGTATTATTTTTTTTGCACTATCCTTTGTTGGAAACATATATGGCAAAGAGAAAAAACCTATTGATGGAGCAAAAGGTGTAAAGTTATTGATTGCGACCATACCCATCTGCGTATTACCCTCAGCTATATCCATAACAATATCATGCTCAGAAGAATCTCCAAACCTTAACTCAACCCTCAGTTTACCATTAGAGTATTGTTCCAGTAATTCTTTAAATTTAACAGCGTATTTCCAATAACCATAATCAGTATTAACCGAGCTTTTAAAAGTTATTAATGCTTGATTAGTTTTTGCTTTCTTTGGATTAGAGTATTTTTTTTCTAGATCATTAATATAGTCTCCTGCAAAAGGGTCACGATAATCAGGCCTCCAATTTTTCCAGTCGCTTAAATTGTAACGAGCTAAAATTGAATTAAGATAGCCATTCTCACGTAGCTTAGTAATGCCATTTGATATAAAGTCAGAATATTGTTGAGCTTTATGATGGTTAAATGCTACATAAATATTATCGGGAGGAATAGTGCCAGCTACATTTAAATTAATTATGCGCGTTTTACCACTTAAGCTATCTATAACGTTCTTATCTGCTAAAAACATATTAATACGACCTGTTTTCAACATCTTTATCATTCTCAATGGTATATTATTTCCAGATAATATCTTAACTATTTCATCCCTATAACCATATCTTTGAATAAAACTATCCGCTACTCCATATGAAACACCTAGCTGCACACCAATTTTTCGTTCGTATAATGAGTTCAAACCAGTGAATAACCAGTTATCGTCATCTCTTACATACATCAAATATCTATATTGACCTATACTCTCTGTAGGAAAGGTTAACTCTGGTGCTTGTCGTTGTTGGATTCCAATTATTCCATGGAAACTTCCTTTTCTTGCTAACTTTAACGCACGCTTAGCGGGTAATGCTTTAGTCATTACCTCAATATTAACTTCATCAAATATTGATTCCACAATGTCAACTAAAAAACCTTTTTCCTTACCATTAGTACATATATAGGGACATGATTCGAATGTGGCTAAATTTATTATTTCTCTTGCATTTGTAAAATTAGAAGCAAAACACAATATATAAAAAATAATAAAGTTTATAGACATGCAAATAAGGAAATCTTGCTTAATCATTCTCTTTACTTTGTTAAATGTTGTATTTTTTAATGAAACTGCTCTGTATAGAAAATAATTAATATTTTTAGATGATTACAGTTTCCATAGTATTATTTGAATTATTATAAATATAGAAATATAAGTTTTACGTTGCCAGTTTTAAGGGTTGTTCTGCTCAGCTAAAACCGGCCACTTTTTAAAATGAGTTTTCGTACTCGATCGGTGATATATTATTAACAATATGTGGTTTCCCTATATAGTGTGTTTTTAATAATTGACTGCCCACTAATTAAATTATTGCGATACAGGGTTATTAACTTGAGGACAGATATCTTTAACTTTAAGATTTACGCCTACTATTTTTTTATTTGTTGAGTGATGAATCAATATGCTATTGATTAACTGGTAAATATGGAGTGCTTTGGAGTGTTTTCTAGATATCATAATGTGAAAATAGCTATCTGGAAAAGGGCTTTTACTATAGGTTATTTGCTCTCGCTGGGGAAGAGTGAAGTGTTTTTCAAGAAGCGATAAACCATTATTTTTCGACATGGGTGCAATAGCGGCTCTATTTTTAAGCAGTAAATTAAACGTCAGTTCTTCTAGGCGTACTTTACTTAGTTTGAGCTTATATTTGTCTACAGCTTCTTGAAACTCACTGCTATAGTAGTATGCTTCAGTTACTGCTATTGGTTCATATTTTTTTAAGTCAGATACGTTGTTAATAGTTACTGGCTTTGACTTTAAGTGAAAGAAAACATGATCCAGTTTGTAGATAGGGTATGAAAAGTAAAATAATTCTGCTCGCTTTGGACTGCATATCCAGCCTGGACTAGCGATGTTTTTTGCAGCTGCTGCATTATTGAATGCAGCCTTCCAAGTGCTGTACCAAATAAAATTAAACGAAAGGTTTGCGTCTGTAAAAATCTGCGTTAAATGTTGAGCCATTATTCCTTTATTTGGAGCTTCCTTATCAAAGTAGGGCGGCCAATTAGCCACAGCAAAATCTATGGTTTCAGAACCATAACCAGGGGATATGGAAAAGCATACTACCAAGCTTATTAGCACTTTTTTGAGTAAAACGTTATACATAAAAGTCCGATTTAAGTGGTATATAAGACAGGACTTTGGTATACAGATGGTATAAGTATAGCGGTTTTAAGGTTGGTGTATAAGTTGATGTATTAAAAGTAGGTTAGCCTTTTGGGGGATCTCAAAAAAATGTATTTTTAGCGGTGCACATTATTCTTTATTGGATAGCTTATCAATTAAAGCGGGAATTTCATGTATGCTGTGGGCTATGGCATCAGGTTGATGCTCATGATATTCCCAATTATCTTGTTGAGGATTAAACCAAACAGATTTAAAACCAGCCTGGTGGGCACCCAGTATGTCATGAATAGGATGATCGCCTATATGGGCGATTTGATGAGGCTTAACACCTGCCAGTGAGACTGCTTTAGAAAAAATTATCGGGGCTGGCTTACTGATTTTTAGGTCCTCAGCTTTGATCGCAAAAGAGAAATATTGACCGATACTCATTTGAGATATTTCAGCGTTACCATTGGTAATAACGCCTAAGCTGTATCGTTGGCTTAGTTGCTGTAGTGTACTCTCAGTATGAGGGAAGTAAGTCACTTGTTGTCGAGCGGTTAAAAACTGGTCAAAGGCTTGCTCTGCAAGCTTTCTGGAAGCACTGCCATAGCCACAATCTATTAGTGCTTGTTCAAGAGTATGACGTCGTAGTTCACTGACATCATGGGCCAATTCTGGGGTTTCAGCTAACAGCTCGTCTTTTAGTTTTTTAAGTCGTGCTAACGAGTATTGTTCAGTTAACTGTTTGCAGTGTTGCTGTAGCCAAGTGTACATGGCTGATTCAGCTTCAACCATGACAGGTTGATTGTCCCAAAGCGTATCATCAAGGTCGAAAGTAACAGCTTTAATCATAATTCTTTTTACTACGCTTGGAACGAGGATGACTACTGTCGTATACGTTACTGAGGTACTCAAAGTCAATATGCGTATAGACTTGTGTGGTAGAAATATCTTTGTGTCCTAGTAATTCCTGCACGGCACGCAGGTCTTTACTACCTTCAAGCATATGGGTCGCGAAACTATGTCTTAACATGTGAGGATGTAGCTTAGTATTTAAGCACTTTTCCCGAGCCAGTTTAGCAAGCCTATACTGTACTTGTCGTGAGCTAATGCGTGTTCCACGCAGTGAAACAAAGAGAGCAGAACATGTCTGGTTGGCTAGTTGAGGACGAATTGATAGCCATGATTGGAGGCTTTCGATAGCTTTACTGCCTACAGGTAACAACCGTTCTTTATTGCCTTTCCCTTGGACTTTTACTAGCCGTGATGTCAAGTTGATATCACCCATATCAAGCATAACCAGCTCATTTAAGCGTAATCCGGAAGAATAAAACAGCTCTAGTATTGCATGATCACGGTACTGTAGCGGATCATCATCAGGGGAGGAGAGCAAATGTTCCAGCTGATCGACGGATAGGGTTTCAGGCAGCTTGCGTTGAGTTTTTGGTGCTTTTAGATTAAGCGTGATGTTGGTTGACAGGTGTTGGTTGACATAAAGGTGTTTGCAAAAGCGCCGAAGCGTCGCCAGCTGACGCTGAATAGACCGAGGATTTAAGCCTCGTTGATGCTGAGATTGTAGAAATTCACGAAGCAGTACTGTTGATAATTGTGACCACTGGTGTAGCTGGCGATCTTGCATAAAAGCAAGCAGTTGTTGTAAATCTCGCTGGTAGCTAATCAGGGTATTTTTGGCCAGACGACGTTCAACATGCAAGTAATTTAAAAACTGATTAATAATTAGCTCTAATCGAGTCATGTGGTTAATGAGACCAATATTGAAGTAATGCGCGACTCAATATATCAGCAATATAACTTATGAACAGTGTTCCCATGGCAGTTTGAAAGTGTTTGCTGTCTTTACTACCGATGGCGAGTATTCCCAGTGGTTCTGTAGATCTGAGTGTAATTACAGCGCTAGAACCGACAACTTGAGCGTGTTCTTGGAATAAAAACTGCTGCTCATTTTGACGAAGCACGCCACAAACGGGTTTATCTTGGGCCAGAAGAATAGAAATTTTTTGCTGAGCAAGTGTTAGCGGTTGAACTTGGTAGTAAGCACTTAGTTTTTGAGTGTCAGAGAACAATATAAGGCTTACAAAGTCGACATTAAATTCATGCTTCAACGTAATACGACACACTTTACCAATTTCATCAAGGGATTTAGCTTCAAGCAACTCAGTAATCAAGCGGCGAGTTTTTTCAAAAAGAGAATCATTTTCACGGGCAATATCTAATAATTTATTGAGCCGGTTGCGTAACTCTAGATTTCGTTCTCTAAGTAGCGACACTTGTCGTTCAATGAGAGAGGTTGCTTCGCCTGACGGGTGAGGTATTTCGAGTAATTTGAGTATATCAGGTCGTTGATACAAAAAATTGGGGTTTGCTTTTAAGTAGTCGGCCACTTCGTCTTCAGTGATTAATGTCTGTGGTATAGTTTGTTGCTGTTCTTTCATATACGTACTTGCCCCTCAAAAACACGGGTTGTTGGCCCGATCATACGCACTGAGTGTCCACTTCCCTGCCATTCTATTTGTAATGAGCCTCCTGGCAGATCTACCTGTACTTGCTCTGCTAACAGATTTTGCAAGCGTCCAGCCACAACGGCGGCACACGCACCTGTTCCACAAGCAAGGGTTTCCCCTGCTCCACGTTCAAATACACGTAACTTAATTTGTTGCGAATTAATGACTTGCATAAAACCAACATTAGCACGTTGTGGAAAAGATTCATGTTTTTCCAGCAATGGACCCCATTTTTCAACTTGGGCTTGAAGAATATCCTCGACAATCAGCACCATATGAGGATTACCCATGGAAACTGCGCTTATTTCAAATGTTTGGTTGTGACAATTAATAGGATAGGTGATGGCTTGCTGTTCCGCATGGAATGGAATCAATGCAGGTTCAAGTATTGGATATCCCATATCCACTTCAACATCATTGTGGTTATGAACAATAAGCGTTATATCTCCACCTTGTGTTTCTACATTAATTGTTCGCTTGCTGGTTAATTTGCGGTCTCTAACAAAGCGGGCAAAGCACCGAGCACCATTTCCACATTGCTCAACCTCAGACCCGTCAGCATTAAAAATACGGTACTTGAAGTCTACATCTGGTTTTGAAGGGGGTTCGACGATAAGCAGTTGGTCAAAGCCAATACCAAAGTGCCGGTTGGCTAGCTGTTTGATTTTTTCTTCAGTGAGACGAGCATGTTGGGTAACCAGGTCGATTACCATAAAGTCATTGCCCAATCCGTGCATTTTGGTGAAACGAAGTAGCATTTAAAGTAGTCTCAATTCTTAAATACTTTATGAAAACAGGTCTGTTGTAATTATCTAGTGATAATACTCATTGAATTTAATAGAACATATACCCTTCACGAATGATTTCTAGGTTTTGTTATCTTCACTCCTTACCTCAATCACCTATTAATATAGGCTCATGGGTAATTTATGCTCATAGGTAATATAGTCTCATAACACTTTGTCACTCGATGGCCGCACCTAAAAACCATTCGTATTGGGTATAGCTATGTATTTCTTGAGTATGTTCCCCTGATCTGGGATTAAAAAGCCTGTAAATGATAGTACAGCACTTGTTGTAGCTATCTATCTATTCTGGTTAGTGGCTTTTCGTTAGCCTTAAGCCTAACAGTACTTGTAGTGTATTAACACCAGGTTTGTTTGTTATTTTTGTGGCTACTATGGTGCACGTCCAAACTTTATGGCTAGCCTTAGCTCAGGCTAGCGTGGTATGTACCTTACATTCTAAGGGTAGAAAATCTGAGTTTGGTGCATTCACTCTGGTAATAACTGCTCATTGGCAAGCTGCTCGGTAATCGTTTCTCGCTTGCGAATTAAATGAAACTGATCAACATCTACCATGACTTCAGCTGCTCGGTTGCGCGTATTATAGTTGGAGCTCATAACAAAGCCGTACGCTCCAGCCGAACGGATCGCTAATAAGTCTTGAGGCTGAATGGCTAGCTCGCGGTCTTTACCTAAAAAATCACTGGTTTCGCAGATGGCGCCAACGACATCATAGGTGTGTGGTGGACAGTCATGCCGTGGAGTGACAGGAATAATTTCTTGCCAGGCTTGGTAAAGTGCTGGTCGCAACAGATCATTCATAGCAGCATCGACGATGGCAAAATGTTTTGTTGCAGTGGGCTTTAAATAGTCAACCCGAGTGATGAGAATACCTGCATTAGCAGCAATAGAGCGACCAGGCTCGAAAATAAGCTCTAAAGAGCGGCCACCTAGGCGTTTCAAAATAGCGCTCGCATAGGTATCTGGTGCGGGCGGTTGTTCATTTTGGTAAGGGACACCCAGCCCACCACCTAAATCTAGGTGGTGTATAGTGATACCTTTGTCTTCTAATGCATCAACTAACGCCAGGAGTCGGTCTAAGGCATCGAGAAAAGGAGGCAGAGACGTCAGCTGTGAGCCAATATGGCAATCAATCCCTTTGATGCTAATGTGACTTAAGCGAGATGCTTGCTCATAAACGGCAACCGCTTCATTGATATCAATACCAAACTTATTTTCTTTTAACCCAGTAGAAATATAAGGGTGGGTTTGTGGATCAACATCAGGGTTAACGCGAATGGAAATATTGGCTACGGTATCCATATCACTGGCCACAGCCTGCAGTTGCTCCAGCTCAGCAATGGACTCAACGTTAAAGCAGTATACGCCAACAGATAATGCGCGGCGCATTTCATGAGGTTGTTTGCCGACACCTGAAAAAACAACTTTTTTGGGATCACCTCCCGCCGATAGCACTCTTTCTAGCTCTCCCACGGAGACAATATCAAATCCTGCACCTAACTTAGCCAGCACATTAAGTACGGCAATATTGGCATTAGCTTTAACTGCAAAACAGATTAAGTGTGGGTGTTTACCCAATGCCTGCTGATAAGCTTGAAAGTGGCGAGTGAGTGTAGCACGCGAGTAGATATAAGTAGGGGTGCCAAATTGTGCGGCTATCTTAGCGACGGGAACATTTTCTGCAAAGAGTTCACCGTCTTGATAGTGAAAGTGATCCATAATGACCTAAGTACACCTGTCTGGTTGTGATTTTTTACTCAGCTGTTTCTTCAGTCGCTTGCTGTTGTTCTGATTCGTCTGGCAAATATAAAGGACCTTTTTGGCCGCAGCCGGACAGTAACAGCAGCAAAACCATTGAGAAGATGATACGCATCACACTTGCTCCTATCCAGTAGATATTCAAAAGAAATAGTATACCTTGTCAATGCCGAGCTGGCTATTTAGACGCTGATTCTAATTCATTCCTGTACTTTGGGTATACATAATTCAGGAATGGTCTTTCACAAGTGGTCAATTGAATATTGTTAAGAATGTTTTAGTGGCGAATATAGATATACGCCTTTTTTATCAAAATTCCCTTTAGGGCACCTCTAAAAATGCACTTTTTTCGAAATAGCTATGTCAGCGCTGTACTCGAATCCTCATGTATTCCATATACACTGCGGTCCTCTGTGCAGTGCTTCCTTGCTCTTACAAAAAAAATCACTATTTTTAGAGGTGCCCTTTAGCCTAGAAAAGAAAAACTCTATGGAGTTTTTTCCAAATTATCTTTTTTTTAGAGGTGCGTATTATTGATTTCAGCTTCAGCAGGGGCTTGAAACAAATAAATAGTCAATGTCTGAGAGCTGGTAAATAAATTTTTTATAATTAATAAGGAGATATTAATTATGGCATCATGTGCACCTTTTAAAGTAGCGTTTAATGGCCAACCACAAGATATTTACAATCGTGTAAAAGCTATGATTGACGGTAATGGTGGGACATTGGAAGGTGATACTCAGTCTGGTAGATTCAGCGTTTCTGTACCTGTTTTTGGTACAGTGAAAGGTGAATACACTATCGTTGGTAAGGAAGCAGTTATTACGGTTACTGAGCGTTCTCCTTTCCTTGCTTGTCAAACTATCGAAAACTTTATCCGTAAGAACTTAGATAAAGTTGATCCTTAATTATACTGTAGTTTAAAAGTATAATTTTAAAAAAGAGAGCCAGTGTTTTGGCTCTCTTTTATTTTTAAAGAAGAAGTTTTTTGATATAAACTGATTTGAGAGGGATATAATTAAGCGTTTTTAATTAATAGACATTGATCCAAGCAAATCTAACCAACTACGCTTGTTGCCATGGCTAAACTCAATTCGATAGACTTTATCGGGTATATTTAAATCGATAAAGTAAGCTGCATAGTTAAAGGTAATATTGTCCCCTTTAATTAAAAAACCTTTAATATTCTCGTTACGAATCACTGATACTTGATCGAATGTTTTAAAGTCAGTATGTCTTGCGGCTTTATATAAGCCTAATTTAAGTGCACGAGTTGCTGATTGTTTTTCTTGTAATATTTTTTTACGAGGAGTTTCGAACATAATGGTTGGAATATCACTGGCTTTAATCGAGCTATTTTTAAGCTCAGGGTAATCATCAAGCGTCAGTATTTGCAATGCAAGGGAAAAGCCTGCTCGTTGTTTAAGGAATAGTTCACTTTCTGTTTGGCTAATTGATGAAAAGGGACCGCTGATTCTGAGTCGAAAGGCATCAAATAACAGGGTAGTCGCTTGAGGAGGCGCAACGACTTTGGCAGGCCACGGTTGCTCTAGTGCAATAAACTCACAAAACTGTTCTTGGCAGCTGTCGTTAGTAACAAGTGTAGTGTTAGTAGAATAATGTTGAGCACTTGTTGAGACCGATGATGAGGCTTGTGCCAGAAGACTCAGCAGCAGGGGGCAGAATAGGGCACAGGTAATATGCCATAGCTTTGTACTCAAGCGTTGCTTCATTTGACTAGCCCCCCACTGACATGATGATTTGGTACTTTACCTGCTAAGCGCTGAAGGTGGCTGGGGGTACCTCACACTTTGGCAAGCTGGAAATAGTAAGGTCATCGGAGAATGTTAGTTTTTGAAATAAAACACAGTGTAATCAGGTCAGAACCTATGATCGTATAAAATGGGTAGCATACCCACAGCGCAGGACAGTCAATGAAAAAATCAAAATTGATATTGGCAACAGGTGTTGCTATTGCCATTGCTCTTTTTTTTCTGCTAGATCTGGAGCAGTATCTTTCTGTCACCTTCTTCCAGTCACTTTATGAGCAAAACCCAATAGAAACGGCGCTCATCTTCTTTTGTATTTATGTAGCGGTTACTGCCTTGTCGCTGCCTGGTGCCGCGTTAATGACATTAGTTGCGGGTGTTATTTTTGGCTTGTTACACGGCACGATTTTGGTATCGTTTGCCAGTACTATTGGCGCTACTTTAGCGTTCTTGCTATCGCGCACGTTACTTCATGACTGGGTACAAAACCGCTTTGCAAGCTATTTGAAAACCATTAACAAGGGTATCCGTCAAGAAGGTGATTTTTACCTTTTTACGTTGCGCTTAATTCCAGCGATTCCATTTTTTGTGATTAACCTGGTTATGGGATTAACCCCAATGCGGGTTGGACGTTTCTTTATCGTTAGTCAGATAGGAATGTTACCAGGCACACTTGTTTATGTGGGGGCAGGAGCAAGTCTGACACAAGTAGAGGAGCTATCAATAAAAGGTGTATTACAGCCGGAAATTATAGTGGCCTTTGTGTTACTCGGCATATTCCCTTGGTTGGCTAAAGCGGCTATATCCCGCTGGCAGCAGCATAAAGTGCTGAAGCCTTATCCTCGCCCCGCTCATTTTGATACTAACTTATTAGTGATTGGGGCTGGATCAGCTGGTTTAGTTTCGGCTTATATAGCCGCAGCAGTAAAAGCAAAGGTCATATTGGTTGAGCGTCACAAAATGGGGGGTGACTGTTTAAACACAGGCTGTGTGCCTTCGAAAGCATTATTAAGGTCTGCCAAAATGGCGCACTACTTTCAAAGAGCAGAAGCCTATGGTATCACGCCACCAGAAGTGAAAGTGGACTTTGCCAAAGTGATGGAGCGTGTGCATCAGGTCATTCAAAAAGTCGAACCTCATGATTCTATTGAGCGTTATACGTCATTAGGGGTTGAGTGTATAACTGGAACAGCAACGATTAAAACCCCTTACTCTGTAGATATCGATGGGAAAACCATCACCACAAAAAATATTATCATCGCCTCAGGTGCTCGCCCCATGGTACCGCCAATTCCAGGTTTAGAGTCAATGGACTATTACACCTCTGACACGATTTGGCGTATTCGTGAACGCCCAGAGCGTATGCTTGTAATTGGTGGAGGTCCCATTGGCTGTGAGTTAACGCAAGCTTTTGCGCGACTTGGGGTAAAGGTAACCCAAGTAGACATAGCATCGCGCTTGATGCCTCGGGAAGATGAAGAGGTCTCCGCATTAATTCAGCAGAAATTCATAGAAGAAGGTATAAATGTATTGGTTGGTCACCGACCGGTGGAATTTTTGCTCAAAAATGGAGAAAAACAACTAATTTTAGAAGCCAATGGTGAGCAGCAAACATTAGGCTTTGACTTGGTTTTAGTCGCCGTGGGCCGTCAGGCAAATACTGCAGGCCTGGGGCTGGATGCTCTTGATATAGCAGTAACTGAGCGTGGAACTATCGCGGTGAATGACTATTTGCAAACGAAGTTTCCAAACATATATGCCTGTGGTGATGTCGCTGGTCCTTATCAGTTCACCCATACAGCTTCTCATCAGGCATGGTATGCAGCAGTAAATGCCCTTTTTAGACGGTTTAAAAAGTTTAAAGTGGATTACCGTGTTATTCCCTGGGCAACATTTACTGACCCTGAGGTGGCACGCGTTGGTTTAAATGAACAGGAAGCGCAAGCGCAAAATATTGCTTATGAAGTCACTCGATATGGGATTGATGACTTAGACCGGGCAATTGCTGATGAAGAGGCTCATGGTTTTGTCAAGGTACTCACAGAACCCGGTAAAGATAAAATATTAGGTGTGACTATTGTCGGGTATCATGCTAGCGAACTCATTACTGAATATATTTCTGCAATGAAGCATGGTTTAGGACTGAATAAAATATTGGGTACTATTCATATTTATCCCACACTGTCTGAGGCTAATAAATATGCAGCAGGTGTGTGGAAGAAGGCTCATGCTCCCGAAAAGCTGCTTAAGTGGATAACGCGGTATCATCAATGGGAACGTCAAGAAAAGCATTCTGGGGGGTGATGGCTATACCCTTCGCATGACTGATATAGGTGTACGAGATAATAGGCGTGGGAAATAAAAAGTTAAAGTCGTATGTTATGGTAAAACCAGTTTAAAGACACCACCGCCTAATTCACTGTTATTTTCAAGTTGAATGTAGCCAGTACTTTTTTCTTGAGTATGAAGCTGGGCAATACGCTGGGAAAAATACAGTCCAAGATGTGTACTGCCAGTATGGGTATTAATAGACTTTTGTGAGTGATAGTGTAGTGGATCAATAAGCATATGATCTGGATAACCAGGGCCATTGTCGGCGATTTCTATGGTTAACTCGTGGGTTGCTTGTGCTGTGATTTTAATTTGATCGTTGGTGTAACGAAGGGTATTTACTAAAACATTATTAATCACACAGGCAACTAAATCTCGGTCATAGTACCAGCTTAAATGAGGAGGGCAGTCAACTTCCAGGCTTATATTCCTTGCATCAAATAATATTTTATTACGGAGTGTTTGCTCCTCTAATAAATCCATTACAAAGTGTTCTTCGATTTGTAATAAAAGTTGATTTTGGTCTAATCGATATAAACCAAGTAGTTGAATTAAGTCATTGTTAACGCGAGAAGCTTCATAATGTAATAAAGCATAATGTTGTGCTTGTTGTTGTGTTTCAGGGGGAAATTGCTCAACTGTTTCTTCGATAGAACCTAGTAGCATGCCAAGAGAATTTTTCATATCATGCACTGTAGCAGCAAGCACTAGAGAGAAATCTAAAGTAGGAACATCTGCCATAATGATCTCCAAAGACTATGCTGATAGTTTTTGTCGCAGTGAAGCTATTTTGCTTTTTAGTGCTTCATAACGTTCAAATTGAGGATGCGATGCATGTATATGGTTTACATTATTTAAATAAGTTTGACACTTATCTAACGTTTTTTTATCTAGCCCTGAGTCGCTCATTTGCTTTAGATAGGCTTGAATAAGATTTAAGTTGAGTCCAGGGTGCCTTGAAGAGAACTTAAGTGCTTCAGTGAATTTTTCGATGGCGGTGGTAAAGTTTTGTTGCTCGTAAGCTGTAATGGCTTCTAAGTTAATGGCTGCCGCTTTAATACGATTTTTAATGCTGACAGGTTCATCTAAAAGTGCGTTGGCCTGGTCAATTAAATCTTGCTTATCAGGGTTTTCTGCAATTACTTGTCTTAATATGTTTTCGGCATCTTCTGTACGGTTATTGGCAAAGAGTGTTTTTGCCATTTCCAACTGGGTATTAGGATTAGCTCCATCACCCATGTTTTCCATTGCTTTTAAGGCTGAGTTTAAGGCTTTTTCTGCATCGTCTTTGTTATTTTGGCCAGCATGAACACGGGAAGTTATCATTGCTGACTGTATCATTAGTTTTGGGTCATCTTTATATTTTTTACTTATTTGTTCCAAAATATTTAAAGCTTCTTTAGCTTGGAGTTTGCCTTCTTTCGAATTATCATGTTCAGCATTGTCAGATAAACAACGTGCAAAATTGAGGTGATTATCTACAGCATCGTGAATTGAGTTTTTACCCAGCTCTACAGTATTTCGGTAGGCTTGAGTTGCAGTATCAAGGTCATCATTTTGGCGACTAATTTCTGCAAGTTTGAGTTGCCGGTGTACGGATCGTGGTGAAATTTGTACACCAGTCATGATAGCTTGCTGCGCTTTGTTTGGTTCACCAACAGCCAGGTAAGTTGCTGCTATTTCATCATAGCAGTTAACATACTGAGGGTTTATAGCTAAAAGCTGATTAAAATACTCCAGAGCTTGTGGATAATTTTTGCGGGCTGCTGCGACTTTGCCAAGGGTTAAATAAGGCCAGTCTAGCTTTCTTTCTTCCAATTGTTTTTGGCAAATCTGCTCAGCTTCATCATAATCTTTATTTTGATAATAGAGTTCTGCCAATTTACGAGTACACCACTTATGACTTCTTGAGTCCTTGCTCAACACTTTTTGGCATTCTTTAATTGCTTGTTTAATATTGTTTTGATCGATAGCTTTTTTTATCGGTAAAACGTGGTAATGCTCATCCATCAGCCTGTCGAGGCGGTTTTTAAGCATAGACTGAGTAATAGGTTTTGTTAAATAAGCATCGGGCTGATGCTCTAATGCACCTAATACCATATCTTTTGTGGCTTCTGCGGTGATCAATAAAAACAGGCTGGTATTTTTGAGGCGTCGAGTGTAGCGCAGCTCATCAAGTACTTGTTGGCCATTTTTTCCTGAACCAAGGTTGTAGTCACACAGAATGACATCATAGTCTTGATTTTTACAGGCAAGTACGGCATCTCGCCCATTAATGGCCATATCCACTTTGGAAACCCCAAAGCTATCTAGCATCTTTTTGATAGATAAGCGAAAGTTTTCAAAATCATCAATAATTAGAAAACGCTTGTCACTATAATTAATGAATGCCATTAGTTATCCAGTCCATCTATAAAAAGCATGGTTACTGGCAATCAGTATAGCAGCTATCAGATAGAGTTAAGGGTTGGTTCCCCCTCCTTGCTACTTATGGGTTAGCAATACAGAGGAGGAGGAAGATAAGTAGTTTGTAGTGCTTTAGACAGTAATCGTTTTGATGCCGTCTTGTGTACCCAGTAAAAGGACATCCGCGGGACGAAGTGCAAAAATACCGTTGGTAACAACCCCTACGATATTATTGAGTTGAGATTCAAGGTCGCGAGGTGAGGTGATGCTGAGATTCCAAACGTCTAAAATCACATTGCCATTATCTGTCACTACCCCTTCACGGTATTGGGGATCGCCACCAAGTTTAACGATTTCTCTTGCAACGTGGCTGCGAGCCATAGGAATGACTTCAACGGGTAGGGGGAATGTGCCTAACACATCAACCAGCTTGCTTTCATCAGCAATACAAACGAACGACTTGGCGACAGCGGCTACAATTTTTTCTCGTGTGAGCGCTGCACCACCTCCTTTGATAAGCTGGAGTTGGTGATTGCTCTCATCTGCTCCATCAATATAAAACTCTAAGGAGTTTACTGTATTGAGGTCGTAAACAGGGATACCATGGGATTTTAAGCGTTCAGCACTGGCTTCAGAGCTAGCAACAGCCCCATCAAACTGATTTTTTATGGTAGCCAGTGCGTCAATGAAAAAGTTTGCGGTAGAGCCGGTACCAATACCAATGATGCTGTCTTGTTCTATGTGGGGTTTGATATGCTCTAAGGCAGCTAATGCCACAGCTTGTTTGAGCTGGTCCTGATTAACAGACATGAATAATACCTTTTGCTTTAAAAATCTTTACGGCAGGAATTATATACCTTTCGGTCTGGCTAATCCCATTCAAAGCAAGCGTTTCTATTGATTAGGGATATTGACGCTGCACACTGTGACTAATACGTTATAGAATAGTACACCTTCCATAAAATTAATGAGTGTTGTAAAGAAGGATGTCATGCTTCAGCAATACATTAAAAAAATATTAGAAGCGCCAGTCTATGATGTGGCCGTTGAAACCCCGATTGATCAGGCAGTTTTTTTATCAAAGCGTCTTCAAAATACGATTTTAATTAAGCGAGAGGACCTACAGCCGGTTTTTTCTTTTAAAATTCGTGGCGCCTACAACCGTGTTGCTCAATTATCTGAATCTGAAAAAGCCCGAGGGGTGATTGCTGCATCTGCTGGCAATCACGCGCAAGGGCTTGCACTAGCCGCGAAAAAGTTAGGTATTAAGGCGGTGATTGTGATGCCGCAAACAACACCTGAAATTAAAGTGCGTGCTGTTAAAGCCAGAGGTGCTCAGGTTATTTTGCATGGCGATGCTTTTGACGAAGCCTTAGCTTACTCTCAAAAGCTGGTGAAAGAGCATGGTTATGTGTATATCCACCCTTATGATGATGTAGATACCATTGCTGGCCAAGGTACCATTGCCATGGAGGTTTTACGTCAGCATTCAGGCAAACTTGACGCAATTTTTGTTCCTGTCGGTGGCGGTGGTTTGATTGCGGGTATTGCCGCTTATGTAAAATATCTTCGTCCAGAAATTAAAATTATTGGTGTGGAATTTGAAGAGTCTGCTTGTTTACACGCTGCTATGCAGGCTGGTGAGCGTGTCGTATTGTCTCAAGTCGGTATTTTCGCTGATGGGGTGGCGGTTGCACAGATAGGTGAAGAAACGTTCAAGGTTTGCCAGCACTATGTTGATGATGTTATTACAGTGACAGCAGATGAAATATGTGCAGCAATTAAAGATATTTATGATGATACCCGCTCTATTTGCGAGCCTGCTGGCGCGCTAGGTGTTGCCGGTGTAAAGAAATATGTGGAGCAACACAAAATACATGGGCAAACATTATTAGCCATTGATAGTGGTGCCAATGTGAATTTTGACCGGCTACGTTATATCTCTGAGCGGGCTGAGCTTGGTGAGCGGCGGGAAGCAATCATTGCGGTTACCATTCCAGAAAAGCCTGGTAGCTTTAAAGCATTTTGTCAGGCCTTAGGTAAGCGCAATATTACAGAGTTTAATTACCGTTATCATACGGAACGTGAAGCTCAAATATTTGTCGGTGTGCAAACGGGTATTGGCCCACAAGATAAAGCAAAAGTAATTATTCAATCACTACAAAAGCAGGGTTATGCGGTTACTGATTTAACAGATAATGAGTTAGCCAAGCTCCATATACGTCATATGGTGGGCGGACATACAACAGCTGTAGATAATGAAGTTGTTTATCGGTTTGAGTTTCCAGAGCGACCTGGTGCCTTATTGCGATTTTTAAATAAACTGGGTCAACGCTGGAATATTTCTATGTTTCACTACCGGAATCACGGAGCAGCTTATGGCCGGGTATGTGTTGGCTTGCAAGTACCTTTGAATGAGCGGGAGCAAGTGCCTGCATTTCTAGAGGAGATTGGCTATCACTATTGGCCTGAATCAGAAAACCCTGCCTATCAATTGTTTTTGGGGTAGAAGCTGTTAGAGAAGGGTATAGCTCACGCTATGTGAGCTGTCCTATTGTTTTTTACCTTTAATCTCGCGAAGGTTTGGCTGAACATGTTCATTACTAACAGTTTGGTTACAGCCGCTTTTTTTGGCAAGTGCTAGTGCTTTTTGGGCAAATTTAACTAAGTCTTGACTACAAGAGCCTGGTTCAGGAATGCCAGCTGATAAGCCTATTGATACAGTGACAAATGAAGCGATGCTGGAAAGTGGGTGATGAATATGGGCATCATGTAAGTTATTGTGAATTCTGCGCGCTATTTCCTCTGCCCCACATTGATCGGTTTCGGGCAGCAAGGCTACAAACTGTTGTCCTTCGAACCGGCTTAATACATCAACACTACGAGTGATTGAGCGTTTCAAAATATTCGCGACATCTTTTAAACAAATATCGCCTTGTTGGTGACCATGAGCTTCATTATAAAATCTGAAGTTGTCAATATCGATGATCATAAGGGCTAAGGGTTCTGCTTGACGGGCAGCCCGCTCCCACTCATTGATCAGCATTGACTCAAAGTGTTTGCGGTTATAAACCCCGGTTAACATGTCTCGAGTTGAAAGTGTGATAAGTCGTTTTTCAAGTTCACGATGTTCTGTGACATCATGGACAACAACCAACAGGTATTTTCGGTGGTTTAAAATAGCGGCTCGTGTTGTCACTTCAACTTGTAGCGCAGAGCCATCCTTCTTAATCACTTCCATTTGATAAATACTTGAAGTCAGTTTTCTTCGTGATGATGCGGCTTTCTGTATAATACGTTCCATTTTCTTGGCGACTAAATTGCCATGCTGTAATGCCAGCATAAACTCGTGTTCAGAGTAGCCTAGAGACGTAAATGTGGAGTTGTTGTAATACATCAACTCGCGTGTGTTGTAATCAACAATAATAAGCGCATCACGAGATAAGTTGACTAAATTAGTAAATAAATCCAGTTGTAATGTTTGCTCTTGAAACTGTTCTTCAATCCGCTGGCGCTCTTCAATTTCGTAGGTAAGCTTATCATTAGCTTTTTGGGCTTTTTCGCTTTCTATATAAACTCTACGTAAAGTTGATAAGCATAAAGTGAAAAAACCACTTAAACAGATTGCTGCAATAAATGCTGTTAAAGGCAAAAGAGAATGACTTTTTTGGCTTATTGCAAAAGAAGGATAACCATAAATAGTCCATGGTGAGTGTTCATTGATATTTGTGCTGATTTTTATTGCTGCATTTTGGTCATACCCTTCTAAATAATTGGTCTGGTAAATAATTCTGCCACTCTCAATCACTTTGAAAGCAAATCCTTCATAATCAGATTGATTAGACAGTAAGCTATCAATCACGGATTTGACGCGGAAAACACCTACAATAAAACCATAAAAATTATTTTTTTGGTCAAAAATAGGTGTGTAATTTATAAACCCTTCCCCACCTTGCACTAATGGAATAACTTGGGTGGTTACACTGCTTTGCTGGGTGAAAGCTCTTCTTAGGTGAAAGATAGCTGGGTTACTGGGAGGCACTCGAAAGTTAACGACCTTTTGATTAGATTCCAAGGGAACAACCCAGCGAATGGTATAGTCCTGGTCCATCCACTCAAGGGCTTGAAAGTTAGGAAAGTCTTTTAGCAGATTATTGGCATCAGCAAGCCACGCACTTTTTGGTATTGTTTTTTGCACTGACCAGCGATTAGCCATTCGTTGCAATGCATTGCTCTGGGCATTTAATGATCGTGTTAATTCTGTGGCAAGCTGCTGGGTAGTGTGTTGGGTGGTTTGCTTTAAAAAATTGTAGTCTTTCTTTTCAAGAATCATGTAGCCGAGGAGAGACACTAAAATCATGATTAAGCCAAAATAAGGTGGTACCCAGGCTGGCACACGCTCTTCTTGATATTCTTGCCAAGGGGTGTGCTCAATAAGCAGGGTTAAACCACAGAGGCTCATCAGCAGGTTGTCCCCATACTGTATGGAAAAGAAATGGGTAAAACCATATTGTGGCGGCAGATCTAGTATGAGTGCGTAGAGACCAGTTGCTCCATAGATGAGTGGCCAGCAGGCTAAAAAGCCTCTTGTTAAAGGCAGACTTTTTAACGGGGAAATACGTTCATTAATCAGAAAGCTAATACTACCTGCACCGAGTACCGTCAATGAAGCAAGATTTGCCAGGGGTGAGTTACTCACATCTTGAGAGCTAGCGAAGGTTATTAAAGAGCTATAGTCTGCAGTGACCAGTTGGGTTACCAGAGAAATCAAGGTGGTTAACAGTGTTAGGCCACCCAGTAAACTAGAAAATCGGTAATAATGGAGGTAGTGGGAGAGTGTTGCACTTGCCAGCAGAATTAATGCTATAGAAACGCCCCAATCTGTTTGGCTAAGTGCAAGCAAACAGGCTGCGCCCACAATTAATGTCGCGGAGCCACCAATAATAAATATGCTATAACACTGAGCAAAAACACCCTGTATCCGCAATAAGTACTTATGGATTTTATGCACCATAAAAACAGCATAGTCCTCAGCTCTAGTCTTGACTAGCATGTCACAGTGCAATTTATCAGAAGCTATGGGAGGGGTGCTTTACCGACGATTCACGGTAAAGCCTGTCGTTTGAGCGAACAAAAGAAGCGCATGTGGAATGTAGCAGAAAAACTGAAAGTGCTACTCTGCAAGCTTGTTAATGATTTCCCACTGATATTGCGTCACGGGCATGATGGATAAACGGCTACCACGCTTAAGTAGGGGCATTTCATTAAGTTCTGGCTGTTGTTTGAGCTCTTCAAGCGTGATCATACGGGGATACTTTTTATAAAATTTAACATCTACCATAAACCAGCGAGGGTTCTCGGCTGAGCTCTTGGGGTCATAATAAGGAGAACTTGGGTCCCATGCTGTGTGGTCAGGGTAAGCTGTTTTACTGATCTCTGCGATACCTACTATTCCAGGAGGTTTGCAGCTTGAGTGATAAAAAAAAACTAAATCACCTAACTGCATTTCGTCACGCATCATATTGCGCGCTTGATAGTTTCTGACGCCGTCCCAGGCTTCGGACTGGTTAGGGGTATCAAACAGATCATCAATACTGAAGACGTCGGGTTCACTTTTCATTAGCCAATAGCGTGTTTTTATAGCCATTTGGAAGTAGACCTTGAAATAGGAAAATAAATTCGTTCTATTTTCATTATTCTAACGCAATGAGGTAAGCGTCACACTTGAATGCTGTCTATCAGAGTAGAATGCGGCAGTTAGCGTATTATTTGTAGGGTTCATATTGAAAGTTATATGACTCATTGTTCTTAACCAGTGACGGTAACTTAATGAGTGGTGTTAGTTGTCATGACACAAAAAAAACCAGATTTCATGACGGTGTTAGTCGCACTTTTTTTATTTGGGGTTATAGCTACGGGGGTTGTGCAAATTAATGGGCACCTCTAAAAGTAGTTTTGCATTATCTTCCCACCATGCAACTGAATAAGTGCTAGCTAGTTTGACTTGTAGCTAACAGTGGTATACCTGTTGGTCAGTAGCGATAGCATTTAAGGGTATATCCCAACTGGCTACAGGCAATTTATCTACGCGTTGGCACTCATGTGCGACTCCCATTAATTTGGGGTGACGCAAGGTTGGTCTTGCCTGTATAAAAGCAAAGGTTCGGTCATAGAAACCTCCTCCCATCCCCAAACGACCGCCATGAATATCAAAGCCAACCAGAGGTAAAAGGACCAGATCGAGTGCCCAAGGCGCAATAATGCTATTACCTCGACGGGTTGGCTCAGGAATATTGAAATTGTTCAGAATTAAATTGGTATGCGGTTGATAATGTACAAACCATAGCTTGTTATGTGTATCGGGTCGAAGCACAGGTAAAAATACCTGTTTGCCTAATTTCCATAAAAAGCGAATGGTGGGTGTTAAATTAATTTCGCCATCACTTGCGATATATACAGCAACTGTTTTGCTTTTAATAAATGTGAGATTTTTTTTCAGGTGGGTTAACAGGTGTTCACTGGCAAGCTGTTGTTGCTGTTTGGATAGTTGGCGACGTTTTTGACGTAGTGTTGTGCGGAGTGTTTTTCGAGTTGGGTTCATATCATATGAGAGAAAATGACCCCCGGTTTGCCGCTGTCAGTATAGCCCTTGAACCCATGGTTCAAGGTGGTGGCTGCTGAAATACATTGGGCTTTCCACTTTTAAGTGGACATGCACGCCAGTATTTGCGAGGAGCCTCCTAAACTTAGATTATCGGCTCAGGGACAGTCGTGACTGGCCTGCAAACCAGGGAGCCTGTTTAAGATTATAATGATTTAAGAAAAATAGTCGCGGTTTTTTTTAGATAATTTTTGCATCAATAACCAGGGTCACTATTTACGTCTTGTAACACCTTATCGACTTTTTCGACAATCTGTTCCACCTGACGTTTGGTTTCTTCCTGGTCTTTAGAAATAGATTTTGCCAGTTGTAATAACTCATGGGCTATATTTAGTGCAGCCATTACCGCGATACGTTCTAAACCTATCACTTTGCCAGTACCGCGGATATCACGCATTTTACTGTCGAGGTAATTAGCGGCCTCTACTAGAGCGGCTTTTTCTCCATCTCCACAGCTAACGCGGTAATCTTTATCTAAAATACTTACAGTTGTGGTATTAACAGCAGAATTGCTCATGATTCTTGTTCCAGAGCTTTAAGTCGGCTGATCATGGCTTCAACTTTGCTACGTGCGAGTTCATTCTTCTCGACGAGTTGTGCCCGTTCCTCGCGCCAAGCTTGCTCACTTGCTTTAAGCGTTTGGTTTTCTTCTAGTAATTCCTGGCATAGAGCTAGAAGCTCATCGATTTTGTGATGAAGCATGAGATTTAATTGTTCATCCATAGCCTTTAGATTAGCCGTAATATCAGCGGTTACTATAGATTGCCTGATGAAAAGGGTCAATCTTTGGTACAGTGTTACAGATTGAAATGATAGCATTAGTCCAATTAATTGGCGGGTATAGGTTTAATATATGGTCAATAATCCTCATCATGACGAGAAAGCCCTTGACTATGACAATTTGTTTGAATTGTTTTCTAGCTTAAAGTCAATTCAAACCCCAGCAGAGCTTCATGGTCAGCTGACGGGGTATTTGTGTTCTGGAAAACGTTTTCAGCCAGATGCATGGTTACAAGTTGCACAAAAAATGATGGATATTGATGCATTAACGGATGAGGCAAAGGTTACGTTAATTAATCTGTATGACCATGTGATTACTGCACTGGAAGATCAAGCCTTTGGCTTTCAGCCTTTTTTACCAGATGACTCAGAGTCATTAACAGCTCAAGCTCGAGCTATTGGGGGTTGGTCTCAAAGCTTTTTAGCAGGGTTTGGTTTAGGCGGTGCTATTCAGTCATCGCTGTCTGAGGAAGTTATTGGCATACTTCGTGATTTTGCTCAAATTGCTCAGCTGGAAACAGAGCTGGAAGATAGTGATGGTAACGAATCAGACTTAACTGAAATTATTGAATATGTGCGTATGGCAGCGTTACTAGTGTATACAGAATTTAATAAACCTGTGGACTCAAAAAAGGGGCAATCAAGCGAGCCTAAGAAAAAACATTAATGTTTGCTTGTTAACGTTCTCGGCTTTGGCCATTATTGAATACACATGACGGCTAAAAATAAGCTATTAGAAACAACGGGTTAGAATTAATTCATATCATGGTTTTCATTAGACATGAGTTAATTCAGGTTATAACCACTAACAGTATTGCTTTACCTGCAATGCCTTAGCTTCTAAATGGCCAAAGTCGAGAACGTTGACATCACAATTTATATAAATGACGTTAGGTAAGGTATTTTTGAGCAAAGAAGACAGTAGCTGTGAGTCCGGAAAGATGGTGGGTTGCTCAACTTGGTAATCATAGGGAATCTAAATGAAAAAAATTACAGCAGTAGAATATAAGCATCGTCGGAGTGCGTTAATGGCTGAGATGGAAGCAAATAGCATTGCCATCTTACCTTCAGCACCTCTGCAGCCTCGCAATCGTGATGTGGAACATCCTTATCGCCAAGATAGTGACTTTTACTATTTAACTGGATTTGCTGAGCCGGAATCAGTTTTGGTATTAATTCCTGGTCGATCTCATGGCGAGGCTGTACTTTTTTGCCAGGAAAAAGACCCTGAAAAAGAGCTGTGGGAAGGTCGGCGTGCAGGTCAGGAAGGTGCTGTTGCTGATTATGCTATGGATGATGCCTTTCCCATTAATGATATTGACGAAATTTTACCGGGTTTAATTGAAGGGCGCTCCAGAGTTTATTATGCCATTGGAGCCAATGAAGCCTTTGATCGTCGTTTAATGGGATGGATAAAGTCCATTAAGTCTAAAACGAAGCAAGGTGCTCAGCCTCCAGGTGAGTTTATTGCCCTTGAAAATATTCTGCATGAACAGCGGTTGTTTAAAAGTGAAGCAGAAATAGCAGTGATGGCTGAGGCTGGAGAAATCTCTGCAAAAGCACATTTAAGAGCAATGCGTGCCTGTCGGCCCGGCATATATGAATACCAGATAGAAGCTGAGATGCTCCATGAATTTATGCAGTCAGGTGCACGCTTTGCGGCCTATCCCAGTATTGTGGGTGGTGGGGAGAATGCATGTATCTTGCACTATACCAACAATGATTGTCTGCTTAAGGATGGTGAACTCATTCTTATAGATGCAGGCTGCGAGCTTGATCATTATGCCGCAGATATCACCCGTACTTTCCCGGTAAATGGACGTTTTTCAGAAGAACAGAAAGCTATATATGAGTTGGTACTGACTGCTCAGCTTGAAGCCATTGAAGCTATCAAACCTGGTACCGTGTTTAATCATATCCATGATATTACTGTGCGGGTGATTACAGAAGGTTTGGTTAAGCTTGGAATTCTGAAGGGCGATGTGAATAAGTTAATTGAAGACGAAGCTTATAAGCCTTTCTATATGCATAAATCCAGTCATTGGATTGGTATGGATGTTCATGATGTTGGTGACTATCGCATTGCAGGACAATGGCGTGATTTAGAACCTGGAATGGTGATAACCATTGAACCAGGCATTTATATCGCACCTGACAATATTGATGTTGATCCCAAGTGGCGCGGGATTGGGGTACGTATTGAAGATGATGTTGTGGTGACTGAAACTGGGCATAAAGTATTAACCAGTGAGGTACCGAAACACGTACATGAAATAGAAGCACTGATGCAGCCAATTCAGTGAGTTTTGAGTTGAGGGGATGTTGATGCACTTTCCTGTAGTCATAATTGGTGGAGGAATGGTTGGTGCGACACTAGCACATACGCTGTCTCGAATATTGCCGCAAAAAACTGCATTGATTGAAGCATCACCATTTCCTGCTGCGCCTCAAGTCGATTTGCAACCTAGTTTTGATGCCCGGTCAACCGCGTTAGCATGGGGCACTCGCTTATTATTTGAGCAGCTAGGGTTGTGGGATGAGCTAAATAGTCAAGCAACATCTATTGAGCATATTCATGTATCAAACCAGGGCCACTTTGGTTTTACACGATTACATGCTCAGGATGAGGGGGTGTCAGCTCTGGGTTATGTCATAAGCAACCAACACTTGGGGCAAACGCTTTTTAAACATTTATTAATTGCTGAAGAGAAGCAGGCGCTCGAGCTTATCATGCCCGCTAAAGTGGTAGCTCTTCACCCTAATAATCAAGGCACCTCTATACTGATTGAGCGTAATGATACAACAGAGACAGTTACTGCTGACCTTATCATTATTGCTGATGGAGGTCGTTCAGGGTTGACCGAGCAGCTGGGAATCGATATTACTGAAAAGCACTATAATCAATCGGCATTGATAGCCAACGTGGCATTAAGCAAGTCTCATCAAAACATTGCTTATGAGCGCTTTACGGAGTCAGGCCCTATGGCGTTATTGCCACTTTCTGGTAAACACTGCGCTCTGGTTTGGTCACTGCCTGAAGCGATGGTTGATGATGTGGCATTAATGCCAGAAGCTGATTTTGCCTCACACTTGCAGCAAAATTTTGGTTATCGGCTGGGGCGATTCGCTAAGATTGGTCTTCGACATATTTATCCACTTACCCTACGGTGCAGTACAGAGCAAGTACGTCCAGGACTTGTGGTGCTGGGTAATGCTGCGCACCAGCTGCACCCTGTGGCAGGTCAAGGGTTTAACCTGGCCTTGCGAGATGCACTTCGCTTGGTGGAGGTTATTAAGGAAGCGTTGATGCGAGGGGAGCCTCTATATTCACTGAAAACATTGAATCACTATGTGCAGCGTCAAGAGGCTGATCAACAATTGACTATTCAGTGGAGTGATCGACTGGTACGTTGGTTTAGTGCAACCACACCTTCAATTTCTATATTGAGAAATCTCGGTTTAATTGGCTTGGATCTATGCTTTCCAGGCAAATCTTTTTTTACACAGCATGCGATGGGAATGGGTTTACCTGCTGCAAAAATCAACTAGGGCTAAAGACGAATGAAGTCATATGATATTGTAATTGTCGGTGGCGGTATGGTTGGTGCTGCTATTGCTTTGGGGATAAGCCAGCAAACTGATTATAAAATTGCAATAGTCGATCATCAGCCCCTGGATCAATTACTATCCTGGCCCAAAAGAGATTGTATTGATAACCGAGTAAGTGCTGTAACCCTAGCCACTGTAGATTTTCTTAAACAGCTTAACGTTTGGGATACGATAGAAGTATTTCGAAGTAGTGCATTTGAGCGGATGTTTGTATGGGACAGTGAAGGAACAGGACATATTCAATTTACGGCAGAAGAGGTTCATCGCCCACAACTGGGTTATATCGTTGAAAACAGAGCCATTCAGGCCGCACTTTGGCAACAGCTTGAAAAAGATACAGCAGTTGATGTCTACAGTGAACATGTGTTGACGGCTTTAGTGGCAAATACGCCGGCTGTTCTTTCTAGTACGTCTCAAAATACTCATTTTCCAGTGACGACTCATCCCTATAGTGTTGTATTAAATGATGGACAAGAGTTGTCTGCTTCATTAGTGATTGGTGCTGATGGTGCCAAGTCTCAGGTGCGGCGTTTAGCAAAGTTTACAACCAGAGAGTGGGATTATCTGCACCATGCTTTAGTCGCAACAGTAAAGTGGCAAAAAAATCATCAGCAAACAGCATGGCAAGTATTTCTCCCGACAGGTCCACTCGCATTATTACCCCTCAATAATCTGAATGGTCAACAACACGTCACTTACCAGAATACCACTTCAATTGTCTGGTCTGCACCTGCATCGCAAATAGATGAGTTAATTAAGACGTCAAAGAGAACCCTTTTAAGGCAGTTGTCACAGGCTACTGAGAGGTGTTTAGGAGATGCCATTGAAATAGATGATCTTGCATCATTTCCACTACGCCAACGTCACGCCAAACAGTATTATAAAAAAGGTGTCGTGCTTGCAGGTGATGCTGCTCATACGATACACCCGCTTGCAGGACAAGGTATGAATCTGGGTATGGCTGATGCACTGACTTTAGTGACAGAAGTTTCACGTGCGGCTAATAGAGGTGATACACCAGGAGGTGAACATATCCTGTCACGTTATCAGCGACAACGGATGCCTGATAATTTGATGATGATGGGGTTAATGGAAAGCTTTCAACATACTTTTCAAAGTGAACAATTACCAGTCAGGTGGCTGCGAAACCAAGGTCTAAATTGGGTAAATAAGCAAGGATGGCTAAAGCAACAGTTGATCAAGAAAGCAGTAGGCCTATAAGTTAAACGTTAGCAGCTCATGATAAAGATAAATAGCGTATCATGTTGACGTTTTTTTGATGTGTGAGTATCTGTTGCTTGCATAAATGCCAATCATTATCATTAGCAATATACGGTTAAAGGAGCCACACATGTCTCGAAAACGATTTTTCTCATTGACGCTAACCTCCCTCTTTATTGCAACAATGACCATCACCGATGTGAGTCTTGCCAGCAGCTCAGCAAATAAAGGCGAGCTGGTTATTTACTCATCGCGTAAAGAACATCTCATCAAGCCTTTATTTGATCAATATACAAAAGAAACGGGTGTCAAAATCAGCTATGTGACTGATGCTGAAGGCCCTTTAATTGCAAGAATGCAAGCTGAAGGAAAAACGACACCTGCTGACATGTTTATAACAGTTGATGCCGGAAATTTATGGCAAGCACAACAAAAGGGATTGTTGCAGCCAGTACAGTCGGAAACCTTGAGTAAAAATATTCCTGAGCACCTAAAAGATCCAAATAATAACTGGTTTGGTTTATCTGTGCGTGCTCGAACAATGGTTTATGCGACAGATCGAGTAAAACCGGAATCCCTATCTACCTACGAAGATTTGGCTTCAAGCAAGTGGGATGGACGACTGTGTTTACGCACAGCTAAAAAAGTCTATAACCAATCTTTGGTAGGTACTTTAATTGCGCGTTTAGGCCAAGATAAGACAGAAACTATTGTTAAGGGTTGGGTAAATAATTTAGCCGCGCCTGTTTTTTCAAATGATACACTAGCATTACAGGCTGTAGAGGCAGGCCAGTGTGATGTGACTGTGGTAAATACATATTACTTTGGGCGTTTACTAAAAGAGAAGCCTAACCTGAAGCTTAAACTATTTTGGGCCAACCAAAAAACATCTGGAACTCATGTCAATATTTCCGGTGCAGGTATTACCAAGTACGCAAAACACAAAGCTGAAGCTATTGCCTTTTTAGAGTGGTTAAGCAAACCAGAGGCTCAGCAAATTTTTGCCAATGCCAATATGGAATACCCTGCAAATCAAAGTGTGAAACCATCTAAACTGGTTGCTAGCTGGGGTGAGTTTAAGCATGATCAGTTAAATGTTGAGGCTGCAGGGCGATTACAAGGAGATGCAATAAAACTAATGGATCGTGCAGGTTATCACTAACGGGTTATTTCTTAAAAAACGCCTGCATACTGGCAGGCGTTTCTGAATTTTCCTTTCTACACTTCACCCATTTTATATATTCATATAAGCTCATAGCCCTTTATATATCCATCACGAATCATTTTTAGGGTTTGAAGTCCTTCGTTTTGGGTATACAACACTTACAGCCACTTAATTTATTATTGTGGGTAATTTAATCAGGAAAGTAAGCTCGTTGTGATAAAGCATCCCCCATTACTTCGTCGCCTATCATTTACAACCGCAGGCATTGTACTTATGCCACTGCTAGTGTTGATTCTGAGCTGGCATGACTTTCAAACTGACATCTGGTTGCATCTTATAGAAACCCAGTTAGGGCGCTTGCTTGCTAATACACTGGTGCTACTTGTTGGCGTTGGTTTTGGTGTGATGATCATTGGCGTTAGTTTAGCTTGGCTAACGACGATGTGTGAGTTTCCTGGACGAAAGTTTTTTGATTGGGCACTAATGTTACCTTTTGCCATTCCAGCTTATGTATTAGCTTTCGTGTACCTAGGATTTTTTGAATTTAGTGGACCTTTACAAACAGTAATAAGAGAGTGGTTTGGTACAAGTCGTTTTTTCCCCTCAATTCGTAGCACTGGTGGTGTGATATTGGTTTTGGTGTTGGTTTTTTATCCTTATGTTTATATGTTGGCACGGAGTGCTTTTATTACTCAAGGGCGTGGGGCCATGGATGCCGCCAGAATCTTAGGGCTAACACCGTTACAGGCTTTTTGGCGGGTTGCGTTACCCATTGCTAGACCAGGAATAGCGGCAGGGGTAGGGCTTGCACTTATGGAAACTTTAGCGGACTTTGGTGCTGTCGCAACCTTTAATTACGACACGTTTACAACTGCTATTTATAAAGCCTGGTATGGTTTTTTTAACCTGCACGCCGCCGCTCAACTAGCTACATTATTAATGCTGTTTGTGTGTATGGCATTTTGGTTAGAACAAAGAGGTAGGGGAAATGCACAATATGCATTGCGACAGCGCTCAAAGCAGCACAAGCCTTATAAATTAAATGGTATACAGCGATATGTAGCATTTGCTTATGCTGCGAGTGTCTTAGGGCTTGCTTTTATTTTGCCAGTAGTTCAACTTCTGGTATGGGTGGTAAAACAAGGTGCACAAGATATTGATGGCCGTTTTGCAGGGTTAGTGGGGCACTCTTTGTTATTAGCAAGTGCAGCAGGTTTAGCCGTTGTTTGTGTGGCTTTATTACTGAGTTTTGCTAAACGGCTTTACCAGGATCATTGGCTTAAAAAAGCCATCATGGCGGCAAATTTGGGATATGCACTTCCTGGCTCTGTGCTGGCTGTGGGTATTATGTTTGCTTTCAGCCAGGTTGATAATCACCTTATTGTTCCTCTACAGGAATGGCTTGGTGTAGCACCAAGGCAATTACTATTAGGTAGCTTTCTTGCGTTGTTATTAGCTTATATTATTCGCTTTATTGCGGTTGCTTTTGGACCTATTGATGCGGGTTTGCAAAGTATTCGCGTCAGCTTGCATGAAGCTGCGAGAAGTTTAGGTGTGAGTGGGCTGGCTGTTGTTCGAAGAGTATATATTCCGATGTTGGCACCTGGTTTACTAACGGCTGGTATTTTAGTGTTTGTAGATGTCATGAAAGAAATGCCTGCGACACTATTAATGCGTCCCTTTGGATGGGATACACTTGCGGTGCGAATATATGAAATGACATCTGAGGGAGAATGGCAGCGGGCTGCACTGCCAGCTTTGACGTTAGTATTGGCTGGACTTATTCCCGTGTTTATTTTGATGAGGAAGTCTCGTTATCGTAATGAAAGTAGGCCGATCTCAAAAATAAATGAGAAAAATACCTGAAGAGTCATAAAGCATATGCGTTAGAACTTACCATGAGATTTTTGGTTGAAGTTATGGCGACTGTTGTTTATGGTTAAGACGACAGTTTTACCTCCTTGAACTCAGCTTTTGAGAGGACAATAATAATGAGCAACATACCTGCAGAGTTGCGCTACGTATCAACCCATGAATGGGTGCGCCTTGAGGATGATAACACTGCTGTGGTTGGTATTACTGACCATGCTCAGGAATTGCTAGGTGATGTTGTATTTATTGAGTTGCCTGATGTTGATGCAACCATTAGTGCAGGTGATGAAGTAGGTACAATTGAGTCGGTCAAAGCGGCTTCTGATATGTTTGCACCACTTTCTGGTGATGTCGTTGCTATCAATGAAGATCTGGAAGAAGCACCTGAACTTGTAAACTCAGATCCTTATGGAGATGGCTGGTTATTTAAAATAAAAGTTAAAGATCAAGTCGAAGTTGATGAACTGCTTGATGCCGATGCATATCGTGAGCTATGCGAGGCTGATGAATAAGGGTTTGATACACTAAATCAACAGTGTGCTACTTTTAATCAAAATGAGCAGTTGTACTGCTCATTGTGTGATTTGATTTCAATTACTGGTGTATGTTTTGCTGTCTGAAGGTCATCCAGGCAAGTAGGCATTACCTGCACAGAAAGATTTTGCTGCGTTAGTAATTTTTTGACTAATCTACTTTCACTTCCTTCTCTTATGGCCCTTTGGCCTCCCTCCAACAGTGACTGCAAACAGTTTCTTTATTGATGTTCTTTATAAAGTTCAGGGTTTGGTGATCAATAAAAGAGTGACTGTTTTCAATATCTCCTGCTGTATTTTCTCTTCAAAGGCAACTATTAACTACTTACTCTGTCAAAAAGAAGTGCATTAGTATTGGTGTAATTTTTGCTTGAATTTCTGCTTATGTTTCCAACAACAGAAACATGCCACAGCAAAAGTAGCCGTTTATACGAAGTTTGGTTGTTTGATTTGCACCATCAGTTGTTTTCTTTGTGTGTAATCTCTAGTTCAACGCGATAATGAAGAGATTAGAAAGCAAAGCACCCTTTTAAATTATGCAACATGTGGAGTCGTTGCCTATGGTGTTTCGGTTAATTAAGTTAGTCGTAATTATTGCCACCTTGCAAGTCACAGGCTGTGTTATCTTCACTCAGGAAGAAGACTTATCGAGTCAAAATGAAATTAAGGCATTATTAAATAGCCACTATCAAAGCTGGCAGGGAACACCTTATCGCTTTGGTGGTAAAAGCAAAAAAGGCATTGACTGCTCAGCCTTTATTCAACAGACCTATCAGACGTTATTTGGTATAAAATTACCTCGGTCTTCCAGGAGTCAAATAAAAGTAGGAAAGCGTGTGCCGTATAGTCAGGCACAGTATGGTGATCTCGTTTTTTTTCATAATGGCAGAAAAGTCAGCCATGTTGGCATTTTTATGGGAGAAAGTAAGTTTTTACATGTTTCTACTCGTAAAGGTGTCACCATTTCAACTGTTAAAAGTAAGTATTGGTCAAAGCGACTTTACCGCGTGAATCGCGTATTAACTAACTAGTTATTTAGGAAAATACCTAACCTGTTTTTTCTGTCCTTAACAGTGAAAATTAATCATACCTATTTGTCGTTTCCTTCCTTGTTTGTGCGATCAATAATTAAGATTTTTTATAGCCTGTCATAAATCTACCAAGGACGGTAGGAGTGATGGTTTTGGGCTGAGTAAACTATTAAAATAACTGGTTAGTCACTTAGTTATTCTATTTTTTTCTGGAATCTATTGAGCTTTCAGTAAAAAATAATACGGATTTGATTTAAACAGAGTGATTTTCTTTATTGATATCGATCAAAAAAACTAAGAGGTACTTTGAAGGCAGATAGTGCACCGCATTTAGTATTCATTTAATTATGTCAAAAATATAAATACGCACAATTACTTACTAATTTTCGGTTTTATTATTTAATAACCTGGCCTATTATAAAAGCATAAAGAGAATTTAAACCCCAGTTGATTTTAAAGCATTAATCGCAGGGAAAAATAAAAAATTAAATTAGCAAAAAAAGCACTAAAACATACTACATAAGGAGATGTAGCCATGAAAACTTTAAAACTCAGCAAAAAACTAATTGGTGTTATGCTTATCGGCATGGTTCCAGCCATAGGTTGCGCAGATCAATTTTTCAGGATGAATGTTGGAGATAGTTTGACTTATGTCAACGCCGAAAATAGTCATGACGTCGTTCAAAGTAAAATAATGAATGAAAATAATGGTTGGTATAAATTTAACCAGTTTGCAGGGCTAGGCAAGCAGTGGCTGAAAGTTAGTAATGAAGGTCAGATTTATGTTTGGAATGAGTATGACCAAAAAGTAAGTTTAATGACTGATTTTTCAGCTGGAGTTGGTTATTCAAGTGATGTTAAATTTTTCTGTGCAGACAAAACCATTATCTATGAAAAATATGGTCAGCTAACTACTAAAGCCGGTACATTTGATAATGTCACACACTTAAAATTAACTGGTGGATGCTATGATGCAGGAGTAAGCGATATATGGTTTGCTGAAAGTGTAGGCGTAGTTAAGTGGACTGAGATGAGCTTTGTTGGTAGCAGAAGTTTTGAATTGATGGGCAAAAACAAGCCAGGCCTTTAATGGTTAGCTAAATTTAACCAACTAGAAGGAAGAAACGATTGGTGCCGGCACTAGGAGTCGAACCCAGGACCTACTGATTACAAGTCAGTTGCTCTACCAACTGAGCTATACCGGCAATCGAGGTTGCAGATGTTAGATCGGTTAAGTAGAGATGTCAATAGGCTGTTGTTGTTTGAAGGTTGCTCATTAGACTTTAGTGGAACGTGATAGGAAAACCAATGCTCGAAGCAAAAAAGTAGCGAACCCATGGTCATGGGTTCGCTAGAGTTGTATAAGTATTTAATTTAAAAATGAGGTAACTAAAGGTTTTTTCTTGCTAAAGGATGCTTTTTCAAAAAAACTTATTGCTGAATATCAAACACGTTAATTGTTTTCAGTGCTATCATTCTTTTCTTTTAACACAGCTTATTTAAAATCGTCTGCTTTCCCTCTGTTTACATGCACGTCCCATCCGCATATAGTGCTAAGTTTCAGCACTGCTTACTTTAATAGATATAAAGCTGACAGTTTCATTATGGCAAATAGACGAACCTATGGCATAAGCTAGATTTGGACTGAACTTGTAGGAAATTGACCGTACTTATTTGGTGATATGGCCACAATCTGATTTCTTCCCCGTTCTTTAGCTGTATAGAGTGCCGCATCGGCTTTAGTTAATAAGTCATTTATGGTGAAGGTATTGATATGGTCTTGGTTTGACGCAGCCCCAATGCTGATTGATACAAAAGGACTAACAGTACTTGCTTTGTGTGGGATTTCTAGGCTTTGAACAGCTTGTCTAAGCTGTTGGGCGATCTGACGTGCACCTTCCAGGTCGGTCATCGGTAATAACACTACAAACTCTTCTCCGCCAAATCGGCATATATAATCCAATGGACGTTTAAGCGTGTTCTTCAATGCTTGCGCAATTGTTACAAGACAGTGATCGCCTTCCAAATGGCCGTAGTTGTCGTTGTATTGCTTAAAGAAGTCAACATCAATCATCAAGATGCTCAAAGCCTTATGCTCTCTTCGGCATCGTTTTAGCTCTCTTTCAGAAACTTCATAGAATCCACTACGGTTAGCAATCCCTGTTAATACATCAGTTTTGCTTAAGCTTTGTAACTGACTATTCATCATATGAAGTTTACGTTGTATATCTACAATTCTTTGCATAGCGCGTATTTGTGCATGAACTAAAATTGGTTTTAATGGTTTTGTTAAAATACCATCACCACCGGCACTCAACGCTTCTGCAAACTCTCTGTCATTTTCTGTTGCACTGATAAAAATAATAGGCATCCACTCTGATTGTTGTTCTCGAATGATTTTAGCCGTTTCAATACCGTTGAGGTCTGGCATTTGAATATCCATGAAAATCATATCAATATCATGGTTCTTCATATAAGACAGTGCTTCATGACCATCACATACAGCATGAACTGTATGTCCTGTATCACGAACAACTTTTTGCAGAAAAATCCTTATTGAAGGCGTATCATCAGCAATAAGTATATTCAAGTGTTAACCTTGATTCGTTAATCTTATGACAAAGTATGTCTTATAATTATATACGTTTATGAATGATGCTAAGTAAAAAAATAAAATGAAACATATATTTCTTTTTGTGATAAGCATTTTATTTATATAACACAATAAAATTATTTAAATTTTTATGCGGAAACTGTTTAGTCTAACCTGAGTTATATAACGTTAATGTTTTTAAGTCATAGCCAGTGAGATAAGTTGAATAAACATTATATTGCAATATTGTTAAATAGTAGTGCTATACCAAAAATTGAGGGCTCACAGCAGTACTGGTCTGGTCAGTCAAGACGAGCGATAGCAACCACCCAATACGAATGGTTTTTAGGTGCGGCCATCGAGTGACGAAGCCCCATGAGCCTATATTAATAGGTGATTGGGGGGAGGAGAGAAGATAACAAAACCTAGAAATCATTCGTGAAGGGTATAGTTGCTTTAAAGGTGCTAGTTGGGCAGTCAACTAATGAAGCCATCGCAGTCACATATTAATTAAACTCCATGTGCTTCATTGGTAAATAAATCATTTGAGATTCATAACAAAAAACCTTGATGTTCAAAGGTAGTGTTCATGTTTAGTATGTTGAGGTGGTTTAAACAGTCAGCAGAGAAAGAGAAGGACTCGGTTTCTTTTCATGTTCTGAGTAAGTTATGCCGAGATCATAGCTTTATCAATATTCAAATTAATGATGATGATCATATATTTAGAAGTATGATATTGATGGTAGATCCTCAGGAGGAGTTTTTATTGATTGATGATTTATATCCTCCTGTTCCTGAGGGCTTTATTAATGATGGCTGTAAAGTGAGAGTGGATTGTTCTGAGCGAGGTCATAAAACTCACTTTGTTACAACATTAATGTCTATCGAGTCATTTGAAGATATGCCAGCTTTAAAGCTTGAGTTACCAGAGACATTACAGCACTCACAAAGACGCTCAGACTACAGAGTAAGTATTTCACAGTCTGAGTACTTAAAAGTAGTATTAAGCGGATTTGGTACTAAGGTTGTGAATGGGAGAATACTGGATTTATCAACAAAAGGAGTACAAATAAAGTTTGCGGGTCCCATTCCTGAAGGAATACGCCAGGATGTTATCGTAAACAATTGTATGTTTACATTGCCAGATGGAACAAGTATTAAGTGCCGTATTCTCGTGAGTCATGCGAAGTGTTATCGAAAGCCTATTACTTATACATTAGTAGGTGGTAGATTAATAGAGCTGTCATCTAAAGTACAAAAGAAATTAGATCAATTCATTTTTAAAATACAAAGAGAACAGCGCAGGAGGGAATTAAATAATAATTAAAGATATGATTTAGGCTTATATATTAAGGACATCTGAATGAGTGGCTATGATAAGGGAATATACAGTAGACTTAGGAAAAATAGCATTCTAGCTTGGATGCTGATTATTGGGATTTCACTTCTAGTTTTTGCTATACCACTAGGTATACTAATAGGTATTCTTTATAACTTTGCTGCGAGTGAGTTGACACTTGCTATTTGGATTGGCTTAAAAAGTACTTTGTTTTTGATCTTTGTGGGTATTGTAATTTGTCTTATTGCGACAGCATCGATTAACTCAAAACGTTAGTCCTTTCCTGAGTTTTCTTTCTTTTTAAGCTGTTCAAGAAAGTTTAGTGTGCTTTGCTGGCGCTTTAAAAAAACAACTGTTTGTAATAAATATGATAGGTTATAAATAATGTGACCACTGTATACTATGAATATAGCGAGCAAGGTTAAATTAACTATCTCGTGCTTCATAATTATTATGTGAAAATATTGTGGTTTGTAATATTATTCCATATATCACAGGTTTGATGCAGCTCGTTAGCTTTAATTTTTGGGATGATTTGTCTTTTATGGTTGCAAGTTTTTCTGTAAGCTGTTTTGCTATTACTAGCAATTCAACTTTCTTCCTGCAATTGCTATGTAGAAAGTGAAAAATTAAGATCTCTTTAGGGAAAAGAGGTATGGCAATTAGCGTTGTAAGTAATAAGAGACATATAAATGTAAAGATGTAGTACAGGTCCATTGTTTTTCACCTTGTTATTAAAGGTAAAAATCTACACATAAGGAGTTTAGCACAAAAACTTAAATGTGCTGGAGTTGCATCATATTTTTTGAGGTATCTAGCTTATTAATACTGCATGGTTTGGTGAATAATATACTTCAGGCTTATGAAGGGTAGTTTATACCCTTCTTTTTTGTATATCATAGTACCAGTTTTTTAGCCCAGGTTATTGGTTTGATTCATCTAGCTCACTTTGTATTTGAGAGATTCTATTATCCTTATCTTTTATTCTTCGTTTCAAAGACTGAATTCTGCGCTCAAGGTCTTTAAGTTTAGCAAATGACTTTTTGTTATTTTCACTAATTGCTGCTAGCTCACTTCTATCAGAAGTAAGTTGATTTTGTAATTTGTTAAATTCTACAGTAGACATTGCAGTAGTTTTTTTAGCAGACTCCTGTTGAGATGACACTTTAGATTCCTGAGTAACTATTTTTAACCTGGCTTTATCTGTTTCTTTGTTTTTAGGCTTAATACTTTTAGGTTTGATATAGTTGCTTTTTGTTGTGGTGGGTGGGCTGTCAGTGGACGCGACTTCAGTGCCAGTCCCTTGAAAGTTTTGCCACTGGTTATGATGTTTACTAATTTGGGTAATGGCCTCTGCGTAAGGTATATTAGAAATTTCATTTGTGCTTGGGATTTTTATGTCAACATTTTTCCTTAATAGATTTAAATTATTATTAATGAATGCATGAGGGTTTTGTTTATATATGGCTACCATGGTTTGTTGAAGAGAGACTGCTGTAGAAGGCCTCATTTGTGCCGCTATTTCCATAAGTGTATCATTCTCGCTCACATAATAGTGATCAGGGCTTGAAGGTTGGTAACTGGGAGGGTTGACATGACGTATCTTCTGAGGTAGAGGCTGTGTAATAGGTGGTTGTGTTTGTTTAGCAACTAAAGTGTCGTAACGTCTCTGATATTTATGTACAAAGGCGGGTAGTTCTGTTGTTACCTCGTACTTTCTAACCATTTTACCACTAGGCCAAATGAGAGAAACAAATAAATCAATAGAGGGTTCTTTAATGGGTCTATCTGTTGTTATTTTAATAAATCCAGTTTGATCTGGGTTAATCGTTACATCAAAATTATAACGAGTATAAAAAATCTGTTGATTTGAACCTAGCTTGTTCATGTCATCAGAGCTTGCAAATTTAGCGATTATTTCATTTTCTGTTAAATCACCTATTTCTATGAGCTCCAGTTGAGCATTTAATGGTTCACCATAAGAAGATTTAACCTCTAACTTTCCCAATCCAAGCGCGAGTACAGAGCCTGAAAGAACAAAACCGAAAGAAGTAATAATTAATGCTTGTGGGAACCTCATAGTATATTTCTCTTTATAAACAAGCCAGTTATTTTGATTTTAGCTATAACAACTTTATTATAGCTAATAAGTCACATAAATAAGCCTCTTGATTAAAAATTGTAAATATATTTATAGTGATAAAATGAGTAATCAATAAATTAAAGCGGTTTTATATAAGCTCGACTTTGGCCATTTAGAAGCTAAGGCATTGCAGGTAAAGCAATACTGTTAGTGGTTATAACCTGAATTAACTCATGTCTAATGAAAACCATGATATGAATTAATTCTAACCCGTTGTTTCTAATAGCTTATTTTTAGCCGTCATGTGTATTCAATAATGGCCAAAGCCGAGATAAGGTGAACTTTAATGAAGGTTGTTTAATAAATAAGGTGACTACGAATAAAAAATGGTTTTTGATGGGCTTGAGGCGTGTTCGATTAACGTTATGCGGAATTTGGGCGAAGGTTGTTTAATAACTGTTTTTTACAACGTTAGAATTAAAAGCAGAAACCTTTACTCAGTAGCTAATGGTCCAGTATTAATTTTTGACTATTTCCATGTTTATCGATTTGGTAAATCATTTGATTAGCGCTACCACGCCATGTCAGCGTAGGGTTAGCATGTTCTATTTCAAATTTGCCATCAATAAGTACGTCGATAAAAGGAAGAATTTGTTGCTGTTGCTCACTAAAATTTTCAAGTGTATAGCCTGTCCATAGCCAAATATCTTTATCTGGACATTCCTGTTTAACGGTCTTAACCAGATGAAGGATTGTTTTAAGGTTAGAGGGGTAGAGTGGATCGCCTCCTGATAAGGAGAGGCCGCGTCGTTTGATACGAGTGTCTTTTAGATCTTTAATAATTTGAGTCTGTAGTGCTTCAGTAAACTTATCTCCTGAGTTTGGATGCCAGGTTGCCTTGTTGTAACAGCCTTCACAGCGATGTTCACAACCTGACACAAATAGTGTGCAACGGGTACCAGGCCCGTTGACAACATCTACAGAAAAGTATTTATGGTAATTCATGGCAATGGAAAGCGCTGCTACTTATAAATGTTTAACACGGCGTTTAACTTCTTCTTGTTTGCCATCATTAAAAGGGCGTGCATCAGGGCTGCCTAAATAACCACAAACTCGACGAATGACAGATACTTTTTCTGGATCACGATTACCACATTGAGGACATACAAAGCCTTTACTTGTACAAGAAAACTCGCCCATAAAACCACAGCTGTAGCATTCATCAATTGGCGTATTAGTGCCATAGTAAGGAACACGGCTATAGCTGTAGTCCCAGACACCTTCCAGAGCTTCTACATTGCGTTGCATATTGGGAAATTCTCCATAGCAAATGAATCCCCCGTTGGCGATGGCTGGATATGCCATTTCAAAGTCAATCTTGTCATAAGGATTGACCTTTTTCTCTACATCTAGGTGGAAGCTATTGGTGTAGTAGCCTTTATCAGTGACACCAGCAACCACACCAAATGTCATTGTATCGAGCTTACAAAAACGGTGGCACAGGTTTTCACTTGGCGTACTGTAGAGACTGAAGCCGTATCCTGTCTCGGCTTTCCAGGTATCAACAGCATTACGCAGTCGTTGTATGATAGCTATTGCTTTGTCCTGTAAAGTCTTGTTGTCGAATACATGCTGATCGGTGCCATAAAGTGCATTGACGGTTTCATGTAAACCTATATAGCCCAATGAGATTGAAGCGCGACCATTTTTGAAAATATCTGCAATACTGTCGTCTGCTTTCAAGCGGACACCACAAGCACCTTCCATATAGAGTATGGGGGCAATTCGGGCTTTGACATTTTCCAGGCGTGCAATACGAGTATCCAGTGCCTTACGCGCTAAGCGCAGTCTTTGTTCTAGTAGTTTGAAAAATGTTGCTTCGTTGCCTTTTGCTTGAAGAGCAATGCGTGGCAAATTTAGGCTAACGACACCTAAATTATTCCGTCCATCATGGATTAATTCACCATTTTCAGCATAAGCACTTAAAAAGCTGCGGCAACCCATAGGCGTTTTGAATGACCCTGTAACCTGTTCAACTTGTTCATAGTTAAGTATATCCGGGTACATTCGTTTCGCGGCACACTCTAGAGCCAGTTGTTTTATATCGTAGTTTGGATCGCCGTTTTGTTGATTGACGCCTGTTTTAATAGCAAAAACAAGTTTGGGGAACACCGCCGTTTTTTTATTTTTACCAAGTCCGGCAATTCGATTTTTGAGAATAGACTGCTGAATAAGTCGAGCTTCCCATGAAGTTCCCAGTCCAAAACCAAAGGTTACAAAGGGTGTTTGTCCGTTCGCGGTATGGAGGGTATTGACTTCATACTCCAGCGACTGAAAGGCATCAAAGCACTCTTTTTCGGTGCGAGCTTTCGCAAAAGCATCAGGATCTTTGATATCCCACTCCAATGCCACTTCCCGATGTTTGATATAGCTGGCTTTGACATAAGGTGCAAGGATCTCATCAATACGGTTAATAGTGGTTCCACCGTATATGTGGCTGGCTACCTGAGCGATAATTTGCGCTGTTACCGCTGTTGCTGTGGAAATCGATTTGGGTGTTTCAATTTCTGCATTGCCCATTTTAAAACCATGCGTCAGCATACCTTTCAAGTCGATAAGCATACAGTTGAACATGGGAAAGAATGGTGCGTAGTCAAGATCATGATAGTGAATATCACCGTCAGTATGAGCCTGAGCGATGGGTTTAGGTAACATATGTTGTAAAGCGTAGTGTTTGGCAACTATACCCGCCAGTAAGTCTCGTTGGGTGGGAATAACTTTACTGTCTTTATTTGCATTCTCATTGAGAATAGCAGCATTGGTTTGCTCAATGAGTCCTCGAATTTCTATATTGAGCCGGCTAGTACGTTCACGCATCATATCGCGATCATGACGATATTCAATGTATGCACGAGCTAAGCCTTTATAAGGACCTTGCATAAGTTGGTTTTCAACTGCATTTTGAATATCTTGAATATCAACTTCATCAAGCGTGTTCAGTTGTTGGCTAACATTTTTGGCAACCCACTCAGCATAAGCATCATCTTTACAGTTTACTGCAACACAAGCACGTAAGATTGCCTCTTTAATGCGCTGACAATCAAATGGTACACGACAGCCATCACGCTTGATAACAATGGGCTTCACTTGCTTTCCTCACAACTTTTTTCAATAACGGTGTTTAATTTAACAAGCTGCTTAATTGGGTGTTTTTTAACCAGTAAGTTTGCTCTTCAGTACAGAAACTGAACACTCTCTAGCGTACTTAACACAAACATCGCTACTACCCTAGTCGGTAGCGGCGTTTTGATGTACTACAAGATGTTGTAACTTTGGTATGACTAACTACTAAATATGGTATATCAATGAGGGAAATTTGCGAGCTGAATACGTTGACTTAAGTCAGTGTAATTCTTCTGTGTACAAAATATATACAGGTTGTGCTTTTTAAAGCAAAGCGAGTGTCGTTAATCGAAGGTTATGGTCTATTGGAAGTGATGATGCATATGTTGATAGAAATTATGATTGTATACAGATATTGAAGTGTATATAAAAAACAAGATATACAGTGATTTGTCGGGGGGGGGGGAAGGCAAGGCAAGGGGCATAACCGCGTAAATACTCTGCATAGTGTATATTATTACGTGTGAGTTAATTATGTCTTTGTGAAAATTGACTTATGAAAAATAGCGGCTAACAGTCCAATAGGAAGCAGTGTTGTGAGTATATCTGCAATACTATGATACTGTTGATACACCATTAGTGCCAAATATAAGATGAAACTTAACAATAAGAGTAGCCAGCGTTGAGGAAATAGTTGATATAAAGATAAAACTAAGGTGAATGATACGGCGGTATGGGTACTGTAGTCGAGCATGAGATGGGGCCATATTTTAAAAGTATTATCTAAGAACATGACTCCATAGGAAGTAATAGTTAGAGCTATGAAGTAAAAAACAACTTTTTTAAGTACTTTTACCTCTTTGCTATGTTTGTTTACTGAAAGAATAAGAGTGCAAAAGAGTATACAAGCCAAAAGAGGGATATATAAGTCTGCAATAGTATCTAAAACTTCATAGCTCATAAGCACCTGTAGTATAACAGCATTAGTGGGTCTCGACTTTGGCCATTTAGAAGCTAAGGCATTGCAGGTAAAGCAATACTGTTAGTGGTTATAACCTGAATTAACTCATGTCTAATGAAAACCATGATATGAATTAATTCTAACCCGTTGTTTCTAATAGCTTATTTTTAGCCGTCATGTGTATTCAATAATGGCCAAAGCCGAGTGGGTATGCTATGAAATAATATATGTTATTGAATACACTTTGAAGAAAAACTAAGGATTGATTAATGTATAGTGAATCGAAGTGACATTAATTAGATACATATACCCTTTGTTATGGATATAGCATCTAATTAATGACATATAATATTGTCTATTCGTTAAACTGCTTAACCCTGTCAAGATAACCTGCTGGGAGGTCTCTTGAGATTTCGCCGAGCGACCTACGGGTTGCATAAGGTACACAGACATCAGGCGCTAACTGTTCATAAACTTTTTGGCTCTATATGGATTCCTAGGGGGTAGCATATAATACAACCAAAGATGTATTATGCACGTCTATTTGGGTAAATTAAGTGTACCCCCTCTGCAATCGTGTGCTGCAGTAAATAACGTACAAGCCATACCGCTAATGTCTTCTTACTCAGTTCTCTGTCTGTTTAGTACGCTG
>NZ_AUAF01000018.1 GCF_000428585.1 Zooshikella ganghwensis DSM 15267 | reverse complement strand
GGTTATTCAGGTAATCCAGTCGTTGAATGGGTAAAAGAGTCCCATGAAATCACTCGTAGCATAATACTTGAGGTCGTTGAAAAAGCGGGTAAAGGGTTTAATGTTGTAAAAAAACGCTGGGTTGTTGAGCGTACTTTTTCATGGTTAATCAGCTATAGGCGTCATTCTAAAGATTATGAAGTTTTAACGAGAAATAGTGAGGCAATGATTCACATTGCTATGCTGCATATTTTAGTCAAAAGAGTTGCTTAAATTTTGATTTTTAAGACACCTTCTTAGTGGATGCCCACTCCTCACATATCTCAGGTATGGATTTACCACTTTTTTCGGATAAACAAGCAACAATACTTTTAAAACGAGTTGTCAAACGCTGATCTTTAAATGCACATCCTGACAGCTCTTCATTTAGCCAAGAATCCATTGTTTTTTGCCCAAAAGTCCACTTTTGGCAACTAAAGTGACATAACCTTGTATTCATTGCAAATTTATGGGTAATTAAATGCCATCCTTGGTGGTCAAGAGCGCTGACAACAAACCCTACTAATGTGTCGGGAACACATTAGAACAGCTTCGCTGGCCCGTTAGGGTGAGCGCTATGGATAGCGCACATAAAAATGATTCGTGAAGGGTATAGATAGATGATGAATAAGGATAGCAAGTAAAGCCGTGAGTTAAGAAAGGCTAATTAGACGTGCTTGCTAGGGCTTCTCTTATAAAAGGAAGCCCAACGAAATTATATTAATTATTAATATATTTTTCGAAGATCTCTCCAAAGTCTTTACGACAATAGGCTTTACGGGCTGAGTGTAACCAGTTGAAAATATGCTGGTTGATTTCTTTAAATTGTTCTTCTAGTGTAGTTGAGCTTGAAGAGCGGTGTACTGCATTTGATGTCAGCTCTATACTTCGCTCTGCCGTGCGGTAATGGTGGCTATTCTCTTTTTGAATAGCACTAATTGAATATAATGTTTTGTATAAGTCTTTCAGGTGTTCTATTTGTGTTTTTTTGACATCGATAGAGTATGACGTGCTACCAATCGAAAACTTGATTTCGGCATCTAAATCTACTGTGCCCGCTGTCTCAAGTAAAACATCGCGAATATCGTGGTCATGATAACTAAAGCGTTTTAGTAGTCTTTTTTTGCTGAGGGCACTGGTGCCATCAAGATGAATAAGTGCCAGATTGGTGAAACAGTATTCATCTGTTTTTGATTTGATCAAACAATAGATTTTTTCGTTGTCTTCATGCATGACGTAGTCATCAGCATCGACTTTGTCGAAGTCTTGTGGGTCGATGATTTCTCCAATATCACTTAAACCCAAAGCATCTGCAGCAACACGTTTGAACATACAATCTTCCTGAGTGATAAATAGTTTTAAACGTTGTTATTACACGTCAGTTAAGAGTGACATATTTTATTATGCTGAACCAGTAGTCATGCATTGATTTGGTTAATATAGCACAAAACAAGTGTAATATATTTAACTTCTAACAGGCCTTAATAAAGTTGACTAGCTGTGGTCAATATCTTGAATACCATAGCGTTCCATTTTTTTTAATAAACCCTGACGGGATAGACCTAATTTACGTGCGGCATGTGTTCGATTTCCTTGAACCTGTTGTAATGCATCAAGGATTAATCGTATTTCTAAATGTCGTACTTGATTATCAAGGGTTTCATTAGACAGCTCTGGAATTGTATTAAATGATTGAGAAAGTTTATTTCCATTTAAAAACTCAATATCATTAATACCTATGACAGGCTGCTGAGCAATAGCGGCGACACTTTCTAAGGTATTTTTTAATTCACGCACATTGCCTGGCCAAGGCTGAGTGATAAACCAATGTAAAGCATTTGCATCCAATTGTAGAGGCCGTTGGTGTTTTTGGCTGTAATGTTGCAAAAAGTGCTGCGCTAATATAGGAATATCTTCTGGCCGATCAGCAAGACGTTGGGTACTAATGGTAATACCTTTAAGCCGATAATAAAGATCGTCACGAAAGGTGCCAGTGTTAACGGCATGAGGTAAATCTTTATTTGTGGCACTGATTAAACGTACATCAATGGATACAATTTCTCTGCCACCCACTGGATAGAATTTACCTTCCTGTAAGACCCGTAATAATTTGACTTGCATATTCAGTGGCATTTCACCGATTTCATCCAAAAATAATGTGCCTTGGTGAGCAAGGGCTAAAAGTCCTTGGCGATCACGATCTGCACCAGTAAAAGCCCCTTTTTTATAACCAAATAATTCACTTTCTAATAGCTCGCTGGGTATAGCGCCACAATGCACTGAGATAAAGGGTTGATTTTTTCGATAACTGAGCTGGTGTATGGTTTTGGCTATCACTTCTTTACCTGTTCCACTGGGTCCACTGATTAAAACCGATACATCTGTTGGTGCAATACGGCTAATCAGATTACGCAACATTTCAGTGTGCTGACTGACACCAATTAAACCAAGTGCTGTTTGTTGTTCCGCAAGTTGTGCTTTTAGCTGTTGTACTTCATTTTCCAGGCTGTGTTTGGTTAATGCTCGTTTGACAACAATCGCTAACATGTCGGGATCAACCGGTTTGGCTAGAAAATCCCAGGCTCCTTGAGCGATAGCGGCAAGTGCTAGTTCTCGATCAGCATGACCAGTGAGAACGATAACAGGAATAGTGCTAATGTCGTTTAGTAGTTTCAGTCCTTCTTGTGGCGTAAAAGAAGGTGGAAGGGCTAAGTCTAACAGCACTAAACTATACGACTGCTGTTGTAGTCGTTGCTGAGCTGAGGCTATATCGTGACAGCTATCAACATGATAACCCACCTGGCGTAGCCATTGACTACAAAGTTCACAAAAGGCAGGTTCGTCGTCCACGAGTAAAATTCGTTGCGTCAAAATAAGTTTTTCTGCCATTTTGTTATTCTCTACTTGCATCATCTTCGGCCCCATGCTGGGGAAATTCACAAATAAAACTACAGGACCAGGGTTCGATCTGGGTGTGCCACACTTGACCATGATGGGCATCCATGATTCGCCTGATGATAGCCAGACCTAATCCACTCCCACCTTGTCGTTTACTGATAAAAGGCTGGAATAAATGTTGTTGGATTTCTTCGGGTATGGCTGGCCCATTATTATGAATGCCTAGCTGTAAGGTGTTATTGGCTGTCTTGATAGCTGAAATATGTATTTGACCATTGGTGACATTGCGGGTAAATGCTGCAGCATTTTCTAATAAATTAGTTAATACCTGCTGTAGACGGTGGCGATCTGCATTTAGAGTGAGATCATTCGTTACCTCTATTGAAATAGGTACTTGGTAGCGTTGTTCAATATAGTGGGCGATAGACTGACAAAAAGGGCGCAATGTGAGTGGTTCAAGTTGTAAGGATAAGGGACCTGCATAGCAAAGCATATCAGTAATTAAGTGGTCAGCCCGTTCGATCTGCATTTTGATATGATGTCGGGTGGTTTGGTCACACTGGGTACTGGCCATTGCAATAATATTTAAAGGGTTACGTAATTCATGCGCCATTGCAGCCGCTAACGCGCCTAATTCAACTAAATGTTGCTCTTGTAAACGTTGTTGTGTTTGTTCTGCCAGGTAAAGTTGTTGCTGAAGTCCTCGGCAACTGCTGGCCAATAAGGTGCCAAACATTTCAGCGACATGAATAGCGGCAGGTGTTGCATTTTCCCAATGTAGCAAATGCAACTGCCAGCCTTGGTGATGACGTTTGCAAAAAAGGGTAGGTATTGTGTTTGAGGCGCTGGGCTGTTCAAAACAGATATGCACTGGCATAGACAAATGTTTTTCGAGTAACTGGGTTGCTGTTTGTTTTAGCGTTTCCCAGCTACCGCAGTTTTGTAAGGTGGAAAGCCAGTATTGAAGTGTTTGCTCGCGAAGCTGTGCTCCAGGATAAATTAACTTTTCGGCAATGCGCTGTGCGGGTCGATAGAGTGAACTGCCAATGAATAGTACAAAGGCAGAATATAACCATAACTCCCAAAGAGGGATATCTGTGAATGGTTCTGCCCCCAGTAAGTCTGCAACTGAAGTGAATAACGTAATAAGCAGTAATAATGTGAGTAAAATACACAGCCAAAATACGGCACGTACAGCCCAACGATTAACCACTACAAGCTGGTAGCGCACAATGCCATAGACCAGTAGTAAAACATAACTGGGCAGCAGTAACATAGGGTAGGGAAACCAGGCTATATCCAGTGATGGCAAGACAAAACTACTGGCGAGTACCAATCCCCAGCCACCAGCTAAAAATAATGCGACAATCGAGCGACGTTTATTGGCACTACTGATGTGCCATCCCCAGATTAAAATAGCATGGGCGATGACACCCACAACAATGGTGTAGAACAGGTTTAACCAACCTGGGGTATCTAGCACAATGAATGCAGGAAATACCAGCCAGGGAAGCAGAAATGCATCAGTTGTCTTAAAACTGACTAATGTGACAGCCAGGGCCAGTAAATACAATATGGCAATTGGCTTGCGCAAACGTTGCCTAAGTTGCTGAGGGTTATCTCCAGGCGCAATAAACAGCAAAGCAAAGTGTAAAAATGTGGTAGGTATAAAAGGATTTGCCAGTAGCCCCAAAAGGCCCAGTTGACTCATGACTGGATGGCTATGCTGGATGAGGACATGGCTTCCGCACCAAATAGCCATACCTAAACAAAACCCACCTAGTGGGCGAAGGGCGAGCTGTTGAGGTTCTTTAATACCCCAGCATAGCCAGCAACCAACGACAGTTCCTGCCAACGTTGTTATCAGCATCGCTGTGTTAAAAACAAGCAATAAAGACATTTGTTTTCCAGATTAAGTATTCCCTTAAACAAGACTATAGGCCGATCGCTATCAACACTGGGTGTGGCTGAAAGGTTCTGTGAGTCACTGTTATGGGTTGGACTGTGAACGGCGTTTACACTGACTAGTCTATCAAACTGTAAACAAGGTTTACAGATGGGTGGGTTTACTTTGTTGAAACTTGATATAAATCAGTGCAATTGGAGTATATAAGAGATATGGCATGATATTTGTATAAATGAAGAGTATTAAAACTTTTTCATTTATTACTTTGAAGTATAAGTTGTAGGAGAAGCATATGAGTTCTGCTCTTGTGTGGCAAGACCTGCTGACATTTGTTTGTATTATTAGTCTGGCACTCGTGCCTGGTGGTATAGCTCAGTGGCGCCATGGGCTGCAAAGTCGACGCGCTGATGTCGGGGTAGGTGAGCAAGGCAGGGGGTAACGATGATGGAAATGGATGGTGCATTGTTATCGCGTATTCAGTTTGCCTGGACAGTCAGTTTTCATATTTTATTTCCCACGATCACTATAGGCTTAGCAAGTTATCTGGCCATCATGGAAGGATTGTGGCTGAAAACCCGAAATCCCGTTTATCGTGCCCAGTTGTTGTTTTGGATAAAGCCATTTGCAGTAACCTTTGGTATGGGAGTGGTGTCTGGCATCGTTTTATCCTATGAATTTGGCACTAACTTTAGCGAGTTTTCTCAGGCGACATCAACCGTATTAGGCCCATTGTTAACCTATGAGGTTTTAACTGCTTTTTTTCTTGAGGCGGGTTTTCTGGGTATTATGCTTTTTGGCTGGAATCGGGTCAGTGAGCGAATGCATTTTGCGGCGACGGTTATTGTCGCAATAGGCACTATTATCTCGGCATTTTGGATATTGGCCGCCAACTCATGGATGCAGACACCTGCGGGTGCGGTATTGGATAAGCAAGGTGTATTTCAAGTAGTAAGTTGGATGGAGGTGATATTCAATCCTTCTTTCCCTTACCGTCTAGTGCATATGCTGCTGGCTTCCTTCTTAACAGTTTCGTTCTTGATAGCTGGTGTCTCAGCCTGGCATATACGTAAAGATCGACAAAATCCTGTGGCGCAGAAAGGCTTAAGTGTTGCTTTGTGGGCTGCCTTGGTACTTGCTCCACTGCAAGCTTGGGTCGGTGATCTTCATGGACTTAATGTACTTGAGCATCAACCTATTAAAGTCGCTGCTATGGAAGGCATTTGGGAAACTGAGCAGGGTGCAGGTTTACGCTTATTTGCGGTGCCAGACCAAGAGCAGGAAACAAACCACTTTGAAGTTAAAATTCCATACTTGGCAAGCTTGATTTTAACCCATGATGCACAAGGTACATTACAAGGTTTAAAGTCTGTGCCTGCGGATGAACGACCTCCAGTGGCAGTGGTTTTTTATAGTTTCCGAATCATGGTTGGCATTGGCATGCTGATGCTGTTAGCTGCTGTAGTAGGTGCATGGTTACGTTGGCGTGGTAATTTGTATAGTGCTAACTGGTTTCATAAAGGCTTGCAGTGGATGATTCCAGCAGGTTTGGTAGCAACACTGGCAGGTTGGTATGTTGTTGAAGTCGGGCGACAACCTTGGTTAGTCCATGGCTTCTTAAGAACTAATGACATGGTGTCAGCTCATCCGGAGCAGCGTGTGCTATTCACCTTGATTCTTTTTGTTATTGTCTACAGCCTGCTATTTGCTGTGTATCTTTATTTCATGCGTAAGTTATTAAAACGTTTGCCCTCAATAGATGCAACGGTTGATGAAAAAGAGTCCATAAAATCACAATCGGCTGAGTATTTAACAACTTCATCTACAACAACCGGCATACCATCCTAAGGAGTAATTATGGACTGGGCAATTGTTTGGTTTTTATTGTTGGGTTTTGGCGTCTTTATGTACGTTGTGCTGGATGGCTTTGATTTAGGGCTAGGGATACTTTACCCCTGGTATCAGCCTGATGAACGTTTGTTGATGATGAACAGCATTAAACATATCTGGGATGGTAATGAAACATGGTTGGTGTTGGGAGGCGTTTTATTGTTTGCTGCTTTTCCACCAGCCTACAGCTTAGTACTTAGCCATTTATACTTGCCCGTTATGATCATGTTATGGGCATTAATTTTTCGAGGGGTTGCTTTTGAATACCGGTTTAAAGCAACTACCAGTAAGCATTGGTGGGATTTTGCTTTTTTTGCGGGTTCTTCAATTGCAACATTCTGTCAGGGCTTAATGTTGGGCGTATTACTTCAAGGCTTAACATTAGAAGAAGGGCAGCTCACGATAAGCTCATGGAGCTGGCTAACACCTTTTAGTGTCTTTACAGGCTTTGCATTAATGGTGGGCTATGCCTTACTCGGTAGTTTATGGCTGGTGTGGAAAACATCGGGGGCTATTCAGCAGCACAGTCGTAAGCTTGCCATTATGCTGTTGGTGATTATTGCTGTTTTACTGTGTGTGGTGAGTGGTTGGTCCACTTTATTAGATGCACGCATTATGGATCGCTGGTTTAGCTTTCCCAACATGTTGTGGTTAGCACCTTTGCCTTTACTGACAGGTTATGCGCTCTGGCGTACATGGTGTGGCTTAAAACAGCCTTCTGAGCGTGAATGGCTGCCGTTTGCATGGGTTATCGCTGTTTTTGGTCTGTCATTTATTGGTTTGGTGGTGAGTGTCTTTCCATTTTTAATTCCCTGGCAGCTGACAATTTGGGAAGCGATTGCACCCGCCAAAAGTTTGAATTTTATCTTACCGGGAGTACTGGTATTAGTGCCGGTGATTTTGGCGTATACCTTGTTTGGTTATAAGGTCTTCAGCGGTAAACTGGATACCTTGGATGGGGGGTATTAATGATGAAAAAGTCCATTGAGCCTACTGCAGCAGATCAAATACGGCATCCTTGGGGGTGGTTTTTGTTGTTGTACCTTGTAGGAATAAGTGGCACCACATTACTGGCTTATGGTGTACGCTGGTTAATTTTCTAAATTGATACGTTACTCTACGGGTTAGCTGTCCAAGTTAAGGATAGCTAGCCTTTGTACTTTCCCTACCACAGTTACTATATCTTCACGTTGAAGAATTTTTTTTAGCTCACTGTTTAGACCATCCTAACGTTAACGATAATTATATATGAGTAAAACCATTGATTAATGGAACTAATTACATGTGTAAACAAAAGGGTATCTCTAAAAATACACAAACAAATTCAAGTATTGCCCACCTTCTTTTTGCTATACCCCAGTTTTGCTTAAGTCAGTAACAGTAATAGCTCAATATATTAAGGGCACTACAAAGGCTGGATTTAGTACCCTGTGTCGTAAAAATATTTTAAGTAGATATTAAACGTGCTCTCCAAAAAAAATCGACTATTTTCATAAGGAGAAAAAAATTGCTGTTACTAATGAAATTTTTTTCTTTCCTTAGCTGTCTTTAGTTGAAAGTCAATGTGAATGGCTTTTTACATGTGAACAAAAAACTGTAGCACAGCTTATTATGCCGTTTAGTCAGGATATAGACTCTGACTAAAGGAGGTCGAAAGTCTTGCTTTCTACATAAGTTGAGCTGCTAATGATTATTTGCAGAGTTTAGGAACTTTATTATGAGCACAATGAAAAAAGTGAGTGGTACTGCATTAGCCGTTGCTGCAGCAGGCTTGTTTACGATGGGCGCAGAGTTGGCTGTGGCGGGCCAAGCAGATCAGGTGAAATGTTGGGGTATCAATAGTTGTAAAGGGCACAATGATTGTGCGACAGCCACTAATGACTGTAAAGGTATGGGTTCCTGTAAAGGTCAGGGCTATCTGAATATGTCGGCTGAAGAATGTAAAGAAAAAGGTGGTACGGTTAAAGAATAAACGTTAGCGTTAAGCCTTTAATTTTTTGTGAGTGTTGAGTTTATGGTTTTTTGTTGAACTCAACGCTTAACTATACCCAATACGAATGGTTTTTAGGTGAGGCCATCGAGTGACGAAGCCCCATGAGCCTATATTAATAGGTGATTGGGCTGAGGAGTGAAGATAACAAAACCTATAAATCACTCGTGAAGGGTATATAACCGAAAAGTGATTTATGAAGGGTATAAATGTTTGCGAGTAAACCTGGATGTTATTTAATATCCAGGTATTTTTTACCACACCTGATTTGATAATGATAAAAATTGTGAGAGCATGCTGTGAAAAAAATATTCCATGGCTTCGGTTTAGGTTTGCGGAAAGATTATTATAGTGAAATTTTGGCCACACAGCCTGCTGTAGATTGGTTTGAGATTATTTCTGAGAATTACTTTGTTGATGGTGGCAAACCACTGTATTTTTTAGATGCTATTCGTGAGCAATATCCTATTGCTATGCACGGTGTTTCTTTATCGATCGGTAGTACTGATCCACTAAATAAGCACTACTTAAAAAATTTAAAATCTCTTGCAGATCGTATTAATCCTATCTTTATTTCAGATCATTTGTGCTGGACCAGTGTCGGTGGCATAAATAGCCATGACTTATTACCCCTTCCTTATAATGAGGCATCGATTAAACATATTGTTGAGCGCATAAACTTTGTTCAGGATTATTTAGGCCGGCAAATACTCTTGGAAAACCTTTCAAGCTATGTTTCATTTGCTGAATCAGATATGACTGAGTGGGACTTTGTAAGTGACGTGGTTGAACGGGCTGACTGCATGTTGCTACTTGATATTAATAATATTTATGTGAGTGCCCGAAACCATCATTTTGATCCCCTTGATTATTTAAAAGGTGTGCCTGCTCAACGTGTTATGCAGCACCATTTAGCGGGTCATAGTGATTATGGAGACTATATTATCGATACCCATGATGCCCCTGTGGTAGACCCTGTTTGGCAGCTGTATAAAGTGGCTGCTGAGTTATTTGGTCCCGTTTCTACGATGATTGAGCGGGATGATAACATGCCCACTTTTTCTGAATTGCTGGCTGAGTTAAATTATGCAAGGACACTCGCAGAGCCAATTTATAGCCAACAGCAAGCATCTGTCGTATTACCCGTAACCAGTCGTTATCAATTTACGAGTACAATACCATCAGTGGGTGTGCAGGAGCAGCACTATGGTTGAGTTGGCAGATTTACAAAAGATTTTTTTAGGGCATTTACAAGGTCAATCTACACCGATTACAAACTATGTGACAAAAGAGCAGCCTGGGTTGGCGATATATGCCAATGCTTATCAACAACGTTTAACAGAGGCGCTTGATGGAGATTACCCCTGTCTAGGTCTGTTGTTGGGAGATGCGCAATTCAACCAACTGATATCTGATTATATTGTACATCATCCGTCGTCAGATCCTTCTTTACGTTGGTTTGGTCAATATTTACCTGCATTTATTCGTGAACAAGTACATTATCAATCCATGCCAATTGTTGCTGAATTAGCGGAGTGGGAATGGCGTTTAAGATTAGCCTTTGATGCGGCAGGAAGTGAAATAGCCGTCATTGATCATGTACAACAGTTGACTGCTGAACAGTGGCCAACATTACAGCTTGAGTTAGTTCCTTCGCTGCAAATAGTATCCTGGCAAACAAATGCTGTTGCAGTATGGCAGGCCCTTGAGCAACAACAGACACCGCCAGCTATTGTCGAAGAGCGGACGGATTGGATTATTTGGCGTAAGGGGCTAGTGACAAACTTCCGCTCAGTCCATAAAGATGAACGTGTCGCTTTGGAGCTTAGTCTACAAGGACATAACTTTGCTTCTCTTTGTGAGCAGCTGTGCCAATGGCATGAGCCAGATGTGGTGGCTACACGTGTTGTACAACTCCTGCAGCAGTGGTTAAATGATGAGCTGATTCGAAAAGTGATTTCGCACTAACACTTCTCTCTTGCTTTAAGAGGGTGTCGCAAAAGGTTATGAGCGAAGCAAAGACAAGGCAAAAATCGGCGAAAAGGCGGAGTTTATACTTAATAAATGAGTACTTTGAGCCGATTTTTAACGCTGTATTTGCAAGCGCAGTAGTTTTGCGACAGCCTCTTAAGGTGGGGATGCTTGCTTTTGCCCTTTTAATCAGTAAAACTGCTCACATCTAAGTAATGGACATTACAGTGAGCTTATGTCTGGTCATATAACGACACCAAAATTTTCTGCTGAAGAGTCTTTTTTACGAGAGGCTGTCAGGATTGAATTTGAAAAATTATTGGCTATTTCCCAGACTGTGCGTGATCAGTTAGCCCATGATAGTGATTGGCGGGTATTCTGCGCTAGCCATATTCCCATTCGCGATCAAGCTGAAGTCCCTACCGCTATCCATGTTGAATCATTACCCCCAGAGTCGCATAATACGAAAGCGGCGATTATAGATATTTTAACGGATTTTTATAAATCACCTGAGCAAAACATTAATACTACGAAACGATTGACAGGGCTTGTAAACGTAAGTTTGCAAAGTTATCAGCAACTTCAGCTATTTAATATACAGAAAGAATGTTTACGCCAGGCTATGGCTGCGTTACCCCAACGAATACGACGTCATATGCATAAATATGTGAGAGGTCCAAGGCAAGAAACGGTCGTTTTTTTGCAGGCTTATCGTCAAGTGCCGTTGTTTTCACCAGAAGATGAAATAAGGCCTATGACAATTGCTAAAGTGCAATTCCATTGGCGTAGAAAAGGGGTAGGAGGAAGACAGGTTTCAGTAGGTGACTTTCGATCCAGACTCATTGCAGAAGCAGAAGCACACTATGGTAAAGGTGCTTGTAATAAGCCTTACTTTGATAACAATATAGCGCCTGGAAAGTTGGTGCGGTTAAGAATGAATGTAGAGGCTTTGGAAGGGTTAGCAGATAATGAGTTATTATTTGCGGATTATCGAGTTATCAGACCTCATCCACGAGGAAATATTTTTTATTATAAGGATAACACAACAGATAAAGTCCATCAGGTACCGTTGACGCCTGTTGCTGCGATGCCTTTTTTTGTGTGTCAGAAACAGTCTATAGCCGTTCAACCATTAGGTGATTTGATGCCTAAGGATTGGAGTAAAGAAGGCAAACAATTAGCAGATTACCCTATTTCTGAGTCGCCTTATGCATATCGTTACATAAAACCACGCTATGTCGTTAATGAATAGCAGCCACTTTCCCAAAAGATAATGCCACTTTATTTTGACACCTAAAAATGATTCATTATGGGTATACATGACAATTTAAGCAGTGGTATTACATTTGTAAAAAAGAGAAGTATGTAAATGGAAATTCCTATTATTGAAACATCGCGACTCCGCTTAAGAGGATGGTCATTAGCCGATGCGGATGCATTTGCTATGTTGAATGCAAACGCTGATTTTGCCAGATATATTGGTGGTGGCCAGCCAGTTAATAAAGCAGAAAGCTGGAGAGTACTTGCTATTCTTGCGGGACATTGGGTTTTAAAGGGATTTGGGTATTGGGTTGTTGAGGATAAAAAAACAAGTGACTTTTTGGGTAGAGTCGGAATTTGGGAGCCTGAAGGATGGCCGGGCATTGAAGTAGGTTGGGGGATTTCGCCTGATTATTGGGGTAAGGGGTATGCAACTGAAGCGGCACTGGCAGCAATTGAGTGGGGGTTCACTTATCTTGATACACCTGAGCTGATTAGTCTAATCCATCCGGAAAATAAAGCATCAAAGAGTGTGGCTCTAAAAGTAGGTGAAGTTTATAGCCATTTTCAAACCGTGATGGGGAAGCAGTGTGATATATTTAAGCTCACTAAAACTCAATATTTGCAAAATAAAAAGAGTTAAATATAAATACTTTGTCAATCTTTTAGTTAATTGTTGTAATTGAGAGTATTAAATTTGCTCTTGCTTGTCAGTAGCAATATCGTAAGCATTATAACTGTAGCTTTTGTTGGTTGCTAATAATGGTAAAGGGCTCTTTTCGTTCTTCTAAATTAGCAGTAAATGTGCGGCAGGCGTGGTTATAAAATTGACCATAGCGAATAATAATATTGTCAATTCGATTAGGTAAGCGTTGAACGTGGATTTGCTGCTGAGCGTAAATATAAACTAACTGAACGGTTTTATTTTGTTGTCTAAATAAAACAATTGCATCGTTTGTGTGTGGGTTATCGATGGATAAGCGTTTTTTTCCATTATGTTGTCCTAATAGCTCACCATTAAATGGGCGTGGACCAGGGTATTGCTGGCACTGGTAACGTTTTGCGATCGTATGATTGCCAAATCCTATAAGCTGTTCAGCAACAAACCCTTGCAAGCCTTTAGTTGTTGATAGTGTCACCCAGCCTTGAGGCCCTTTAGATACTACATTAACAGGTGCATATTGGCCTACTCGTGTAATAATGGCACTGTTAATATCTGGAGCAGAAAGTAAGGCGACAGCGTCAAGCGTATAATGACTTCCTAAGCGATGGCTGCGATAAAGAGCTTGATGTTGGGCTTCTGGTGCAATGGGATTTGCAGAAATGGGTGGTTTGCTGACTAATGCAAGTGGTTCAAAGGCCTGTTGCCATATAAGTATAGGTAGACTAATAAACAATATCATCAAGCTCAGCAAAATAAACTGACTTTTAAAGAAGTGAGTAGATTCTGGAGGCTGAGCGACAGCCTCGCTGGGATCACCCAGTTGATGCAATAGCTGATTGACTTTGTCTTGCATCGCTTGATTTTGACAATAGTGTTTCAACCAATACAAGTGACCGATTGCTTCATTAAATCGGCTTTTTGAAATATGCTGCAATGCCAGTCGATATTCTAATTTACTATTTTCGGCTAGCGGTGTTTTGCCTCCTAAAGTGTTTGTCCACCAGCTCCGAATGGTATGCCAAGGCCCGGTTATACTCCACCAACCCAGTAGTAAATTCCAAATATTAATTTTGAGTGCTAAGCGCAAGCTGCAATGCTGGCACCAAATACCTGACACCTGTTTGTGTTGAGTGATAATGATCAAACCAGTGACTTTTTGCCAACAGCGATAACGCAAACCTTGTCTATCTTTACGGCAATGCCGACAAACTATAGCTTGTTTGATGACAGGGTTAGGTATAGGTGGTGGCGGTTTGGGGGCCTGATTAGCAAATGATACAGGTGTGGTGATTTCTTCTTTCGTGTGATGAGAGGGCGGTTGGGCTGGCGGAGGCTGAGCTCCATACTGGTAGTACTGCACCAAAGTTTGGTAGGTATGTTGTAACTGTTGAAACGCTGCAGTCGTATCTTGCCCTGGGTTTTTATCGGGGTGTAATGATTTTACGCGTTGTCGATAAGCTTGTTTAACATCATGCAACGAAGCATCTGGAGATAGGCCTAATTGTTGCAGTAAGTCGTGAATTCTTTGCTTAGATTGCGCCGTCATGGCTTGCAATGGCTTCCAACTTAATTATGAGTTGTGAATGAGTATAGCAGTCTTAAAGTGTTGGCGGCGTATGCCGATAATGAGTATATAGAGAGGACTGAATCAGTACGTTCTTTAAGACATGTTCGATGGCGTCAGTGTCGTAGAGAGCGATCTGGAGGTTACATTAATGAATATCACACCAGGACATTTACTGAACTCAATGCGGCCAGAACATGCCGAACAATATCAGCAAGCGGCAACAAACAGTCAAGCTTTAATGCGGTCGTCTGCTGGGGGAAGTACACGTCAGCTGTTGCAGAATACGTTATTACAACGTGTAGGGCAGCAGCTAGGTGCTGAAGAACCATTAAAAGCTGAATCTTCCGGGTATCGACCAGAGCAGGTAGCCGATACTATTTTAAAATTTGTGGAGCAGCGTTTAGTCACAGAACAATCCGAAGGTGCTGATAATGAGCGATTACAAAATTTATTAGCGCAAGCAAGAGAAGGGGTTGCAAAAGGTTTTGCTCAAGCGCGTGAGGATCTTCAGGCTTTAGGCTTATTAAATCCCAACTTAGAAGCAGATATTGATACCAGCTTTGATCTGGTATCTGCAGGGCTTGACGAGCTACAGAGTAGGTTTACTGACTATGCGGATAAAATCTCGTTAAGTGATATTGCCCTAGGGGGAGAGCCTCAAACGACGAGTCTACGTAGTCATCAACAGTATTATCAGTTAGATAATCAGTTTTCCTTTCAGGTTACCACGAAAGAGGGCGATGTGGTGACGATAAATGCATTTAAACAGTTTTCAGCTGCAAATGGATACTTGCAACAAGGACAAGCAGCGGTCAGCACTAATCAAACACAGTACCAAAGTGGGTTTCAGTTGAGTGTTGAAGGGGATTTAAATGAGTCTGAGTTAAATGCGATTAATGCTTTATTAGCTGATGTAACAGCATTAGCTAATGATTTTTTTGAAGGTAATGTCAGCAGCGCATTTGATCAGGCTTTGTCGTTGGGTATTGATGCCTCTACGCTCAGTGAATTTTCACTGACATTGCAACAAACTGAAGTACAACAGATGCAGCAGGCATATGCCTCAGCTAACGGTGGAGGCTTTGAAGCGTTGAATAATCGCTCTCCTATTACCCAATTAGCTGATTTTGGTCAACAGCTCCAAAATACATATCAAAAGGTAGGGCAGTTGTTTGATCAACCAGGTAAACTGCTAGCCAAGTTACTGAGTCAGTTAGAACCTGTCAAATTAGAAAATAATAAGCGCCAGGAAAGCGTATTAAATGACGAGTTAGTGAAGTTGCAGGAAATAACAGATTATTTTCTATCTTCGTTAGAAAGTTGATACCACATGTAACCTATCTACCTATTGAAAAAGGTAGATAGGCTTTTACGTTTGTGAAAAGAAATGCAAACGCTTTATATCTGTAGCGTAGCCGCTACTACGACATTGCCTGATACATATCAATACGCAGTTTGATACATTTCGTATTTTACGGATGGAAATTCAGCTGATTTCTGATAGGCTTCACTTGTTTTATATGCCCAAAACGATGAGTTTTTAGCGGTGCTAGTCTAGTCTGTTAGGACTTACGAGCGCAACCATAGTTGTTTTATTAGTTGTTTTAATAGCGCTGACAACAAACCCTAAAAATTATTCGTAAAGGGTATATATGCCTTTCACCAAGGGCCACTTTTTGTCCAATAATTAAGCTTTTTTTAGGATTAGTGGTTACCTGTAGTATGCACAACAGGTGAGCATCAAGGAGTTGATCATATGATAGCCTTTTTCTTCTTTTTGCTAAAGAACACGTCAATTACTTTTTGTACCTATGAAAGTATGGCTGATTCAGCCATATTCGCGTTTTTGCTAAAGGTATAGCAAACAATCTTAACGTAGCTGTTGATTGTGCTTGAATTTATTAGGGAGTATTTATGAAGTATACACATTATCCACTTCACCCAGAGCAACAAGCTATTTATTTCGATCAGTGTCAGGAAACTGATTCAACAAAATATACCGTCGGTCTAATTATTGAGTTGCAGGGTTTATTGGATAAAGAAGCATTATCAAAAGCCGTTAATCAAGTATTTCAGTCATTAGATTTTGTGGGGCTTCGATTTACACTCGTTGATGGTGTACCAAAGCAGTATAATGTACAGCAATACCCTGAGCTTTCAACAATTGACTTTAGCCAAACCTTAGATCAGAGTCAGCAGTTACAAGCATGGTTAAAGAATGAACTCCCATATGCATTTTCTTTGGACCGCGGTGACTTGGTTCGTGTGGTGTTGTTAACTGAGTCAGATCAACGTCATGTTTTCGTTGTTTTAGCGCATCATATTGTGGTTGATGGTTATGGCATCGTAAAGCTTATTAATAAATTGGGTGATGCCTATATTTCTAATATAAAAGGGGTTGAGTGGAAAGGAAATACTCAGCAATATTTACCTTGTGTTATTGAAAGTACAGAATATTCAAAAACCGAAAACTACTGCAAAGTTGAAGCATACTGGAAAAAAACAGTCCATTTGCACTCGCCAAAAATTAACTTTTTACCTGCAAAGTATTTGGGTGAAGTAAGTAAAGGCGTGGCGAGTTATTGTTGTGCTATGCCTCGCTTGATGAAAGAAGGTATGTTTGAAGCTTCACAGAGATTAAATATTGGTGGGCTACTTGCATTATGTTTGGCTGGTTTAGCACTTCATTTTTCAATTTACCAGCAATCATCTACTGTTGCATTGGGTTCAGTATTACATAAACGGAAGGGAAAAGCACAACGTGATGTTGTTGGAATGTTCTCGGGTGTATTACCATTTTATATTACTGTTGACCAGGCAAAAACGTGTAGTGATTTAATCAAATACGTTGCCCAAGTCATTAAACATGTTTATCGTCATCAGTGTATTTCTACTGCACAGATCAAACATGCTAGTGGCCATAATGACCGATTATTTGATGTACTATTTTCTTATAACTCCTTTGCCCTAGATACAGACTTTAATGGGTTATTACATCGATTAGAGGATATATATACAGATGATTCATCCTATCCGTTAAATATTAGGGTTCTGGATCATGGTGACCGTTTTGGGCAGCAGCTTTCTATCACTTATCGTGAAGATTATTTTGCGCCCATGGAAGTCTCATTGTTGGCAAAAAGGCTGTTAAAAATCTGGGCGTTCATGATCGAAAATACTGATCAGCTACTTGAAGCGCTTCCTATTTGTAGTATTGATGAATATCAACAACTGCGCAGCTGGTCAGTTAACGATTTTGATCCAGTTAAATCACTACCAAATATAAATAAAAATAAGCTTCATCATTCAGAAGTTTACAGAAAGGAAGTTTGCAAACCTAAGGGCGACTATGTACATCAGTGGTTAGAGCATAATGCTGTGGTATTTCCCAATAATCCCGCTATGTACTTCTTGGAAAATACTATTACTTATACTCGACTTTGGCCATTATTGAATACATATGGCAGCTAAAAATAAGCTATTAGAAACAACAGGCTAGAATTAATTCATATCATGGTTTTCATTAGACATGAGTTAATTCAGGCTATAATCTCAAATAGTATTGCTCTACCTACAATGCCTTAGCTTCTAAATGGCCAAAGTCGAGTTATAAAGAGTTTAATGAACAAGCGAATCAACTTGCACACTACTTGATTCATCAAGGGGTAAAGCCTAATGAGTTAGTCGGTATTTATCTCGAGCGTTCTCCTGCTTTATTTATTTCAATAATGGCTGTAATGAAAATAGGTGCTGGATACTTACCCCTAAGCCAAGAACTACCAGAAGAACGTTTAAAATATATTATTAAAGATGGTCATTGTCAGTGTGTTATTTCGGAAAAAAACATTTCATATACGCTTGAACGACTATTAATAGATAACCATGATACTTTCCTTTGTGTCATTGACGATGATATTACCTTTGCCAAGATACAACAGCTACCCAAAGAAAATTTACAGTGTGAAAGGCCCATACCTGCAGATAATTATGCATATGTTATTTATACCTCAGGTACTACAGGGCTACCAAAAGGCGTATTGGTTTCTCATGCTAATGTGGTAAATCTCTTTAAATCAGCTTCGGTTTTTAATATTGACGCTAGCAGTCGTGTATTACAGTTTGCAGCAATAACATTTGATGCATCTGTACTTGAGTGGGGGATAGCATTTTATGCGGGTGCTTGTCTTTACTTACTGCCAAAGTCAATTAATTATGATCCAAAGTTATTAAACCAAAAGGTAAGGGAGTTATGTATAACCCATGCTTTCTTAACACCCGGTTTACTGCTTTCTCTGGATGTAGAATATTGGTCGGGATTACAACAACTGTTTATTGGTGGAGAAGCATGTAATGTTCAAGTAGCGGCAGAATGGTCCCAAAAAGTACCGTTAATCAATGTATATGGCCCAACAGAAATAACAGTGTGTGCGACGCTAGGAGCTTATCAGGCTCAGCAAAATAAGTTGCCCATTGGTAAACCATTAAAGCGCTACTCTCTCTATGTACTGGATAAGCAGCAGCATTTATTACCGATGGGGGCTATTGGTGAGCTATATATTGGTGGTGATGGTGTTACCCTGGGTTATCTTGGCCAACCTGCGTTGACCGCAAAAAAGTTTTGTTGGTTAAGCCCATTTGCAGAACTATCAATGTTTGATTGTGAGCAGGAGAAGCAGCGGTTATATGCAACAGGTGACTTAGTTCGTTGGTTACCCGATGGTAATCTTGAATACGTAGGAAGGATAGATGATCAAGTAAAAATACGTGGTTTTCGGATAGAGCTAGGAGAAATCAAATATCAACTGGAACAACTTGCTGGTGTTTGTCAGGCAGCTGTTAGCAGGGATATTGAGGATAAGAGTCGCTGTTTGGTTACTTTTATAGTGTGTGATGTCGACAAAATAGTAAATGACATTGAGGGAAATGAGTCACTGAATAGTAAAGATGAAAATCAAATTATTCAATTGTTAAGAGAGCAGTTACAACAGCAGTTACCAGACTATATGTTGCCAACGAAATGGTACATTGTTGATAAGCTGCCGTTAAACGTAAATGGTAAAATTGACTATCGTACCCTTTCACAAATGGCTGAAAAGAAACAGAAAGCATTAGACGTTGACGAACCTAATGTGTTTTTTAACTTGGTTGAACGCCAGTTGTGTGAAATTTGGAAAACATTATTACCTCATCAATCACGTATAAAAAGGATGGACAATTTTTTTCGTTTAGGAGGTCATTCTTTACTGGTCATGAAAATGGTGGCGGCAATACGTAATGCATTTTCGGTGGAGCTGGCTGTAAGTCATATTTTTGCCAAGCCTACAATAAAAAGCATTGCTGAGAAGATTCTTTGTGCTCGAAATAAAAAAACAGCTCATGGCGTAATCACGCCTGTTGACAGAAATGAGAAGCTTTATGCGTCTTATGCACAACGAAGCTTGTGGTTTCTTGATCATATGGAGCAGGGTAGTACACATTATAATATGCCTGCTGCTTACCATATTCGGGGGAAGATTGATGATGATGCTTTAAATTACGCATTGACTCAAATTATTACTCGTCATGAAACTTTACGTACTCGCTTTACCCTTGAACAAGGTGATGTTTTACAAATAGTGTCGCCTCCGCCTTGTCAAAATCTCATCGAAGTCATTAAGTTAGGAAGTTGCGACAGTTTTAAAAAAACGAATAATGAAGCTCTATGGGATGAAGTTAATAAACTTCGGTATGAAGAGATTTATCAGTCATTTAATTTAACGGATGATAGTTATTTAATTAGAGTGAAGCGTCTGGAGCTTGGCTCTGACCAAGGAAATATACTACTTATTACATTTCACCATATTGCCGCCGATGGTTGGTCTGTTGCACTCTTTGTGAAAGAGCTGCAGTTTTTTTATCAGCAATTTTATGAAAAACAAACACAAAAACAGTTACCGTTGCCTTATCAATATGTAGATTATTCGGCCTGGCAGCGGCAATGGCTAAATACTGATGAGGCTAAAATACAAGCTGATTTTTGGCAACAACAGCTTGCTGAATTACCTAAACTGCACCAGTTACCATTAGACTTTGCTCGACCTGATCGTTTACTGCATGAGGGGGGATTGTTTCGGGCACAGATCGCTTCAGATAAATTAACCCGCTTGCAAAAATTATGCGAGCAACAAGGCGTGAGCTTATTTAGTGGCGTATATGCGATATTTGCTGCGTTTTTATACCGTTTTACGGGTGAGCAAGATGTTGTGATTGGTACCCCTATGGCGAATCGTGATAACCCAGCATTCAGTGAGTTAATTGGCTACTTTGTGAATACAGTAGTTTTGCGCTGGCAAATAAATGGAAATCGCTCTCTTAACCAGCTACTTAATGATGCTATGTTGGTTGTGAAAAACGCATATACACACCAACACTTTCCTTTTGAGCGTGTTGTTGAGTTAGTACAACCAGAACGTTCTTTAAGTTTTCATCCGCTTTTTCAAATTATGTTAACGGTTGAAGATGATAATAATACGATGTTTACCCTGGGTGAGCAGTCTGCTACTGCATTACCTTACCCTGAACTGCCTGCTAAATTTGACTTAAGTTTACAATTTACCAAAAGTGATAAAGGTGCAGAGTTACTTTGGGAGTTTAATCGAGAGTTGTTTAAGGAAGGTACCATTAGCCAGTTTAATCGGTGCTTACTACAGTTATTCGAGCAATGGACTGTAGCACCTGACCTCTTACTAGACGAGTATTTATTACAGACTAATCGCCAACAGCAGCAGTGGTTAACCCAACATTTTGACCAATGGTTATTAGCTTATCCAAAAAGCATTTGCGATTTATTTAACTCACAGTGTCTTATTCAAAAAAATAATATTGCTGTACAAGCAGGCAACGAGGTAATCACTTTTATTCAATTACAAACCTGTGCTTTACGTTTAGCACGTAAACTTATCCTTGCTGGTATTCAGTCAGAAGACACGATCGGTGTATTAACACATCATTCGATAGACTGGGTAGTTACCATGCTGGGTATTTGGTATGCCGGTGGTGTTTATGTGCCACTTGATCCGAAGTATCCTGATGAACGATTACATTTTATGTTGAAGGATGCCCAAGTTAATTATGTTATTGCTGAGCCTGGGTTAATAGCTCGAGGTCATAATTTAATATCAATGTCTAATACAGTAATAAATACGCGTGATGTATTAGCGGGCTATTCATCCATTAAATGCGCTGATGAGGCAGGTGATTTACTGCGTGAAGTGAAGCAACAGGCTCAGCTGGCTACACAACAACTGGCTTATATTATTTACACTTCAGGCTCAACAGGTACACCTAAAGGTGTATTGATTGAGCACCATTCCTTTGCTCGACATATTCAAGAAGTGATTGATTGGTATCAACTGAGTAGCTCAGACTGCGTATTGGCCTTTGCTAATATTGGGTTTGATGCGTCACTAGAGCAAGCGTGGGAAGCACTTGGCATTGGTGCTAAATTAGTGATGCGAGAGGAATCATTATGGTCAGCAGAAGCCTTCCGGCAGTGGTTGATAACACACCAGATTACCCATATTGATATTCCACCTGTTTATGCCCAGGAAGTGTTTACGCCAGTATTAGAAGATGTTGGTTTTTGGCAACAACAAAGTTGTTTAATGCGCGTGGTTGTTGGTGGAGAAGCTCTGAATGCTAACTTTGCTCAGCAATGGGCAGCCAGTGCCGCAGTATGTCATTGTGATTTATTAAATGCTTATGGACCGACAGAGGCCACCATTGCTGCCAGCATATATAAAGTGCCAAGCGGTTTTAAAGGGGAGAATGTGCCTATAGGCAAGGGATTATCGCATGTTCAGCTTGTGGTCTTAGATAGCCAGCAACGGATTGTACCAGAAGGTGCAGTTGGTGAGCTGTACATTGGTGGAGAAGGTGTTGCTAGAGGTTACTTAAATCGGGCATCACAGAATAACACAAGTTTTATTTCCTATGCTGTTGCCGACCATCTAAAACAGCGTTTGTACCGAACAGGCGATTTAGTCAGGGTCCTCGCTGATGGCAATATTTGCTTTTTAGGCCGTGTTGATAATCAGGTTAAACTGAGGGGATATAGAATTGAGCTTGGCGAAATAGAATCAGCGTTGACCCAGCAAGATGTGATCAGTCAAGCCTGTGTTGTCTTACATGCTCCGAACACACAACAAGCACAGCTTGTTGCCTATATTGTTGTAAATAATGCAGCGAGTACTGAAAATCATAAGAGTGTGGTTGAAGACAAGGCTGCGATGATAACGGCATTGAGAATGAAGCTGGCTGAAACCTTACCTCGGTATATGGTTCCTGCTGCCTTTGTGACGATTGATGCTTTGCCGTTAACCGTTAATGGTAAAGTTGATCATCGCTTATTACCAGTGCCTGAACAGGCGGACTTTTATATTAGTCAAAGCTATGCAGCACCTACAGATGCATTAGAGGTTTCACTATGTGAAATTTGGCAACAGTTGCTGGGGTATGAGCAGTTAAGTATTACCGCTGACTTTTTTGAGCTGGGTGGGCACTCTATGTTAGCAGTTAAAATGGTGTCAGCAATAAAGCAACACTTAAATGCCCAGATTACAGTACAAATCGTTTTTGCGCATCCTACTATACAACAGTTAGCGCATTACTTACGTCTGCATGTTCAGAAAAACAGTAATCAGGACTTTACTAATAATAGCCGCCAGAATGCAGATAGGGTTACTGCAGACGACTGGTTACAACGTGTAAAAGATCGTTTACTCCCTCTAGCAAAAGTCGATAACAACTATGTGGCAGGCGCAATAAAATACGCACTATTAACGGGAGCGACGGGTTATGTGGGTGGTTATTTATTGCATCAGTTGTTAGTTCAGAATGAGCACCTGCACTGTTACTGTTTAGTTCGAGCAGAAGATGAGATTAGCGGCTTAGTAAGAATCAAAACACATTTACAGGCCTATGGCCTATGGCAACCACAATTTGCTGATCGTATAACAGTTTTACTAGGTGATTTATCGTTACCCAAGTTGGGGTTAAACGATATTCAGTGGAATACACTTGCCAAAGAACTGGATCTAATTATCCATAATGGAGCACGCGTTAATCACTTATTACCCTACACTTGTCTTGAGGCAAGTAATGTGGGATCAACTCTGGAGCTGTTGATACTTGCGGCAAACCGTCAAAAATGTCGTTTGGTCTTTATTTCTACTTCTGGTGTGTTTAACGCTGCAACTGACCACCCTTATGATGAGTTATCTTCAGTACAAGAGCAGCAGCATTGGCAAAATAATGGTTATTTAGCATCTAAATGGGTAGCTGAGCAGCTTATTGAGGAAGCGTATTGTCATGGCATGAATGTGCAATTAGTACGTTTAGGAAGAGTGGGTGCTCCTGCTCAGTGCCCTCAAAGAGGCAATACGACAGATGTGATAGCTCGCTATTTGCAAACCTGTTTAATGCTTAAAACTGTACCTAAACTGACGTTTAAAGAACATTTTATTCCTGTTGATTATACCGCAGCAGCCATTGCTACCTTGAGTTTGCAGCAAAGTTCTGAGCATAGTTTCCACTTATTGGGAAGCCAGCAAATCGACTGGAATTTATTACTGGTTGAGCAGCAAGGATTAAAAGAAGTGAGTGTGGCTGAATGGCAATCAAAAGCTGAGGCATGGATCGCCTCAGGAAAAGAATTACCTTTTGCACCTTATTTGTTTAGTGGGATATTTGATAACGAAGGGTATCAGGCTGTAGAGATAAAGGAACAGAATACTCGAGACAGGTTACATAGGTTAGGCTTACAACAGCCTATCTTGTCTAAAGAAGCCTTATCGGCTTATGTGGATTTACAATTAGCCGTTATCAAGCAACAACCACTAGAAAAAGACGCTGTTGTAAAAGTGGTAGAAGAAGGTCTGGTGTCATGATTTAACTTGATGTTTTAGCTGCTGTGTACTTGGGTAAAATTGCTAAACCTTACTGGATACAGTAAGGTTAGCGCTATGTGGATATTAACACAGCCTTTTTAGATATTGGATTCAGATGACCACTAAAGCATTAGCCCCGATGAAAGTTCTTACAATTCCTGTTACGCCTTTCCAACAAAACTGTTCGTTAGTGATTTGCCAACAGACAATGCGTGCAGCGTTAATTGATCCTGGTGGTGATACAGATATTCTAAAACAAGCCATTGAAGAAGCCGGTGTGACCGTTGAAAAGCTATTATTGACTCATGGTCACCTGGATCATGTGGGAGGCACCGCCAGTTTGGCAGAGTATTTTAATGTACCCATTGAAGGCCCTCATGAGGCAGATCGTTTTTGGCTTGATCAATTACCTATGCAAGCCTCAATGTTTGGCTTTCCACCTGTGCGCAGCTTTCAGCCTGATCGTTGGTTGCAACAAGGGGATGAAGTACTGGTAGGGCAATTGACGTTTCAAGTATTTCACTGTCCAGGGCATACCCCAGGCCATGTGGTCTTTTTCCAAGCGGATAGTAAGCTGGCATTTGTGGGGGACGTACTGTTTGCGGGCTCCATAGGTCGAACTGATTTTCCCCAAGGTGATTTTGATACATTAATCCACTCAATTAAATCTGTACTCTTTCCTCTGGGGGATGATGTAGAATTTGTGCCAGGTCATGGGCCAAACTCCACGCTGGGCAGAGAACGTCGCTCAAATCCTTTTGTGAGTGGCGAGTTTGGCTGAGTTGATACATTTTTCTTTGCGTGATGAGATGTTTGATTATTAGCTGAAGTAAGGTGTTTAACAGAAGGAACCTTTTGACACAACTTTTGTGATTTCTCTTGTTAAATTAACAACTTTTTCTAAGCTAGTTCACGTTTTAATAGGTTAAAGCTAGCCATAAATTCAATATTCTGGAAACTAACCGTACCCTTTAGTCGCTGATGCGGGATTGTGTTAGTTTTGGAATGTTTTGGGATAAAGTAGGATTACATAATTCATAGCCTAGACGCCTTATTATCATCACCTAATAGTAGTAATCACGGAATAAAATGCATGAAGGACTCAAATCCTGCCCTCGCAATTGCGGTTTTTGCTTATAATGAATCTGCCCGCATCACTGCTTGCTTAGAAAGCATCCGCGTTAGCATTATTAATTCACCTTGTAACGCATTACCTGAAGATTCATTCCAGTGTTTTGTATTGGCAAATGGCTGCTCTGATAATACTGCACAGGTTGTTGCGGAATATCAAAAGCAGTATTCATGGGTCAATTTAGTCGATATTAAGGAAGGTGATAAATCAAATGCATGGAACGTATTCGTGCATGACGTTGCTGCTGAGGCTGAAACCTACATTTTTATGGATGGTGATTGTGAGGTGGTAGGGGATTCGTTATACCAGCTATATCAATATCAAAAAATGCATCCTAACAAGAATGCATTGGCAGCCATTCCCATGGATATTGGCCGAGGTACCAAACAGCAAATTATTACGATGGTTACTCGCGGTGGTTTGGCGGGTAATTTATATGCCTTGCCCCATCAGTTTATTAAACGTGTTCGAACTGAAAATATTAAGTTACCTATAGGTACTATTGGAGAAGATAGCCTAGTGGGTGCGCTAGCTTGCTTTGATCTTGATGTAACGAAAGGTTGGGATCGAACGCGTATAGGCGTCTGCGAACAAGCACGTTTTACTTATGAGCCAATGGGGTGGCTATCATGGCGGGAGTGGAAAGTATACTATCGACGCAAGCAGCGTTACAGCATCCGCCACTGGCAAAACAAAATGATAAAAGCCATTTTAACGACTAAAGGTCCTCATTACTTGCCTGGCGATGTAAAGGATATGTATCAGCACTATTTGCAGGAAATTAAGTTAAGCTGGCGTGGGCTTGATACCTATTTTGATATGTTGGCTTGGAGACAGATTAATAAGGATACTGAACAAGTAAAATAGCGTTATTAATTTTACGTTATCAGCAAGCTTTGTTTCGCGTTTTCTAAGAATGGTTGACCTGAAAGTTATTGGGTCAGCCATTTTTTATATGTATAAATAATTATTTATTATAAAAAGCTTTTGATGAAGTTGTAATAATGCCTAAAGGTATTGATTGAGTAGGCTACGCTTATAAAATATTCTTACACAACAAATCATGTTTGAACGTTATGGTGTTGATGATAAACCTTTTGCTGGTTGGCAATGGAAGGCTTGAAAATAATCATTGGTGTTGTTTGATTCGAGTATTATGGTTTTTTATTTTAATACCTGCTTTTGCATACGGTAAGGCTGACATCCCAGCAGCCTGTCATGTTAGTCATTCCATTTCTCCTTATTTTGATTCAGTAACCTTTATTAAACAAGGACCTGACTGGGTTTTAATGCAAGGCGTTATTGATTCTTCTATTGTGAAAAAAGTTCAGGTAATACTGAATGATCCATCAATTAAGCTGGTAGTGATGGGGTTTGTTCCAGGTTCAATTGATGATGAGGCAAATCAGCGGGCGGGTATGTTCCTTAGAAAGTCAGGCATTTCGGTATGTCTAACAGAAAAGAGTAGCGTAATATCTGGGGGAGTAGATTTTTTTCTCGCGGGTAAACAACGTTTTGTTCACCCAAAGTCACAGTTGGGTGTCCACTCTTGGCAAGGTGTGAGTGGTAAGCAAGGTTGGGAGTTTACTGCTAAGGCCGTGGAGCATGAAAGATTTGTAGCATACTATCAATTTCTAGGGATAAATGAAGATTTTTATTGGTTTACACTGCGTTTCCCTTTTGAAACAGTCTATTGGTTAGCACCTGGTGATATTTATTATTGGTCTCTTGCAGAGATTATGTGATTCTTAACTCGTCGGGGGTACTTTATAATATGAAGGTGAAGCTAATGCAATTCGATTTCAGCCAATTAAAAAAGCAATCTTTAAGTTACATAGCATGTATTATTTTGTGTAGTGAAATAAATATAATTTATGCTAAAGAGGGTGAAGTTGCTGAACAAAAAATACAGAGCGCAGTTGCAGAAAACTATTGTAAACAAGCAATGAGTAATATGAAGCGTTTCATGCCTAATATTCTTAAGAAAGCAAAGCTGAGAGCTGCTGAGCAAGGAGTGGACTTGACCAAAGATAAACAAGTTCAGCAGCTAACGCAGGCTATTAATAACACTAATGAATTAAATAACTTGATTTTAGATTGCCAAATGCGTTGGGAAAAATATCAAGCCTCTGCTATTTGCATGTCGGGTGCCGAAAGTGAGTCTGATTTTGCATTATGTATTCCTAAATTACCTGAGTAGTAAAAAAACTAAATAATATACCCAATACGAATGGTTTTTAGGTGCAGTCATCGAGTGACGAAGTCCCATGAGCCTATATTAATAGGTGATTGGGGTGAGGAGTGAAGATAACAAAACCTAGAAATCATTCGTGAAGGGGATAACGTCAGCAGGGACTAGAGATTGTTTTAGATAATAATGCTGTTGAAGTTTCCATCTTACGGGATTGGTTGAATGAGTTGAGTGTATGGATAAAGTTTTGTTTAAGTACCGTGTTGGGGCGTAATTCTTGCAAAAAACGTATGGCTTCATCTGTTGTCTTAACACGTCCGGTTGCTAACCAGTAGGCAATAATTACAGCAGCACTTCGAGAATAGCCCAGGGCACAATGCACTAAGACATGATAGCCTTGCTGTTGATAGTGGTAGATAAACTCAGTAGCTTGAAGCAGCTGCTCCTTATTCGGTGGTGTCAGATCCATAATACCAAGTGACAGGTAAGGTATTTGGGAGTTTAAAAGCTGAGGATGCTCACTGTATTCGCTGGCTAAGTCTACAATTGCTAATGGTTTTAACGCCTCCAAATTGTTCAAGTCTGATGTTTTTACTCGGCGGCCTATGGATAACTGCTGATCAACTTCTTGATAAGCAGGTTGATTTTTTGTATACCAGTGCCAAGATAATAAAGCGCCTAAATGATAGGGAAGGAGTAACCAACGAGCTGCAGGTTGAGGTGCTCCTTGATTCTTTTGAAAAATATTAGCACCTAAGCCGGCATAACCAAGACTAATAATTGTCAGAGAACAAGCTGGCCATAATAAAATAAGTGTTAGCGGAGGGTTAATAAAAGACAACCCCACACATAGTAATGCAAATAATCCATAAATAATGCAATAGCCTGAGTGGATGAGTCCTTGCCACTGCCAAAAAGAAAAACATTTTGCGCTTTTAGAATGTGGGTTATTAATTGAACTATTTATAGTGGGAAACAGGTAGCAGCTGAACCAACCAAGTGCTAATCCAGTAGGAATATCAATAAAATGGTGCTGATAAGTAAATAATACAGAAACTAAGATTAAGCTAAACCAGATGTTGACTAAGCCTTTAAAAAGGCGATTACAAAGTGGTAAAAAGTGTACCCAGAGAATAACCAATAATACAATATGTAAAGAAGGCGCCTGATTAAAGGGTTGATCAAATGCATACAGTAAATTAAATAGGTCACCTAATAAGCCACCCATTTCTGGTCGAGGAAAAGCAAACTGCAATGGATATATTAGAAAGCAAAGGACTGCAATTAAAATGGCACTTGCCAAGCGTTTAGAAAGCGTAAAAAGTGCTTGTGACGACTTACAACAAAAGAGAGATAGGGCAAATAAAATATCGATGCTCCAATAAGGAATAATCATCCAAGGAATCACTGGAATCACCTTTTCCCACTCAAAATATACAGAGGACACAGGGGCACGCAAAGAGGTCACATAGTTGGCAAATCCATAGCTGATAAAAAAGAGTGGCCCTAAAAGAGCCAGTGAATAACATGCTTGTTTGAATAGGTGTTGATTTTTCATGGTAATTGCGGATGACACTGTGGTTTTTTTACAGCCGTTGAAACACTAAAAATACCATACTTCTCTATGGACATATTGACTTTATAAAACCCAGCTTTATGGACTAGTTGATCCATTTCTTGTTGCGTTCTCCGTCTCATAATCCATGGTTTTCCACCTTGATGACTGGTTAATATCCGTGCAATTGACTCTAGCTGAGGGTGCCAGGGTTGGTTTGTATAAATGAGTAGGCCTTGGGGGGCTAGGATAGAGTAGAGCGCGTGTAATGACTTCATTACTGCGTCATTATCACTAAATAGCTCATACAGTCCTGAGACAATAATAATTGAGGGACGGAAGCTGAGTTGCTCAATAGTTTCTGCATCAAAGGCATCACCACGCTGAAATTGCGCTTGGGCACTTAAGTTGAGTTGAGCTATACGCTGTTGGCCCTGTTCTACATTTGCTTTGGAGTAGTCTTGTAATAGCACATGTAATGGTTGGTCTTGATATTGTTGAATCACATCCAATACATAACGTCCATGACCTGCAGCTACATCAAGAATGGCTACTTCTTTAAGCTGGGTGAGCTGTTGTTCTATTGCATGATGTAATACCGCCTCAGTCAGTTTACGTCGTAGCCGAATACCTCGCCACCCTATGGCATTGAGATAAACCCAGTCTATCCACTTACCTATTAAAAATTTTCCTGAGGGTTTATTAGCGTAGACGTAGTCAAGCATATGGCCTGAATCAAAGCCATCTTGAATACCAATACGAATTCCATCACTGAGAGAGCCAATGGAGTACAGGAGTTTTTGTTGTAGCTTAAACCACCAGTATTTGGGGTTGGTTTTGGGTAATGGTTGCAGTAGTTTTTGGTACTCTTCATAGGTATAACCCTGTTTATCGGCCTTGGTAAGATCGACATCAGGGGTAGGCCGCGCTAATAAGTCCTGAATAAACATACGAGCTTTAGCAATAGGCAAATGGCGATTGACTTCGTTAAAGGTATCATGAAAAAAACCAGGAAAAACCTGCATTTCTTTGCGTAAATTCGGCAAATGATTATAGAAACGACGTTGTGCTTGTTGTTTGACCACAAAATCTGCACCAGAGCAAAGAAGCAAGGTAGGAACAGTAATTGCGCCAGCATCTTGCATTAATCGAGTACCTGCATCGTATAAATCAACCAGTACGTTGACTGCAATTGCAGGACATATCAAGGGATCATTGTCATATTGGCTTATTTTTTCAGGATCATGGGTAAGTAAACGCCCTTTGACATAGCTGCTGATAAACGATTTGGGGCGGTATTTTAAGAGAAGCCGCAGTGCAGGGATAGCAAAGGGAACATAGAGACGGACTCGAAGTGCAGGACTGCCTAGGATCAAACCCCGGATTGCTGGGGCATAGTCATGGACCCACGTACTGGCAATGACACTGCCTACACTGTGACCCAAAATAATCATTCGATCCATTGAAATCTGATAGTCTTTCTCGATATGACGGATAAAGCTATCAGCATCTTTGACAAGCTCATTAAGGCTATTCGCATAACCTCGCTCACCAGGTGATAGTCCATGGCCACGAGCATCCCAGGCAAACAGGTGAAGGGTAGGTATATTGAGTTGATCAACCATCTCTTGCCAACGCGCAGAATGCTCATGGCCTCGGTGAAAGAGGATAATGGCATAATGTCCTGTGGGATGGGGAGGCCAGTACCGATAAAACAGTTGAGTATTGTCCCAGCTGTTGAAGTTACGTTCTAACGGTGTGCGTGTCATGGGTGGATCTCCCTTTTACCGTTTTCTTTTTAGGGAAATAAATGTGAATGGAAATAAGTATGTGATGCCTTTCATTGTTAAGCCAGTTTCTCCTAAACTGACTGGAAGAACTACTTGGAATAGACACTTCTCATCTCATAGGGTCTTAAGTATCACTATATAATACCTTAATAGCGGTGCTGTGTTATAAGTGCTTTAGTGGTTACAGTAAATTTAACTTCTATGCCTCATTGATTGAGCTCATGGGGGGAGAAAGTTGGATTTATAGTAATCAAAAAGGAGAGGGCATATGCAGCAGGTACTTGGCAAGGCAAATGATTCACTGACTGATTTTCATGATCATGTAGCACGACATTTACAGGGAGGTGACTTAGTTTTTATATCGATAAAAAGTGCACTTTATAAGCAGGTTGCCCAAGCGACAAATACCTGGACATCCCATGTTGGTATTGCTATTAAAGAAAATAATGAGTGGTGGGTAGCAGAAAGTGCGGTTCCTTTTAGCCGAAAAACACGGTTAAAAAAATATTTAAAAAGAACGATAGGTACGCAAGTATGCATCCGTCGTCTTAAGGGTGGCGTAAGTGAAGAACAGTTATTACAGCTAAAAGCAAGCATAAACAGTCGTATGAGAGTTTTGTATCATTTAGGTTTTGATTTTGATGCTACGCGGCAATATTGCTCAAAGTTTGTTCATCATGTCTATGCTGAAGCATTAAACATGCAATTGGGTGAAGTGGTTACATTTGAAACGCTATTAAAAAGTAATCCTAATACTAAGCTATGGTTTTGGCGGTTGTGGTATTTTGGACGCATCCCATGGAATCGAAAAACAGTGACCCCGCAAAGCCAGTTAGTGGACCAGCAATTAGATACAATATTACTGTCTGAACATTAAGCGGCTTACTTTTTCACAATATTAATCAGAAAGTCAGGTTCATAACAATGGAATGTTTCTTTAAAATCGCCATATGTTTTTTGGTATTTGAATCCTGCTCCGCTCAGTAATTCCGTCATTTTACAAGAGCGGAGTGGATTGAGGTTTAGATGGTGTTGGGAGCCATCTGAAAAGGCGTAACAAAATCGAATTAAATGTTCATCAATATAGACTGGTTGGATTGTGACGCTTTTTCCACAGTAATAATGCTCATGTGTGACTCTGAAACCGGCATCTAAAATAGCGTCATAATTGCGTTGATCAATGATGAGTATGCCATTGTTTTTTAGGCAATAATAAAACTCAGTTAACGATTTCTTTTGATCTATTTCTGTAAATAGATGAGTAAATGAGTTACCTAAACATATAATAGCATCAAATTTTTCATGAATTATCCGACTTAACCACCGCCAATCAGCCTGGGCTGTTTTTATTTGAACACCATATTGGTTTGCATTCTTGTAGGCTTTTGTCAGCATATTGGCACTGCCATCAACACTGACGACATCAAAGCCAGCATTTAAAAGTTGGATGGAGTGAAAGCCTGTGCCTGTTGCAACATCAAGTACACGCTTTACTCCATATTTATGTAACGTTTTTATAAAAAAATTCCCCTCACTTTCCTGGCGACGTTTCCAGTCAATGATTTCATCCCATTTATCGACGAAATCATCTTTATACTCCTGTTGATAGCAATTAATGTAGCTGTCAGAAATGAAGGGAAGGCTTTTTTCAGTGATTGAATGAGCTGTAGCTGACTTTGTGGCTAGTTGAGACATTTGATACCTCCTTGGTATCTATGTATACCCATCACGAATCATTTTTATGCGCGAGATCCATAGTGCTTATCTTCATGGACCTACCAACGTGTTTAAAAAAACTGTGGTTGCTATCGCTCGTCTTAACAGAGCAGGTTAGCTCCACTAAAAACCCTTCGTGTTGGGTATAGCTTTCCTTGTAAAGGTTTTGCGGAATGCTATTTCAATACTGAATATTTTTGAATGACTGCGTCTAAAAGATACTGGCATGCGTGAGGAGGCTTTCTTTTGTGTTATATACCCTTCACGAATCATTTTTATGTGCGCTATCCATAGCGCTTACCCTAACGGGCCAGCGAAGCTGTTCTAATGTGTTCCCGACACATTAGTAGGGTTTGTTGTCAGCGCTGTTATATCAATTAAAGTGGCTACCGCAAGTTTCACAGCAGTAAACTTGCCCAGGGGCTTCATCGCTTGACGGCCGCACCCTTGTGCCCTTGGGGTATAAAAACCCTTCGTTTTGGGTATAGGCACCTTCGACTTATATACTCTTAAACGTATTTTAGCTAAAAGAAGGCGAATAGTATCGCTTACTTTATGTTAACTAATTATGAAGAAATATATGAAAGGAATTAGGTGATAAGTAGGTTTACTGAAAGAAAGGAAGTGTTTGCCATCCTTGGCTAACGGAAAATAATAAGCTTTATAATGTATGGAAATATAGCCTTTGCGAATCAGTTTTATGTGCGCTATCCATAGCGCTCACCCTAATGGGCCAGCGAAGCTGTTCTAATGTGTTCCCGACACATTAGTAGGGTTTGTCGCTGGCACTCTTGACCACTAAGGACGGTGGGAGTGTAGTTTATGCAGGCGCATTTGACAGCCGCCCCTAAAAATCCTTCGCTGTGGGTATAGTAATAATGTGTTATGTTTTTGCAGAGTATTAATTGATGCCATATTTAGTGAGTATTTCTTGATATTTTTCAGTTGTTTTGAAAGCACTCAGTGCCTTATTAAACTTCTCCATAAGTTGTAAACCACGTGTATCGTATTTATTAAACATTAAGTGAAGTTGTGCATGATTAAATGGCTTTTTTAGTGTAGCAAAACGTTGCTTTGCATCAGGGAATTTTTTAAGTAATAAATTCCAACCAACTAATTCTGCAAGTGGTAAAAAATCGTGCTTTCCTGCAGATAGCTCAGTAAAAGCAGTTTCTTCATCTTTGGCTAGGCTGACCTGTAGGTTGGCTGCACGTAACTTGTCTTCGTCTGCGTAGCCATTAGGAATTACCATACGGTATTGAGTAAAGTCTGACAGGGACTGCCAGTTATGAGGAGGGGATTGAATATTATCTTTTATATAAAAGAAAACCGTATTAGAGTCTGCTATGGGGTCAGAAAAAGCGAAGTGATTTTCCCGCTTTTTATTTCGATAGTAAGGGTAAATTGCCCTGACTTTACCGTAGCGTAAATGAGCTTCACAGCCACGCCATTTCATAAACTTTATTTTGGGTGTAATTTGCAGTTGGGTTTCTAACGTTCCTTTAATTATTTCAGTGATAAAGCCATTGCCGGGTTTTAATTCTGTTACATAGGGATCCCATTCACCTGAGGCTAACTGAATGGTATCGCTTTGGTAGCTATAACAAGCGAGCGGGAAAAGAAAAAAAAAGAGACCTAACAACGTATTTCGTAGCGAACAGCACATACTACAGCTCTCCTTTGTTAAGCACTTAAATATTTTTATTAATGTGTGCTGTTTCGGATAATACGTATACAGAAAGCAGTTTTCTATAAAGGTGTTAGAATAATTTGTAATAAAAAGTAATCAAGATTATGGCCTGCTGGCTACATGTAACCATTGGTTTGTTTCTTGAATCGCGTTGACGTAAGCCTGATTTAAGTCTGCAAGACCTGCTTGAATTGAGTCCAACGTTGACATCTGAATGTAGTCCCATAAAGCTTGTTGATAGTAAGAAACCGCTAGAATAGTTTGTCCAAGCTGGCCTTCGTAATTAAGGATGGCTGATTTCAGCTTGGTATCGATGGGTAATTTTTCGAGGACATCAGCCTTGGGCTGATCAAAAAAAGCGTCGATTAGGGACAGTAATCCTCCTAAGAAATAAGACGCTGAGGGTACGTTTAAATGGTGTTTGGCTAACCATTCACACATACTGGCTCGGGTTAATGCCATTTGACAAAGGATAGAAGGCTTTTCTTGTAAATCGCTTAACGATAATAAAGTGACAAAATTACGTACTCGATCAAGGCCCAGTTGTAGTATGGCTTGCTTTATGGACTCAATTTCTTTGCGACGACGGTATAAAGGGCTGTTTACCCACTTTAATAGTTTGATAGAGAGTGTAGGATCTTGCTTTATAATTTGTTCAATATCATCGATTTTACAGTTAGGATCTTGCAACTGTGCAATCAGGTTCATTACTGCTAGAGCGCTAGCATTAAGTTCTTTGCCTGATAAAAGTTGGGGCTTGCTGAAGAAAAAGCCTTGGAATAGTGAAAAACCTAAGGATTTACAAAAATGAAACACCTCGTGATCTTCAATTTTTTCGGCAAGCAGGGTAATGTCATAAGGCTTTAATTGTTGTATTATTTGTTCAATTTCATTTGGGCTTAAATGTAGTACATCAACTTTCACAATATCCACAAGTTTAAGTAGAGGCGATAGACGCTCTGTATCAATCACATCATCCAGTGCAAGTGTGAAACCTTGTTTTTTTAAGTCAGCTATGGATGCCAGCACAGCATCATCTAATGGCACTGTTTCGAGTATTTCTATAACTGTATTATCTGGTGATAAAGAAGGTGGGTTGAGTAGCCAAAAACGCGTAAAATTAATAAATGCTCGACTATTATCAGTAATTTCTTCAAGGGTAAAGGTTGTTAGTAAACGATCAATCAATCGAGACGTTGATTTATCGCCACTAATATCTGTAGGGCTTAGGTGGGCATCTCGAAATAATAGCTCATAGCCTTGAATTCGATAGCTTGTATCAATGATAGGCTGGCGTGCCATTAATATTTGTGCTGCTTCTTCATTCATACTACTAATCTCTAATACACGAAAAACTATAGCACATGAGGATTTTCAGTCTGGATAATGTGATCAGCAAGGGACAAGAGGTATCAAATTTGACTTTAAGCTTGCTGTTAATAGCTATAACCAAGACGAAGGGTTTTAGCTGAGATTGTCTGGCCTGTTAAAACTGGCCTCGCAAAAAAGATTGCAGAATGGTATAGCAGTGCTGTTTGGTAACGTTATGGAATAAATCCTAGCTATACTATTTACAGGCACCCATTAAATGAGCATGTTCTTCAGTTTTGCAGTAACCAGGGGGGGTCATATACAGAAAGCACCTCATCAATGATGTAGGGGGGGAATCAACAGTCCATTAGGGTGTGTGGCAAGGAGCTAAGAATATGACGACATTTCGTGAGTACTATCTAGAGCCACCACCTACGGGTTTGGAGGAAGCGGGAAGTATTCGTTACCCCACAAAAAATGAAATGGAATCACTCTTTGATCAATTTCAGCACTTGCCTAACCATCAAGCCCGGCAGCAGTTTCTGCAGCAAAATTTTCCCTACCACTGGCTACCTGATGATATTCTAGAGTGGTTGGTTGATGAGTGGCGGTATCGTCTTCCACCTGAACATCCTCTATTAGAAGCCTTCATGAATCCTAAGATCGACTGGCAGCAGTTGGCTACCTTGGCTCGATCCCATGGATTTAATCAGTTTTATGATCAACTGATGACGCTCCTTAGTTATCACCCTAAAAAATAGCGTAGTTTTATGTGTCAGTGGTTTTGTTTTCACTTTCCTTTCTGGTCAAAATTTAACGTTGATGCCTGATCTTCACGAATATGCCGATAAAGCATTTCACGTAGCCACTTATGACCTGGATCACACTCGAAGCGCTGATGCCAAGCCAACAGGTAGGTAACCGTATCCAATGCAATGGGTAGGGGGAGCAGTGTGAGTGGATAATTTTGAACAGCATGCCGGGCAAAAATCTGCGGGCAGGTAAACACTAAATCACTTTGTCGGGCGATTTCCAGTGCGGCGTGAAACTCGGGCACCTGAACAACGATCCGCCGTGATTTGTTTTGCTTCGCTAACGTGATATCCAGTGCCCAGCGGTCATGTCCTTCACAAGAAGCCTGAACATGGGAGAGTGCCAGGTAATCTGATATCTGCCACGATGCTTTGGATAAAATAGGATGGCCTTTGCGAACTAGACAGACAAAGTTATCTTCTAATAGATGTTCAAATTTCACTCCATGGGGGAGGGGATCTTGTTGATGTCTGGAGTCAGTGGCATTTTCTCTCGCAGTAATACCAAGATCAACTTGTCCCTGTGCAAGTCCCTGAAGTGAGTGCTCAGACCAGTCTTCGAAAGTTAACAGCATATTTGGGGCTGCTTGCATTAAGGGAGCAAAAAAGCTCGGCAAAAAGAGCTGGTAGGCACTATCTAATGTGACAATCTTAAAATCTCGTTGAGTTGTTGCGGGATCAAACTTGGGTGGCTGAATAAGTTGCTGAATATCTTGTAGTGCACTGGCAAGCTGGGGTTGCAGATTTTCAGCTCGGGGGGTGGGGCGCAAGCCATGGGCTGAGCGGATAAACAAGGGATCATCAAAGAGATCACGGAGCCGAGCCAGGGTTTTGCTCATAGCGGACTGTGAGACATGAAGGCGTTTAGCGGCTTTGCTGACACTTTGCTCTTCAAGTAACACTTGAAGATTAATTAGTAAGTTAAGGTCATATCGTGATAGTTTATCTAGCTTCATGGCTATGATATTCCATGGTGGAAATATTACCTTGAATATTAGTCATTTGAAATCATATCTTAATCATACTAAAGTGAACGCGCAACCACCTCGTGTGAGTTGATTTTTTTAACCTCTTTCTGCTTAAAATACTGCAACATGAAGTCTAAAGTTGTAAGTCAATTTTTTATAGCGGCCCTCGTGCCGCTTGTTTTATTTGGGCCAATGGGTATTGATATTTATCTGCCCTCAATGGCATCACTCGTCAACTACTTCCATACCAATACCAATCAGGTGCAATACACGCTAAGTGTATTTTTGTTTACGGTGGGTATTGGCCAGTTGGTTGTTGGCCCATTATGTGACCGTTTTGGTCGGCGTCCCGTCGTGCTTGTTGGAATTGTCTTGTATTTGCTCTGTAGTCTGGCGGCTGCTTGGGCACCGACGATTAACTGGCTAATTACTGCGAGAGCGATACAAGGTTTAGGTAGCTGCTGTGCGTCTGTTGTAGCCTTTGCTGTCGTTCGAGATGTGTTCTCTGCTGCACAAGGCGCTAAAATGTACAGCTACCTCAATGGTTGTGTTAGCGTCGCACCAGCACTTGCACCTATGCTGGGGGGCATTCTCGCCACACAGTGGGGTTGGCAAGCAAGCTTTTATTTTCTTGCTGGCTTTGCGGCTCTGGTAGGGGTGATGGTCTGGTTCTGGTTAGATGAAACTCGGCCCAGTGATACTGCCAAGGTACATTGGCATTGGCGACCTTACTGGGAAATCCTTCAACATCGTCGCTTTCAGTTCTATTGTTACTGCTGTATGGTCGCACTGGGCATGATTTGTAGTTATGTTTCAGTTGCCAGCTTTATCATGATTGAAACATTAAAGCTGACCCAAATTCAGTTTGCTCTTTGTTTTGGTGCGAATGCATTGGTCATTATGGCTTCTAGCTTTTTACTTGCGCCTAAGCTGATGACCTATTTGGGGCGCCACCGTTGTGTCATGTTAGGCTGCTTGTTGATTGTTATAGCAGGTCTGCTCATGCTGCTTGGGTTTATAATCCATGGCACAACGTTACTAGGATTTTTATTGCCAGTGATGCTCGCTGGTTGTGGTTTTTCTTTAATACTCGGTTCAGCTGCCAGCTATGCGTTAGCACCCTTTGGCAAAAGTGCGGGTACTGCTTCTGCGACGTTGGGCTGTTTACAGATGGTGATGGCGTCAGTGGCAAGTATTATCACGGTGCAGATGCCATTCTCACATTTGATGTCACTGTCACTGGTGATGATTACTTTAGCGATAATTCCATTACTATTAAGTAAAAGCTGGCTAGGTCATGCATTTCCAGTAGAAAATCATAGCTGCGCATAAATTATTGTTTGACAGAATGCCTTACCATTAAACCGTACTTTTATTCGTGAGTACGGTTTTTTTTGCCTTATTGAATGGGCAGAAATCACTCCATTCAAAAAAAACGAAAGCTCATTTATTAATTCAATGGCTCCAGCTATTACTTCGGCAGTGAGAAGGGAATCTGGCTATAATTTAGCCATATGCCAAGCATATAGGATAAGGCTACAGACCAAGCCATTATTTGATTAAAAGAATGCTGGCAACATACATCGACTCATCAGGGTATTCCTGAGGCAGTGAGTTTAATGGTTTTTTTTCAGCAATTAAGCAAGCTTCGTGATTACTTACACTGTATAAAACTGATGCGGTATATTTACCTGTGGCTATGGCTGATTCAATGTTGCACCTTATTACTATTATCTTCCTCATTGGTTTTGGCCGCAGAACCCATTTCGCTTCACCATGTAAAATTAAAGATTAATGGTCCTCACCAGTTTGCTTATGCAGGGTACTATGCTGCCATTGATAAAGGTTATTTTCGTGCTTTTGGTTTGACGGTTTCTATCGAGGCGGGGGATTCAGATCACGATGTTATTAACCTGGTGAGTAATCAGCAAGCAGAGTTTGGTGTTGCAGGCGCTAAACTCATTCAAGCACGGCTAGCCAATAAGCCAGTATTATTATTGGCCAATATATTCAAGCAAACTCCGAAAGTGATTGTGTTACAGGGGGCTGATAAATCACCTCAAGCATTAAAAGGTGGGCAATTAGCCGTTGCAAATCCCTATAACCTCGACTTGGTAACACGCGTTTTTTTGTATCAACAGGGTATACCTCTTGATCAAGTCAAACTGGTTGTTGAGCCAAACCCTTTACAAGCGTGGCAGCAGGGAAGAATTTCAGGATTTACCTCAAGATTAGATCAACTTGCGGATGTGCAAGCGTTGGGTATTCCTCACACAGTACTCCATATGAGTGAATGGGATGTACATTTTTATGAGGGAAACTTGTTTACATCAGAAGCTTATGCTGCCAAACACCCGCAGTTGGTGAGAGATTTCATCGCAGCTTCACTTCGGGGTTGGCAATATGCGTTAAAGCATCCTGAAGAAATGGCACAGCTCATCCAGCGGCACTATTTGCCTGAGCTGAGCACTAAAAAACTGCAACAGCAGGCTGAAGCGCTAAAAGATATTATTTTAGAAAAAGGGGAGCTTGAGGTTGGTAATGCAGACTGGGGAGAATTACGAAAAATGGGGCGTGCCCTTTTGGCGATGGGGGTGTTCGGCTCAGATGTACAGTTAAATGAAATGCTCTTTGAGAGTTTGCAGGGCAAACAAGTGCGTCTTGCATCATTGGAATGGCCTCCATTTGTAGGAAAAACGCTGCCAGAGAATGGTCTAACATCAGCTATTGTCGTTGATGCTTTTGCGAAAGTGGGGTATCAAGTTAAAGTTGATTTTTTACCGTGGACTGAAGCTGTACGACGTACGGCAAATGAAGAGTATGATGGTTATTTCCCGGAATATTATGATCCTGAATTAGCCAAGCGTTTTATTTACTCCAAGCCTGTTGGCCAAAGTTACGTTGCGCTTGCTCAACGTAAAGCCTACCCCATTCATTGGCGCATTATTGATGATTTAGAAAAATATCGTATTGGAGTTGTTGAAGGATATTTAAACCATCCATTATTGGATAGAAAAATTTCGTTAGGTGAAGTTGAGACGTATAGCAGTTTAGATGATGCAAACAATCTACAGGCGTTGTCAAAAGGGTTTGTTGATGCCAGTGTGATTGATCCTGCAGTGTATTATTATTTAATGCAAACACATCCCGAGTTACGTGGTGATAAAGAACTATTGGAAATTAACAGGCGTTGGTTGGGCTCTCAGCAACTGCACATTACCTTTGCAAATAATGCGCGGGGAAAACAATTTAATAAAACTTTTTCTCAAGCGTTTTCAGCCGCGACAGCGGCTAAGGAACAACTGGCGTATATCACTCAATATCAACATCAATATCCCATTCTAACACAAGCATTACTGAGCTTGGAGGCAAGTACCAGGCAGCGCCAGTTAGAAGAAATAAAGCTGTCACCAGAACAGCGAAACTGGATTAAAAAAAATCCAGTTCTCAGCGTTCCTTTGGTTGATAATCAGCCACCGTTTGTATTTAAAAATCAGTCAGGAAAATTTCAGGGGTTCATCGTAGACTATATTACACTGTTAGCAAGTAAAATTGGCCTGCGTGTTAAGTTTTTTCCTCATGATTCTTTAATGTTATTACGTCAGCAGTTTGAGCAGGATAATTACTCGTTGATGATCAGTGATGTTCCTGGTTTATTAGCAACGGATAACGCTTTGTTCAGTCCGATTATACTCGCGGATCAATGGGTGCTGGTAGGGCATAGAGAAAAAAAATCGTTGACTCAATTAGAGGATTTAGAAAAAAAAGTGGTAGGGGTCGTAAAGGAAACTACAGCATATCATTTACTGGCTGAAAAATATCCGCTAACTGAATGGAAGGTTTTTCAAGATGCTCAGACTTTATTGAATGCGGTGAGTAAGCAAAACGTTGATGCTGCTATTTTACATGAAGCGACGTTTAATTATGTCACTAGAAATTATTGGTTGCCGGATATCAGTATCACGGGTAAGCCGCAAATAAAAGCATTGAAAAATAGCACCTCTTGGCTATTCATTGTCTCTGAAAATGAGCCAACGCTATTTGATATTATCAACGAGGGAATGCAACAAATATCACCTGTTGAAGTGCAACAGCTACAACGAAAGTGGATAAAACTTCCAAGACTTGAACCAAGTTCAAGAATGAAATTGGTTTTAACGGATGAGGAGTTACAATGGCTTCGTAAACATCCATTAATAAGAGTTTCCAATGAAACCGATTGGCCACCTTTTGATTATGCAGAAAATGGTGTACCAAAGGGTTACTCTATTGACTTGATGAATTTACTGGCTAAACACTTAGGTCTTCGGTTTGAGTATATTACAGGGCCTCCATGGCAGCGCTTTTTGGAGATGATACGTAGCCATGAGCTGGACTTATTGCATACAGCATTTGTTTCTCCGGAGCGTGAACAATATATGCTGTTTTCACAGCCTTACCTTATTTTGCCCATGGCTGTTGCTGCAATTGATAAAACGCAAGTACAGCAAGCCATGCAAATAAACCTTAAGCAGCAGCGAGTGGCCATTGTTAAAGGCTATAACTACGAGCGTACGTTAAGGGAATATTTTCCTGAGGCTGAACTGGTTTCTGTCAGTGATCCGGTAAAAGGGTTACAAGCGGTATTGTTTAATGATGCAGACATGTATATGGACTCCAAGCCGGTACTGTATTACTTGCTGGAGCGGCATAATATGCATCAGTTGCAAGTTGTGGATACGCCTAGCAGTGTCAATATTGATAATGATGAGTTAACTATTGCCGTCAGAGATGATTGGCCAATATTAAGAAATATAATTAATAAAGTGTTAACGAATATTTCAGATGCAGAAAAAAAGGTGCTCAGTAGTCGTTGGTTACAATCTACAGTGACAGCGCAGCAACAAACAGTACAGCTTACACCCGAAGAGCAGGAGTGGTTAAAAAGTAATCCGGTATTAAAAGTCGCGAATGAGACAGACTGGCCACCCTTTGACTTTTATGATGATGGCAAACCGCAAGGATTATCGGTTGACTATATAAATCTATTAGCCAAAAAAATAGGCTTTACTGTTGAGTTTATTACAGAATCATCTTGGAATAAGTTACTAAATCAGGCTTATGAGAACAGCTTGGATATTCTGGTTAATATTGTTAAAACCCCTGAGCGTACTGAGCATCTTCTATTTACCAAACCTTATGCAAAGCTACCCAACATATTAATTAGCCGCCAAGAAAATAATTATCAGGCTTTGCAGCAACTTAAAGGTAAAGTGCTAGCATTTCCTGAGGGGTTTTATGTCGGGGAATTTTTAAAAAAATCTTTTCCTAAAATAAAAATAAGACTAACCCATAGTAGCCGTGAAGCGTTAAAGCTGGTGAGTACTGGTGCGGTGGATGCAACCATTGAAAGTGGTGCTGTAGCAAAGTATTTAATAGAAAAAGAAGGACTAACAAATCTGGTGCTTGCGAATAACGTGCTGGAGCTTGATAAGCGGCATGAAGCTTTACACCTTGCCGTGAATAAAAAAAATAAGATTCTGTTAAGTATACTGAATAAAGGAATAAGCGAGTTAAGCCTTAATGAAGTACAGGAAATTAATGCAAAATGGATCGGTGATTATTCTCATGCTGTAATGGAAGGTCTAAGGTTAGACTTATCAGCTGAAGAGAAGAAGTTTGTCGCTAAAAAACGTCCAGTCAAGTATTGTATTAATAAGCATTGGCAACCCGTTGAGTTTGCTACCCCAGCGGGAGAGCATACAGGGATGACAAAAAACTATTTACAATTAATTACTGAAAGGACGGGTTTACATTTTTCTCTGGTGACCAGTAAGGATGACATGAATCCATCTTGTGATGTGTTGATAGCCGCGATGGATTTACCTTCATTGCGAGATAAGTATAACTTTACACGGCCACTATTTCGTTTGCCATTAGTTGTTGCGGTTAGGCTGGAAAAATCCTTTATTGATACTAGCTCTTTACAGGGGTTACATATTGGTGTGATTGCGGATAACCTAACAAAGGAAATTTTGCAAAAAAATAATCTGGATATTCATATTACAGAGTACGAAACAGTTGAAAAAGGTCTTAAAGATGTTGTTTCAGGTGATATCGATGGTTTTGTGGATGATCTCGCTGCAATTAGCTATTGGCTGCAAAAACAGCGTGCTCACGAAATTAAAATAGCAGGTAGGCTCGATATTGAAAAGGTAGTGAGTATTGCAGTCAATAAATATTACCCTGAATTACTGAGTATCCTAGATAAAACGATAGAAACGTTTACAAATCAGGATCAAGAGCAGATTTACAATCACTGGATGAAGGTTACCATGGAGGAGTATGTTGATTATGGTTTACTATGGAATTTCCTGCTCATTGTGGGAGGAATTATCATTGTGATTATTTGTTGGAATAGAAAAATTACTACACTCTACCGACAGCTACAGTATAAATCTAATCAAATTGAAAACCTGTTACATAATTCTGGTCAAGGGTTTTTAACCTTCAATGATCAACTCCTTGTAGAGCCTCAATATAGTATTGAGTGTGAAAGAATTTTACGTTGTGTTCCTTCGGGTAAGAAAATAACATCACTGCTACCATTGGTCAATGATGTGGAAGTGAGTTTGTATGAGCGTGTACTTACTCGACTAAAAGGAACGGCTAACCCTCTTAAAAGAGAGGTGCTGCTTTCTCTATTGCCATCAAGCTTTTTGATAGCAGGTCGTTTTATTGCTGCAGAGTACCGTTATGTGCAAGAAAAGATCATGATGATCTTGACGGACATGACTGAAGAAAAAAAGCTACAGGAAAATCTCGAAGAAGAACGGCGAAACCTTGAATTTGTGGTATCAATTTTAACCGACGGTCAGGATATATTTTATTTGTTAGATGAGTTTGAACAGTTTATCGCTAATTTACAGCAGCTATATGCATCCTCAAAAGTGCTAGCATTGAGTGTAAATGTGAGACAGGTGTTGCAGGAGTTTCATACTTATAAAGGAATATTTTACCAGTATGGCTTTAAACGATTACCCGATGCTATCCATGAAATTGAACAAAAAATTATAAACTTGCCAGATAAAAAGGACTATAAAAAAGTATTAGCTCAGGTTGCTGAGAGTGATCTAATGAAGTGTTTGGATCAGGATCTTAATGTTGTGCGCCGAATGTTTGGAGAGGCTTTTCTCGTCAATAAAGGGGGCGTTGTTATCGGTAACCAGCAATTAGAAGCGTTGGTGAACAAGGCAAGGCAAGTGTTAACAGATGGCACAGATACAGAAAAAATAAAGGCGCTTGTTGGTTGTGCACTCAATATGAAAGTTGTTGATTTGCATAGCATGTTAGCGGCTTATGAAAAAACAGTTCAACGCTTGGCAAAACGTTGTGCCAAAGAAGTAAGGTTTGTGTTAGTGGGTGAGTCGATAACGGTTAATCCTGATCGCTTTATTAAGTTAATCCATAGTTTGATTCATTTATTTCGAAATGCAATTGATCATGGCATTGAAGCTCCTAATGTGCGGCTGGAAGCTGGCAAAGATGCTTGTGGTGAAATACTCTGTACATTAGCGGTACAAGAAGATTTGTGTTTTATCACAGTGGCAGATGATGGGGCAGGTATTTCCGTTACATCGTTACGTACTCAGTTACAAGAGCGATATATAGGACGTGTAGTAGAATTTGCAAAAATGGATCAGGCTGAATTATTACCGTTTATTTTTGAACATGGTATCACAACATGTTCAAGTGCTGATGAAATATCTGGTAGAGGCATTGGTTTGGCAGCAGTAAAAGACGTCGTGGATGAGCTAGGTGGTACCATTGAAGTCTCAAGTCAACAAGGAAAAGGGACTCAGTTTAAAATTACTGTTCCTCTTCGACAGGAGGATACATAAAGGTATCTTTGTTGCACTAATGAGTGGGTTATTACCTGCATTTATAAAAAGTAAAAAGATATGAATACATGCTTGAGATGAAGTGAACGGTGTAAACTTCAGGTCGAAGGGTAATTATATGACAAAGCCATTGGATATAGGCCATGTAATGGTGCTCATTGCCAATCGAGCGAAAGAGATACTGGTTGATGAAGCTGCTATTGAAGTACAAAGAACAGAGTTTGTATTGGAGGATGTGCAGCTATTAACGCTGCGTGACTATACTTCAATTTTAAGTATGGGTGGCCCCGTCAACATGATGATTGCATTTAGTTTTGATGTGTCACTACTGCATTACTTGATGGACTGTTTTATGTCTGGTATTGACTTTCCCCCTGAAGAGAAAGAAGTGTATCTGGAAGAAACGGGGAGTGATTTGTTGAATACAATTATTGGTAATTGTACTGCACTTCTCGGTAGCAAAGAGCTTGTTCATTTTTCTCCCCCAGTTGCATTTTCAGGGGGTAAAAGTCTTGTTAAGCATCGTCATGCACGGTTCTATCGGACCTCTTTACACACTCAGTTTGGGGATTTAGTGATTATCTGTGTTGGACCTAAGGATATGTTTGATCAATATTTAAACTATCTGGAGTGAATATGACAGGGTTGCGGGTGATGGTTGTGGATGACTCGCTCATTACCATCAATAAGCTAACTAAAATGTTGACAGAATTAGGCTATGAGGTAGTCAGCCAGTGTCGAAGTGGGGCGGTGGCCGTAGCAAGTTACCCCAAAGTCAAACCTGACATAGTGACGATGGATATTACCATGCCTGATATGGATGGTATTGAGGCAACCAAGGCGATTATGGCCAGTTATCCTCAAGCTAACATTATAATGGTAACCTCCCATGGCCAGGAACAGATGGTACTTGAGGCGATTGATGCTGGAGCACAAGGCTATGTGTTGAAACCGGTAAAAGAAGTTCGGCTGCAGGAGGTGATTCAAAAAGTCCTGAAAAACGACAGTGATGATGAAGAGTAATTAAATTGCTGTTGTGCTAAAAAAGGTGTGCATGGTGTTCAGTCAGTAAGGTTTGATAACGGAAATTCGTCCATGCTGGATGATAGTATTTTTGAGGCATTGTTTGATGCAATTCCATTTGGAATTTATGTGGTTGATGCAAATTACCGCGAGGTTGTTTATGTCAATCATGCATTTAAACAAGCTGTTGAGCACAAGCCAGGTTTAAAATGTTGGCAGCAAATTTACCAGCAGGATCAGCCCTGTCTTTTTTGTAAGATTCCTGAACTGGTTGACGGCTCTGGCAAACCCAATGGTAAGGTAGTTGTTTTTGAGTACTTTAATGACACCAATGATTGTTGGTATCAGCTGCAAGAAAGTGCGATGATTTGGCATGATGGAAGAGTGGTAAAATACTCAATCTCTGTCGATATTAGTCAACTCAAAGAGGTGCAAAACTCATTAGCAGAAGCTCATGCCGAATTAGCCTTAAAAAATCGTGAGCTGGAAAGACTCGCCAATTTAGACCGCCTTACTTCATTGAATAACCGCTTGAAGCTCGATGAAATCCACCATCAAGAAGTACAAAGAGCAGAGCGCTTTAATCACCCTTGCTCAATTATGTTAATAGATCTTGATAATTTTAAAGAAGTAAATGATCAGTATGGTCATCAAATGGGGGATAATGTTTTAGTTAGTATTGCTGGGTTGTTGAAAGCAAACTTACGAAAAGTGGATACCGTGGGTCGCTGGGGGGGGGAAGAGTTTTTAATTATTTGCCCTGAAACGAGTACTCAGCAGTGTGCTTTTCTTGCAGAAAAGTTACGTCGTGCGCTGGAAAACTTCAACCATGGCCCTATGCAATGTACGGGTAGTTTTGGTATTACAGGCTACATTTCGGGTGATCGACCCGAAACAATGGTAAAACGTGCAGACAATGCGCTTTATTTAGCAAAACATGCTGGGCGAAATTGTGTGCGTGTCATTGATTCCAATAATTTAATTCCCCTTCGCGAAATCCCTGGCTAGTCACCTATTAGCGGCTATCAATTGTTGACTATGCGACAAGTTACCCCTGAACAGAATAGCAATGTGATTTAATTGATTTTTCTATCTTTCCCAAACGCTGGGAGTATTTTGGTTAGGAGCATCAGTTGAAAATATCGAGTTTTTTTGGGGGGCTAATGATCTTGTTCAGTTCCAGTATATTTGCTTCTTCCACTGATTTATCCTTGTCTTGTTACCAGTCAAATAATACCAATGAGGTCATTGAGTGTTTAGCAAAGGCCATGGTGAAAGCGACTGTCACAGGTGATTTTACCGAAGCGGCTGCTTACATTGATCCTGATACCTTAAGTGCGTTGCAGCAACAGTGGCCATCGTCACGTGAGCAACAAGGTGTTTGTCGGCAGTTAAGCGTTAAACCTTGTCAGTGGCCTACGTCAGGTGAAGCATTACTCGTGTGGTTAGCCAAAAGAACCTTGGAAAAAAAGCCTTGGCAATATCATACTCTCAAGGTTATTAGTACATGGCATAATGATCATCAGGCACAAGTCAGTATAAAGTGGCAACCAGCAACGAATGTAAAAAGCGCGTCAAATGTCGTTAATGTTGAATTAACTTACAAAAAGCAACAGTGGTATCTCTTGTTACCGAGTGCTATGGTCCATACATTGATATCATTAGAATAGATCAACTACTATGGCAAAAGGTTTCCAAAGGGATGTGCTGAGAAAACAGCAGCTGGAAAACTTCACAAGGGAATTAGTGCGTCGTTACAGTGCGCAGTGTGAACTTTGTGGAGCACGAAAAACGAAACTGACGGTATTTGAAGTTCCTCCAGTATCGACTGAAATTGACATTGAGCACTGTATTTTACTGTGTGAAACTTGCTTGCAGCAGATCAGTCATCCCAAACTTCGTAATATAGATCACTGGCGTTGTCTTGCGACTGCGGTATGGAGTGAGCACCTTGCTGCTCAGGTCATGGCCGTCATGTTAACGCGCTATTTTGCTAAGCAATATGACTGGGCGGCCAATTTGGAAGACACATTGTACCTTTCCCCTGAAGCAGATCAGTGGTTATCAGAAATAGAGTCCTTTGTATGAACTAATCAGTGTTGATTGGCAAAGGCTCTACAGGCGTGGTATGTTGCGAAGCTTCCAATGTTACCGATTGACTGGAAGTGGCTGAGCTGTTGATGCTGGTGAGTTTTACCTGTTTAAGGGTTAAATACAGCTGTTGATTAATCTGTTGCCAAGGGTTTTTTAATTGGCAATGAGATGATAGCTCACATTGACAGTGGGCAGTGGCTTTAGCGCATTCGGTTAACGCAATAGGACCTTCAATCGCTTCAATAACATCCGCAATCGAAATATTATCGCCTGATCTTGCCAGAAGGTAGCCACCTCGAGCACCTCGAACTGAGGTGACAAGCTGATGCTGCACCAGACACCTTAATAACTTTCGTACTGTAGCCCGTGGAATTTGCGTATTATCAGCAATGGCTTCCAGGCTGATAAGGTTAGCCTGCTGTTGTAGATGATGCGCAATAATCAGCGCGTAATCGGCTAAGCGGCTGATACGAAGCATATTTTTACCCTTCTTTGTCCTGAGCATCACTGACAACGCTGTCAGCCCCAATAGTGAGTTACAGTCTGCATCACCCTCCTTGAGTAGGAGTAAAGCTTTACTGATAGACTATTCTATACCAAATTAGTATTGATTTTAAATTGATAGAGGATTACGCTGTAAACATAAAGTTTACTATTTTAGTATGGTATTTGGTTGATAAGGGTAGTTGAGGGAAGAACATGCTTTTGAATAGGCATGAGTTGCTACGTTGACTATTGTTTAAAGACGCACAGTGTTGGTGAGTAATTAATGGCTTGCTAATAAGTGAGTTAAAAGTGATAGAAGGCTTAAGTGATAGAGGAAGGTCACTATGTGTGCCGCAAATACAGATTTGCAACAGCATTTGCAACAACGCTACAGTGCAGGGTTTGTGACTGATATTGAAACAGATACCTTGCCAGCAGGTTTGAATGAGACTGTTATCCGGCAATTGTCGGCTAAAAAACAGGAGCCGGAATATATTTTAAATTGGCGACTACAAGCGTTTCAGCGCTGGTGCAAAATGAAACCGCCTGCTTGGGCACAAGTGCAACACACGCCAATAGACTTTCAAAGTATTGTTTATTACTCCTCACCCAAATCCCTTGCAGATCGCCCCAAAAGTCTTGATGAAGTTGACCCTGAGTTACTGCAAACGTATGAAAAATTGGGTATTCCATTATATGAACAGGAAATGCTCGCAGGGGTAGCCGTTGACGCCATATTTGACAGTGTCTCTGTGGCAACAACCTTTAAGGATACTTTGGCCAAAGCGGGTGTTATTTTTTGCCCAATTTCAGAAGCAATCCAACAATACCCTGAATTAATCAAAGCCTATCTTGGGCGTGTGGTTCCTCCAGGTGATAATTTTTATGCGGCATTAAATGCTGCGGTATTTAGTGATGGCTCCTTTGTCTATGTACCTGAAGGGGTTCGCTGTCCACTTGAGTTATCCACTTACTTTAGAATTAATGCGGCTAATACAGGTCAGTTTGAGCGAACACTGATCATTGCTGAAAAAGGCAGTTACGTCAGTTATCTCGAAGGCTGTACAGCCCCTATGCGGGATGAAAACCAGTTACATGCGGCTGTGGTAGAACTAGTGGCCTTAGATGATGCTGAGATTAAGTACTCCACAGTGCAGAATTGGTACCCTGGTGATGAACAAGGCCGAGGCGGGATTTATAATTTTGTGACCAAACGGGGGCTTTGTGCGGGGACTCGCAGCAAAATAAGCTGGACACAAATTGAAACAGGCTCAGCCATTACCTGGAAATACCCGAGTGTGATTTTGCGGGGGGATCATGCCATTGGTGAATTTTTCTCTGTGGCGGTGACGCGAAATTACCAGCAAGCGGATACAGGCACCAAGATGATCCACGTTGGCAAAAATACCCGAAGCACGATTTTGTCGAAAGGTATTTCTGCAGGGAAAAGCCAAAATACCTATCGCGGCCTTGTTAAACTCAATCCTACTGCCACTGGTGCCCGCAACTATACACAATGTGACTCCTTATTAATTGGTGATGGTTGTTCTGCAAATACCTTTCCTTACATTGAGGCTGGTGAATACTCTGGTACGGTAGAACACGAAGCAACAACTTCAAAAATTGCGGATGAACAGCTTTTGTACTTGCAGCAAAGAGGGTTAGAGCCTGAGCAGGCTGTGGCGTTAGTCGTTAATGGTTTTTGCAAAGATGTTTTTGAGCAATTGCCAATGGAGTTTGCGGTAGAAGCTAACCGTCTCATGCAAGTGAGCCTGGAAGGTTGTGTGGGTTAAAAGGGGGAAATAATGCTGGAGATTCAATCATTAGCGGTCAGCGTGGCCAACAAAACCATTCTTGAAGCCATTGACATAACGATTAATGCTGGGGAAATCCATGTGTTAATGGGACCCAATGGCGTCGGCAAAAGTACCTTAACCCGAGCACTTCTGGGGGATACAGGCTACACCATCGAGTCAGGCTCGTTGCGGCTGGGAGGACTGGATTTATTGCCACTGTCCATAGAGCAACGTGCTCACCAGGGCTTGTTTGTTGCTTTTCAGCATCCTGTCACTATTCCGGGGGTGAGTAACTTGCAGTTTTACAAGGCCATGGTGAATGCACATCGGCAAGTGCAGAATCTGGAGCCATTGGATGCCATTGAATTATTAGCCCAAGTCAAACAGGCTGCAAAGCAATCCGGGTTAACCGAGGACTTCTTATACAGAGGGTTGAATGATGGCTTCTCTGGCGGAGAAAAAAAGCGAAATGAGTTATTACAGATGTTGTTGCTATCACCAAGGATTGCTGTCGTAGACGAAATCGACTCCGGGCTTGATGTCGATGCCTTGAAAATTATTGGTCAAGGTATACGACACTTACAGCAACAAGGCACAGGTTTTTTGCTAATTACCCACTATCCGCACTGGCTGGAATATCTAACACCTGATCAAGTACATATTTTATTGGCAGGACGTATTGTCCAGTCTGGTGGTGTTGAGCTTGCAGACCAAGTGGCTAATCAAGGGTTTCAGGCTTTTGCCGCATAAGTTTCTGGTGTCTGTGAATAAGGGTATGAATTTAACGCCTTCCATATATACCAAACATGAAGGCTTTAATGACACAGAGGGCTTCGTGAATGAGTATGATGCGCCAAGCAATTTCTGAGCATTGCCAACAGCAGTGGGATACAACCATACAGTCTGCAGCTGAAGGTATTTCACCAATACGACAGCGTGCTTGGCAGCGGTGGCAGCAGCAGGGGTTACCTACTCGCCACCAAGAGTCTTGGAAGTATACTCGTGCTGAGCAGTTTTTTACTGAGCCGCTATTAAATAATGCGCTAAAAAAAACCAGTGTTTTGCCTCAAAAAACCGGTAATCCTGTTATTGCTGACATAAAACAATTGTCGGCTAGTATCAACCTTGATTTGATTCATAAAGCGATTAGCCCCCAAGCAAACAGTGTACTGTTGTATTGTATCGATGGTCAGTTTTACAGTGATCAAACCAATACTTCTCTGTTTGGCGGGCAATTAGGTGACGTATCAGATCCCTCATTGTTTATACCGGCCCAAGATTTATTGGATGAAGACAGTGATGGTTTTGCATTACTTAACCTTGCATTATCACCTGAGACACTACAGCTGAGCATTCCTGCGGATAGCCAACTAACACTCCACATTGCCTATATTGCTGCAAGGGCGGGCTGGTATCAGCCGAGTGTTCGTATACATGTGCAACCTGGCAGTCAGTTGACATTGTTAGAGCATACTGTTTCTCCGGCTGATTTGTCGGTAAGTGATAGTTTGTGGAATAGCTTGACTCAGCTGCATGTTGCCCCTTCAGCAGAAGTTATTTATGTGAACCTTAATCAGTGTGCTCCATCATGTCAGCATGTCCACCAGCTACTGGTTGATCTGGATACTTCAGCACAGATACAGAGTTGGCTTGCTGCGTTAGGAGGGAATGCTTCACGCTTACAAATTATCCAGCGCTTAGCGGGGCGGGGGAGTTCTGCCACAGTGAATGGGCTACTACTCGGGCAAGGCCAGCAACATCATGATCATCGTGTGGTTTTTCGCCACCTGGCAGAAGAAACCAAAAGCTACTGTTTACATAAAGGTTTATTGGCAGGAAAGTCAAAAGGGGTCTTTAATGGCCGAATATTAATGACACCTGAAGCTCATCAGGCTGAAGGCAACATGTACAGTCGCAATATGCTACTGAGTCAAGGAAGCCGAATGCACACTAAGCCTGAACTGGAAATCTATCATGATGCTGTTCGTTGTGCTCATGGGGCGACGGTCGGTCAGCTTGATAGGCAGGCATTACAGTATTTATGCAGCCGGGGGATTGCATCAGAGAGTGCACGGCAACTGTTGCTGGCAGCTTTCATCCAGACACTCTGGCAGTCACTGCCAAAACCATTATATGAATGGCTTACACAACAGGTTACACCTAGTTTTGCATCAGTGAGCGAACAGATGGAGGCGATATGATGGCTGAGCAGCCTTCTCAACAGCAGTTTCAAAGTAGTCCATCAGCCTTGGTTTCTGATGGGCGTTGTTTGACGGATGAAGTCCGCCACCAGTTTCCCACACTCCATCAACATGTCCATGGTCAGCCACTGGTTTATCTGGATAACGCCGCAACAACCCAGAAACCTGAAGCTGTTTTGCAAGCACTTGATCACTACTATCGTTGTGATAATGCTAATGTGCATCGGGGGGTACATGCTTTAAGTGAGCGTGCAACCTGGGCTATGGAGTCGGCCAGAGATAGCATTCAGCAATTTATTAATGCCGCCAATCGAGAAGAAGTGATCTTTGTCCGCGGTACAACGGAAGCTATAAATCTCATTGCTCATGGGATTGCAGAGAGTATTTTGCAGCCTGGCGATGAGATTTTGATTTCAGCCATGGAACATCACGCTAACATTGTTCCCTGGCAATTGGTATGTCAACGAACTCAGTCTGTTTTAAAAGTTATTCCTATGCTGCCATCAGGTGAGCTGGATTTAGAAGCATTTCCATTGTTGTTGAGTTCGCGGACGCGATTATTAGCCGTTAGTCATGTTAGTAATGCGCTAGGCACAGTTAACCCTGTGGCGAAGATGATTGCTATCGCCCATGATCATGGTATCCCTGTGTTAGTGGATGGTGCGCAAGCAGTGGCTCATACGCCAGTTGATGTACAAGCACTGGATTGTGACTTTTATGTATTTTCTGGGCATAAAGTGTATGGCCCAACAGGCATTGGTATTTTGTATGGTAAGCAAGTGTGGTTAGATCGCTTTCCGCCTTATCAAGGTGGTGGTGAAATGATTCGGCGGGTTAGCTTTGATCATACTGAGTTTAATAATCTACCTTATAAATTTGAGGCTGGCACCCCTGCCATTGCAGAAGCGATTGGTTTGGGCGCAGCTCTTCAATGGTTTAGCCATTTTCGCCAACACACACTGTGGGAGCATGAGGCGACATTGCTCTATCAGCTCCATGCTCAGCTGAAGGCGGTGCCGGGTGTGAAGATCATTGGTAATGCAAAAGAAAAGACAGCGGTTTGCTCCTTTACCGTAGCAGGAATTCATCCTCATGACTTGGGAACGTTGCTAGATCACTCTGGAATCGCTGTACGCGCAGGACATCATTGTGCGATGCCTGTGATGGATTTTTTTAATGTGCCTGCAACAGTGCGTGCTTCAGTGGCTATTTATAATACTACTGAGGATATTGCACGATTGATCAATGGCTTAGAGCAAGCACTGGAGTTTTGGCAATGAACCCTGAGCTGAAACAGTTATATCAAGAACTTATCATGGATCATGGGCGTCAGCCTCGTAATTTTCGTGTGCTTTCTCCCTGTACTCATAAGCAGCAAGCCGATAATCCTCTGTGTGGTGATCAACTTACCTTATACCTTGATGTGAAAAATGGCGTGGTTCAGGATATTGCATTTCAGGGGCATGGCTGCGCTATTTCAATGGCTTCTTCTTCCATGATGACCCAGGAGGTTAAGGGGAAATCGGTTGATAATGCGTTAGCGTTATTTAAAAAATTTCACCAACTCATTATGTCCGGTGAGAGTGCAGAAGACATGGGGCGATTGGCGGTGCTAGGTGGTGTTAAGGCATTTCCAATGCGGGTGAAATGTGCCACCTTGGCTTGGCATGCTCTGGAACATGCATTGTCTGCGAATGATGGGCAAGCGGTTACCACCGAGTAATAGGGGTAAAGCATGACAAAAAAGGTTTCTACTGTTTCTTTAATTCCGACACACGTCATTAATGTAGGGGCATCGAATGCTTTCCCTACAGGTCGAGGCTATCCCTTGATTGAGTTGCAACGTGCCTGTAAAGCTATCCATGTACCAGCGGGTGATGCTGTCAGACTCAAAAAAGGCACGGAAGTTGAGTTGGTACAAAGTATGGGGCTGTCTTTTACCGTAAAGGTGCGTGGTAATCTGTTTCGCATAGCCGGGGAAGATGCTGATGCTTTGGGCAAAAAAATACCTCAACTGTCTTTTCCCAATACGGATGATGAACATTTTGAGGATGGAAAAGTTAATGAGGCTTATGTTTGGGAGGTACTTCGGCACTGCTATGATCCAGAAATTCAATTGAATATCGTAGACCTTGGACTTATCTACAACGTTAATATTATTCAGCGTAAAACGGGTCAACAGGTTGTGCATATAGATATGACATTAACAGCTCCTGCCTGTGGCATGGGCCCTGTATTGGTGGATGAAGTGAAACATCAAGTAGAATTGGTGCCCCATGTCGATGCAGCTCATGTCAATTTGGTCTTTGATCCCCCTTGGGACCGCAGCAAATTATCAGAGGTGGGGAAGTTACAGTTAGGACTCATTTAATTGGGTGTTTACTGACAAATATAGCCAGTACCTGTGACACCGGCACAAAAACAAGGTGTGCCAACAGGGCCAGGATTTATCACAATTTGACACCATTTATTACCATATAAATCGCAACAATAAAGATTATAGGCACTGTTATTTACTGGAGGAGAGCCTGTTGTCCGCGTGGTTGGGTAAACTGGCTCATAGTCATCAAAATCTACAGGATCTTCTGCTTTAGTGTTATTAAGTGGTAAGTTAGTACGGCCTGTGTCTTTGAATGTACATTGTTGGAGTACAGTAATGCTACTGACCAGGGCCGTTAGAAATGCAGTGATAACGGCGAGTTTACCCCAGAATGATTTGGGTTCATCAGACATTTACAACGACCTTACAACGTAGTCTTTTTAAAGCGCGCGATGGAGGAATCATCGCTTGGTAAACAGTGAGCTGTTAAATTGAGTATATACGCTTTAGGCTGGGATATAATTTTTTTGTTGGTTAAAGAGGGAGGGCGTTGTTCAAAAAAATGACTCGTGAAACAGCGCGTTCCCTGCGCTGTGTTTGTATCCTTTACTTCTCAGCTAGTTGACTCAGGACGTCTCCAGTTAGGCGATAAACAGTCCACTCATCCTGGGGTGTAGCACCTATAGACTCATAAAAGTTAATGGCAGGTTGATTCCAGTTCAAGACCGACCACTCTAGTCGACCATAGTTTCTGGCTTTGGCTATTTGTGCTAGTTGGCGTAATAAGGCTTTGCCAATACTATGTCCGCGCAATGACTCGTTGACATAAAGGTCTTCTAAATACATGCCAGGCTGTGCCAAAAATGTTGAATAGCTGGAAAAATATAAGGCAAAACCAGCGGGCTCATCATCTAAAAATGCAATTATTACCTCTGCGGCAGGCTGTTCACCAAATAGAGTAGCCCTGAGCTTGTCTTCTGTCGCCACCACGGTATGACTTAGCTTTTCATATTTAGCGAGATTTTTAATAAAGGTAAGAATAGTAGGAATGTCATCACTGGTGGCAGGGCGAATGTTTAGCGATTGGTCATTATGGCTCATTTACTGCTCCGTGCTAGCTTAAGGTCATCGTTAAAAATACGTTAATTTCTAATATAAAATAATGAGTAAATGTTATTTTAACGGAATAAACGTTTGCAAGAGCATAGTAGCGGACTTAATAAGCGATGTGAAACCCCGGCTTCAACGAGTTGTGAAGTATGAGTTGAAGCCGGGGCTGGACTAGTGTCTAGTTAAGGATGATAACCGTTGAATAATATCATTGGCTATTAAATGGTGTACGGCATCTGTTGGATGTAAACCATCCCAAAATATATATTGTTGTGGATTGTTTACAATTGTATTTTGAGTAAAATCCCATGCTGAGTCAGTGTAGTTTGTGAGTGTTATATTAAGTGCTTGGTGGTTATATTGACCCTGTTTATCAATAGTATCCATTATTTTTTTAAAGGCTGTGTGACTATCGTAGTAGCAAATGTTGACAGCTTGCCAGCGCTTATCTTGCTGTCGTTCACTGATACCCAAGGCTAAAACGGTATTGAACCTATTAATGTACTTTTCTGCTTTAGCACGGTGTTCTGCTAGCAAAGGAGCATATTCTAATGCAGGGATATTGCTGACTAGAATATGTCTTGCACCTAAACGATGTAACTTATCAATATGCGTCAGCAGAAGCTCTGCTGCTTGTTTACCATTATGATTTAAGTCGCCAAATAAGGTGAACCATAAATTATTGGTACCGCCTTGGATACTGATTAACTCATCCCTTTTAAAATAACTATTTTTTTTCGCCCAGTCGTCTATTTGCTGACCAATATTTGGCATCACCACAGCGCCATCAAGCAGCTCGACATCAGTAGTGACGTCTATATCTTTAAAGTATCCTGGTCCTACCTGAGCGCCACCAATAGCCCAGTTTTGTCCTTCATGGGCGTTAATAGTAAAAGGCAGGTGCAGATCATTATCGAATATTAATGTACCTTGTACGGATTGACGAGCAGATGATAAGCCACCTTCAAAGAAATGACTCCACAGGTAGTCAGTCCATACATAATGGTTGGAAAAACGCCCATTAAAGTAGGGTGCTTTAGCACGAATCCCTATCCGTAGATTTGAGGCTTTGGCCAGGGCTGCTGTGACTTGGTGTTTATTACCCGTATCTGAAAGGCTGTCACCAAAAAAAGTAATTTTCGAAAATGGTGAGCTGGCCACTGCGAGTATAGGAATAATACTTAAAAATAAGAATACTGCTCGAATTAACTTCATAATGATATCCTAATCATTTGAAAAGCATACTGACTGTATTTATAGAAGTACGTTTAAATGTATCACGGCTGGGTATAAATAGTAATAAATATAGTGTACGGGACATGCCGTGTAAAAAAAACTGTTTTAAGTCAGTAGCGAGTGATGTCAAAGAAGTGAATTTTTAGAGGTTCACCGTAGTATTTTTAGCTTAACGTTAGATTATTGAACAGAGCCATCGTACAAATAATTTGTGACGTTAAGACACGTTCAAATTACTGTGGTCCAAGGTGTGTCGAGCGCAGTATGAAGGCATCCCTGGAGGCTAGGTTGCGGTTTCTTGTGGTAAACAGTATCCGGCTTTAGTCTTGTCAGATAGATATTTGGAGCACTATAAACAGTAAGGGATCGAAGGCGATAGGCGTTAAAATGCTATTTATACCCTTCATGAATGATTTCTAGGTTTTGTTATCTTCACCCCTCACCTCAATCACCTATTAATATAGGCTCATGGGACTTCGTCACTCGATGGCTGCACCTAAAAACCATTCGTATTGGGTATAGCATATTTTTAGATATGGAAAAGCGACATTTCATATTAATGAGTGATGTCGCTTCTCTACAAAGGGCCAAATTATCACTGACATGTGGTCAGCTTTTAAGGCCGTAGGCTATCTTATTCTAAATAAAACCGACTGATTATGGCATCATAGGATATATTTTAGATATTGTGTAGCCAATCTCTTCGTCAGCAATTTGAGGGTGGCGGTCAATATACACTGATTTTGGGTGGCTCCAGCGTTTGTCAAATTTGGCATTAATAATGTGGGCATTGCCATTGGCTTGCATTAGCTCAGCAAATAAATTATCAATGGTTTTAAACATACCCCGTCTATCTTCTGGTACAACTGCACCAGTACTGGTGTTAACAACATTTTTTACTTCATTGTTAAGTACATCAACTCTGAAAGGAATTCCGGCATCTATACAAAAACAAGAGTAGGTATAAATATAGGAGTAGTTAGTGATATCTTTTTTATACCAATCAGCATAAGCACCATAAACTTGAGGTTTAAAGTCTTTGGTGAAGTTATCCATAGGGTCTGCAGAAACAGCACTTGCGGTAATAGACAGTAATGCGATAGGTAAAATGTGGCGTAATTTCATGTTGAACTTCCTGTCCTAAACAAGAGGATTTTAGGAGATAATTTACTTCTAACTATCATTTACATAAGCTTTTTTAGCGATACGTTGGTTGTGCACAATCCAATTTTAACATCGTGCAGCATCCGTGATATTTAGAAATAAATCTGTTGTTATTAAGTATGTTAAACGTACGGTACCTGTACATCTTGAGCTTAGTATAGTCAAAGCGATAACTGTTCTTCGCTAGTACCGCTTTACTCATTTAATATCAAGTCTAAGCCTAAGATAATTGCTCGAGTAACTTCGTCACCAGAGTGGTGACTGGGGCCAATAATACATATTTTGTCGTCTAAATCAACCGTTGGTTGTGATGAATAGAAATCAATAAACGTTAGCTTTTTGCAACACAATGGTTTTAGTCATTACATAAAAATGAGTGAAAAGTAGGCGCTGATTAAAACGTGGCTAAAAATCTTTAGCTATAATCATAAAGGTTATAATGAGTTGATTTTTCTTTAGGATAAGGGTTGTAGTGAATATTTTTTATATGAGCGTTTGAATGGTTCATTATGTTGACAGCTGCCTGGCTTTTTTTAACAGCGAGTTTGAGTGTTGACTCAGCTCCACCACTAAAGGTGGTAGGAACTCCAGAGATCCCTTATCGCTATCACGATGAGGCAGGAGAGCTGAAAGGCATTGATATAGAGATCATTCAGCTAATCATGCAATCCTTGGGCTTTAATTATACGATTCGCTTAGTGCCAGTAGGCTCTCGTATCATTAAAATGGCTCAGTCTGGTGATGTGGATATTGTGCTGAGTTTTTCAAAAAAAACAGACCGTTTGGCTTATTTAGTATACCCCAAGCAATACTATAGCCAGTTCACCTGGAATTTTTTTATTCGCCGTGAGGATGCAGAACGTATTAATTATCAAACGCTAAAAGACTTGGAGTCATTGCGAGTGGGTGCTACACAAGACTGGTCCTATACAGAGGCGTTTTGGGCTGCACCATTAAATCTACATATTGAAACTAATAATCTTTTACATATTGAGAAATTATTACGTAATCGAATTGATGTTGTACCAATGAATACTTTGACTACGCTGATTGAACTGCACCAAAGTGGTTTAAGTCAACTTATAAGCTATCTACCCAAACCATTGAGTTCAAAGGCTTACTATAACCCTACTAGTAAACACTCAGCACACCCATTACTGCCCAAGTGGCGCGTTAATTACGATCGTCTACTTTATTTGTGGCTGAAAAATGGTCAAGTAAAAGCAATTTATCGTCAGTATTTTCCAAAAGATATAATCACGAATGATTTAATACCTGCTCCACAGGAAATGGAGCAGGTGCCTACTGATAATTGAAAATGAACTAATCTCGAGCTGGCCAGGGAGATTTAGGTGCATCAAGCTGTGGCTTGCCTAAGACGGGACTGCTTAGCAGATAAAAACCATGATTGGTAAATAGCCAAAATAAATTACGATCATATTCAACATACACACTATGTGAAAGATTGCCCACGGCTGATGGGTGTACTCGTTCAGGTGCATAGGGAGGGACGAAATACGCACTGATAAAAGGTTTTTTAGGATTGGACACATCATATACTTGTAAACCAGCATTATAAAAATTATAGGGAAGAATGCCCTTTCGACTGATGCCAGGTTGTGTATATGAACCTGTCCGTTTTGGGCCAAAGCTGCCTCTGCGTTGGCAATAATCAGTAAACAAGGCTGTTTTAGGGGGACGAGGACGAGGTAGTGTACCTGTTATTTGGGGGTGGTAAGGGTTGCTAACATCAATCTGATAAATATGTTTATAAGGTTCCCAGCAATCTTCATTCAGAGGATAACCACTGTAATAAACGTGTCCTGAGTGATTAATTTGGCTGATATCGATAAAGTCGCCTTCTGTGCCTGCGACACTTGGAGGAAATGCTAAGTGAGCGACGGTTTTCATATGTTTTGGACTGGTGATATCAACAATATAAAAACCAAGACCGCCCATTGCTGCGTAGCCATATTGTTGATGATGATCTGATGAGGAAGGAATAAATAACGACATACGGGCCCCCATCCAGGAGGTTCGATTTCCTGCGCGAGGATTTTGTTGGTAAATATGCTCATGCCACTGATTATTAACTTGCTGGCCAGGAACGGTGAGTTGATCAAGAAATACTGGACTTTCAGGATTACCCATGTCCCAAGACTGGTAGCCTGCGCTGTACAAATCATTGGGGTATTCCGTGAGTGCGTAATCAGCACTAGGCGCTGAAGCAACAAACATATAACGCTTTCCGGAAAAACTTGGAATATCTCTAACCCCGGAGCCTTGTTGCTTGCCAATGGGGGCTTCAGGATGGGTAATATCTGTTGTACATGTCGCCAATAGCTCCCATTCGTGGGGTAGTGGGCCATGCATCGCATAGACCCTGAAGCCTTTTAAATGTGGGGCAGAGCGGATGGCTTCAACTTTGTCAGGCTCCTGGTATTTATCATGGAGTAAACCAAATCGCTGCACTTCATAAGCTTGGACCATAATATAGCGTTGTCGCACTGAGTCCCATTGAATAGTACTAGCACCTATCATTTGTCCTGGTGGAAAAGGATTAATTTCAGGGCTTGGTCCTTCTTTTCCCCAGGTGCTGCCTTTGGTGTGCAGTAACTTGGCCTGTTTAGGCTGAGTGATATCAAAGATCTTTAAATCACGACGTACGTACTGATATAAATAACGGCGGCCATTGAAGTCAACAATATTTTGCCAGGTATGGAATGGCTCAACAGTAATGGGGTAATAGGCTTCAACTGTCATATTATGGATGTAAGCATTGACATCCCAGTACTTAAGTTGTCCAGGAAAAGGTTGCGGTCTTGTTTGTTCAGGTGTTTGGCTTGGGTGTTTAAACTCACATGTCTTACTATCTAACCCGTAACTTGAAGGGGTAGGAGGGAGAGGTTTGCTTTCAGTTGTTATATTGACCAATCTCTTTAACTCGATTCCGAAGTTTTTTTAGGTTGACAAAGCTGTATATTTATTCAAGCTGCCATTCGGTGCTGTAATGAAGGCGTCGGCTCTTGCCTACCAAGATCTAAACCCGCCAAATGTTTTTTCGAGTTACGCTCGGGTAATACTTTTTTTAAAGCCTTTGTAAAAGCTATCAGCTCTTTTTGTGGTTCATCCGCCATTACGATTTCTTGTACGGTTTTTATCAGGGCTTCAACTTTGAGACGTTCAGTTAGACAGCCAACAGGCAACCCGGGCTGTTTGTTTTCAAGGCGGGCCG